>DATDUW010000033.1:0-39275 GCA_035290185.1 Patescibacteria group bacterium
CTCAGGTTCGACTCGTGCAGGGTCGGCCTTGCGGATCCGAGCTGTGGCTCCGCGTCCGCCTTCCTTCCTCCCGGAGTGACCCCCTGATCCCTTGGGACCCTGCTTCTCTCTCGGGATCTTTCACCTTTGTCCTTTCTCGAAGCAGCTTCACCGTGCGTTTCTTCTCCTTTCGGGGGGACGGAGCGCACGGTATTTTGATTTTTCGGGTATGACGATGTTTCCTCACGATCCCCTGCTTGCCTTTCTGTTTCCACGGGCTGAGCCATGCTACCAGTTGTTCCTTGAAGATGTCCTGTTTGGTTGCCATAGTCCTATGGCAACACGGTAACCGAATTATGGCCCATCCGATCTACACTAGGGAACCATTTTTAATGGCCCATAACGGGACAATTGACCACCTGAATGGGAATGGCATATAATCCTCATCGCAAGACAATGTAAATCACCTGTGGAAGGGGCCGTCCGTGATGACGGGAAAAAACTTCAAAAAGGCGATTTTGTTTCTAGCATGAGCCGAAAAACCTCATTTTGCCAGTTGGGGTCTGTACAGTCGGAGTGGAGAGGAGGGTCCTTTGAAGTTTTTGGGGAGCATAGGAGGACACGAATCAAACTAAATACGGGCAGGTACCGAAGCGGTCAAACGGGACAGACTGTAAATCTGTTGGCTTACGCCTTCGTAGGTTCGAATCCTACCCTGCCCACCAGTTGCCGAAATAGCTCAGTGGTAGAGCAACGGTTTTGTAAACCGTAGGTCGTGGGTTCGAATCCCACTTTCGGCTCCATCGGCCCGCGCGCGTTGACGTCCAAAGACCGTCGTGTTAAGATACTGCCACAAAAAATATATGTCTCAGGATAACATGATCAAACTGGAATGTACGGCCTGTCGTCGGGTCGGGTATCGTTCCCGTAAGAATAAAAAGGTTCTTAAGCAACGATTAGAGTTGAGTAAATTTTGTCGCTGGTGCCGCAAACATCTTGCACATAAGGAGACAAAATAGAGCTGTTTTTAAAGAAAAAAAGACCGCCGAGAAGGCGGTCTTTTTTCTTCCTTTTGTTTAGAGGAGGGCGTCCTTGGCGGCTTTGGCAACGCGGAATTTGACGACGGTCTTGGCTGGAATCTGGATGGATTGGCCAGTGGCCGGATTGCGGCCCATGCGAGCCGGTCGGTCGACTTTCACCAATTTTCCGAGTCCCGGGATCACGAACTCGCCGTTCTTGCGTACCTCGCCATACGCAAGCTCGAGGATCTTATCCATGAATTCGCTGGCTTGTTTTTTGGACAAGCCGGTCGCATCAGCGAGAGCGGCCACGAGCTGACTCTTCGACATTTTGGCCATAAGGATGGCATTAAAGAGTGAAACACAGCAAAAGTATAGCAATTTCCTTGGGGTTTGAAAGGGGGATGGGGATAACCCGTATTTTTTTCAAAAAAGCGAAGGAGGTTTTTCCCTTGAGAATCGTCCAGAGCCATGATACGATTTTGCCGCTTAGGGGCGTCGTTCAATGGTAGGACACCGGTCTCCAAAACCGGTAACGCGGGTTCGATTCCCTCCGCCCCTGCCAAGAGGAAATCACGGCATCAAAAGTCGTGGTTTTTTCGTTTTTTTCTTTTAAAGTTACGATTGTAAACAAATTTGATTCAAATACCCTGGAAATATAGGTGTATTGCTCCCTTTTAAATTTATTCCAAGTGTGATATAAATAAACCGTTGTTTGTTTATACCACACTGGATATGCGACAAGAAGCCCTCAATTACGTACAAAATCAGCTTGTTCGAGCCGAGGCCCGCCTAGAGGGCTATCTTAAGAATCCCAAAGGAGCGAGGAATAATACTCGCAACATCATTGTAAAAATTCGCCAATATTACAAAGGGTTTCTAAGTGGAAAATCTGATCAGCGTTGGGTAATCATGCCGGGTCTACGCGGGGTCGGAAAAACAACCATCATGGCGCAAACCTACTTTGAGGTATTGGCCGAGTTCAAAAAGATGGACTTACCGAAAAGCCATGCGCTGTTTGTTTCGCTTGATGACGCAGTTGAAAACCTTGATCTTTCGCTTCGAGAAATCATTGAAGCGTATGAGGTAGTTTTAGGCGTATCGTTTGAGAAGCAACAAAAGCCAATTCTGCTTTTCATTGACGAGGCACAGTATGACCCGAAGTGGGGCGTTGTTCTTAAAGCACTTTTTGATAAGTCCAAGCAGGTGTTTATCTTCTGTACCGGATCATCGGCTTTAGAACTGCGATCAAATCCGGATGTGGCTCGACGTTCAACGCTTGAACGTTTATATCCAATGAACTTCACGGAATACGAGATGATTCACCACGGTATCGCTCCGGTGAAAGGATTAAAGGAAGAAATTCGAAGCGCGGTGTATGGACCCGCGTCCGTTGCCGAATCGTTTGCGTTCCTCAAGTCCATTGAAAGCAAGATCGCTCAGTACTGGTCAAAGGTCGATGAGCTGGATATCAATCACTATCTTGAAATTGGCACCTTTCCTTTCGCTCTCAACTATCCAGACAAAAATCAGGTGTATGAGGCCCTCAATACGTTGATCGACAAAATTATCAACACGGACGTTCCTCGCATTGGGAGTTTGAGAATAGAAACGATTGCCATGATACGTCGGCTTCTCTATTTGCTTGCGGAGGCCAATGACACGCTAGCAGTTTCTAAACTCGCCGCCTTGATCGGAGCGAATGGCACAACCCTTGCTGGCGCACTTGAGGTTTTGAAAGACGCCGAATGTCTCATCAAGATCCCTCCCTACGGTTCTGCTACAAGCTCCGTAAAGAAACCGACGAAGTACTGCTTCATGAGTCCTGCTCTTCGTGCTTCGCTTCTCTCGATTGCTGGATCAGATGGGACGATGGCCACTCGTCGCGGCAAGTATTGGGAGGACATTGTGGCATTGCATCTCTATCGAGAATTCGCCTCCAAACGTGCAGGAACGCTTCTTTACGATCCCTCCCAAGGTGGAGCTGACTTTATCCTTCAGATGCTCAACGGTCAGGAGGTTGCGATTGAAGTTGGGAGTGGAGAAAAGGGTACAGCCCAAGTGGCGCAATCGATGAAGGATCGTGGTATCAACCGTGGTGTTGTCATTTCCTCGCGCGAGCTCTCGCTCTCTAAGGATGAAAAAGTTTTGTTGATTCCGTTTTCGTACTTCTTGTTGATGTAATATGACGCAAGCACAAGAGCCAGTTGAGGAAGATCGTGAAAATTTCGAGATCCTGAAGACCCTGACCTGCCAGCAAACAGTATGAACAAGATTTTAGACACAACAAAATTTGTCATGGAAAACTCTGAGTTGGTTCGGATAAATCACGAATGCCTTCTTGAATTTTCTAAAGGTTTTGACCACGGCAAGGCCGAACATTGGCTTAACGCCGCGCCTTTCAATTTTTCTCATTTCAGCGAAGACGATAAATTGCATTTTGTTATTCTTTTTAACGTGCTCAGTTTTTGTTACTGGGGCGAGCCAAAGTGGACCGTTGAATATAAAGGTAAAGTCCACGATGGCGCGTGGGGAATGATTCTTGCGCTCGGACGCGGTATTGAGGAAGGCGCGACGCTTCTCGATTTTGATTTTTGTTCCAAAATCTCACAGGAGGAGCTGGCGCATATTTTCCGCGGTAATACGGAAATTCCCCTTTTAGAAGAACGATGGAAGATTTTGCGGGAAATAGGTTTGAATATGAGCGCAAAGTTTGGCGGTAAAGCGAGGAACCTTATCGCCGAAGCGAAAGGCGACGCGCTAAAACTTTTGGAACGTATCGTGCAAAATTTCCCCTCATTTCTTGATGTATCGCCGTACAGAGATCAGCACGTTTATTTTTATAAACGAGCACAGTTGCTGGTTGCGGATATTTATCAGATTTTTAAAGGCAATGGTTTGGGAGAACTCAAAAACATAGATGCATTTACCGCATGTGCGGATTACAAACTCCCCCAAATACTTCGTAAGCTCGGCATCTTGGAGTACACAACGACGCTCGCCAAAAAGATAGATACGAAAACGGAAATTGTGCATAACTCATCCGAAGAAGTGGAGTTGCGTGCGAATACCATTTGGGCGGTTGAATTGATAAAGCAGGACGTCAAAAAGCGCCGTCCGCAAATTATGTCGTTTGAAGTAAACGATCATTTATGGCTTGCTACGCAGGAAAAGTTTCCTGACGACAAGCCGTATCATCGAACACGAACAACTGCGTACTAAAATATGAATGGACAACAGAGACCAAAAGTCGGTGTCGGGGGAATGATTTTGAAAGACGGGAAAGTATTACTCGGCAGATGCAAAGGTTCGCATGGCGAAGGCGAGTTTGCTTTTTATCAAAACCTAAAAAATTTTGGTGGTTTTTGTAGGGCTGTGCTAAAACGTCTGCATAGGAAATTCGTTTTCTTTTTTCTTTTTTTAGGACTCATTGGATCGGGCTGTGTCGTCTCTTTTTGGCAAAGTTCTCTCGACAAAGTAGAGGGGGTGATAGGGGTCGGTGGTTTTGGAGGAACCGAGTTAGGTTGTGTGATGGATGATGAGCCAGTGGGATCTCGCAGACCTTGTAATACGGGAGGGGTGGGAATGTTTGTCGACGCACAGGACGGTCGGCGAATCTGGTTAGATAAGTATCGGTGTGACGCTCAAGAGATTTTGATCAAACAACCAGGGGGGATCGTAAAAGAAGAATACGAAACATTCCGATGTACGGATAGTCTAGAACAAGGTCAGCGAATCATCGCATGGGGGGTGATTCGAAAAGAGCAGGGTTGGTCCATGGGGAAACAGACGGCTTTTTTACAAATGGATGTTTCAAGGATTGAGAAGTGAGATAAATGCATTGATTATTTTCGTGGTCGCATCTTTTATCGTCGAGGGCCTGGTCGGTTATGGCTTGGAAAAAATCTCTATCCCTTTTCTTTGGGCTATGCGAGAAGGGTACGTCCATGATGCAGATGGGAACAATGAGGAAAGTGGACGGACAGTGGGTGAAAAAGGCAATCAGATGATGGAGCACGGAAGCAGTATAATGCAGATGATGCCGTAGGGGTTCAAAAAGCCTGCCTATTTTTCTTGAATAAAATAGTTATCCATCGTGGCGTCCAGATAATCCAACCGCAGACCGGCATACCCGGCGTCTTGAATAGCTGGTCCTCCAACGGAACCGTCATCGGTAGCTTCGGCTGCAAGTTCCCATATCCCCACAGCTGAACGATCCATAAAGAGTTGAAGGCGAACGCGGCCGTCTTCCAGCGTTTGCACGACGCTCCGAAGACCAACCCATCTCTGGGTCGGGAGAAAATTTGGGTTTTTTATTCGATCGTAGATCTGGCCGTTCGTTTCGAAAAAAGGGCGTTGATCCAGGGTAGAATAGGTCCCTTGATTTTTTTTCTTGATGACTGCAGAACCATCCACGCGGACTCCCGCGTAGTAGAGCGTTTCTTGGTCTTGATAACGGTTGAAGAGAAGAATGCCATCCGAGGCATCACGATCGAGACTGTCTGACAGATTGATTCGGTCAATTTTTACGTAAATTTCCTGAGAAAAATTTTTCCAAGCGTTGCGCGTCACGAGCCGAAAAATATTCTGCGGATGGAATCCTCCATCGGAATGTTCGCTGTTAAAAAGCGCAGAGCGTTTTTGCAGACGGCTGTTTTTTTCTTGCTCCCCGTGGAGAGTCATCCCCTTTCCATTTTTAAGAATAAGGGCCCCTCCGGAAGAAAGCCACCAGAAACGGCTTGGACTTTCAATCATGGAAGACGAAGCGAGAAGGATACCTTCTTTTTTGAAGGTGTATCGGAAGGAATCGTTGGATTCCGCCGAGATCCAAGCCGGGGAGGGAATTTCCGGTTTGGCGGCCCGGGAAGGCGTGCGCAACAGAGAAGACGCCCCTCCGGCGGTTCCGAGAGTGATGAGGACAGAGAGGAGAAAGATTCTTTTTTTCATGGGATGAAAAGAAAAGGGAGACTAGGATCACCCTAGCCGAATTTTTGCATTCATGTCAAGATGGAAATGGAGGTTGCAGATGAAGATGAATGATCCAATGGCTGGAAGATCCTCTGTTGTTCTCGGTTGTCCCTTTCTTTTATTCATTTTTTTACGGGGCCCTTTGGGCGATGCAGGCTCTCCTCTCTGCCTGCATGTTGACGCTACGAAATTTCTTTCATTTTCCGGCATTTCGTCGTCAAACAATTTCTTCTTTTTGATGAGAGTCAAGCCTCGTCGTCCGAACAAAAAATCGCTTGCCTTTTTAAAAGGCGGCTCATAAAGGTCGGGGTACCGTCTTCGCATCATCCATTTTCATGAAGGCCTCCTTCTGATCGCCCTATCCAAACCCTTTTTCGGTTTTGGAATGTTCCTTATCCCGTATTTAATGGATGATTTCCATCACCTGTATGTTTTCAACTCGTCTTCTTGCCGAGAGTCGTTTGACATCCCGGCGCAGGGCCGTTCGCGGTTCGCTGAACGTCTTTCCGAAACTTTTAGATCCTCTTCATGAGGAGAGTCCCCTTCACTCACGTCAAAAGAGAAGCCAAACGGTCGCTGTTATTGGACTTGGATATGTCGGTCTTCCCCTTGCCCTTCTGGCAAAAAAACAGAAATTCAATGTCATGGGGATCGATACCGATTCCAAAAAAATTCGTGCGATCGCCCACGGACGGAGTCCATTCCGCGATGAGGCCATTGAACGGGCGTTGGCAGCCGAAGGAAAGGACGGCCTTCGCGCAACCACCCGATTTCACGCCGTTGAACAGGCCGGAATCGTCGTGGTCTGTGTTCCCACTCCTGTGACCGAGGATCATGTCCCTGATTTGGCTCCGCTGGAACAGGCCTGTCGTTCCGTGGCCCCTTACCTGCGTCCTGAAACACTTGTTGTCATCGAATCCTCCATCTATCCGGGAACTACGGAAACGGTCATAAAACCCATCCTAGAGAAAGGATCCGGACTTTCTGTTGCGGCTGGTGAATTGTTTCTTGCCCATTGTCCTGAACGTATCAATCCCGGGGACAACCATTGGCGTGTGGGGAATCTTCCGCGTGTGGTCGGAGGGGTGAATCGTGAGAGTACGGAACAGGCCAGTGCGTTCTATCGGCGCCTGCTCCCCCAGGGGGCCGTAAAGGAAATGAGTTCTGTCGCAGAGGCCGAGGCTGTCAAAATGGTCGAAAACGCCTTTCGTGACGTGAATATCGCCTTTGTTAACGAGTTGGCGATCGCCTTTGAAAAATGGGGGATCAATATCCTCCATGTCATCGATGGCGCGTCCACGAAACCGTTTGCATTTTTGCCGCATTATCCCGGTTGTGGCGTCGGGGGGCATTGCATTCCGGTGGATCCATATTATCTTATCGAACGCGCACGCGAGAGCCAGGTGCCACTTCATTTAATCGAAACAGCCCGTGCCGTAAACAACAGTATGCCGGCCCATACGGTTGATTTGACCCTTCAGGCCACGGATCGGCTTGGTCTGAAGCCGGCGGAAACGACGGTTGTTGTGTTAGGGCTTGCTTATAAAGCAGATACAGACGATGAACGGGAAAGTCCCTCCCACGAGATTATCCATCTTTTGGAGACACGTCGTTTTCCGGTGGTGGTCTATGATCCGTATCTGGCGCATCCAGCCCTTTCCGCTCCGTCGTTGGCGCAGGCGTTGTCTCGATCCGTGGTCGTGATCTTGGCAACGGCTCACCGTGAGTTTCTCAGAGCCTTGACACCGGAATTTTTGGTACGCCAGGGTATTCGTGCCGTGATTGACGGCCGCAATTGTCTGAGAGGGCAAGAAATAAAAAAAGCAGGGATCGCCTATCAAGGGATCGGCTTATCTTGAGTCGAAGGGCCCCACGGTTTTTTAAAAAACCGTGGGGCGAGGGATTCCCTCCTCGCGTGTCTTTTTTGAATGGTATGAAGACTTCCTTCTCACGCTTCACCATCATTGTCTTTTTTATTCTGGGAACGCTGGTCGTCATCTGGGGAGGGAAGATGTTGTCCGGATGGGAAAGCGGAGTGCCTCATGGCTTCCTCTACGCGTACGGAATCTCCGTAACCGTTGCCATGCTTGGAGTTTTTTCCATCGTGTTCTTTTTCTATCGGGATCCGTACGAAGAGGCCCTTCGACTTCAAGGGGGGTCTCCTCCGACAAAAAAAGCGTTCATAAGCATTATCCTTTCCGTTTACAATGAAGAAAAATTCATGGCACAGTGTCTTGATTCCCTCCTGGCGCAGACGTATCCACGCAAGCGCATTTTCGTGGTGAACGATGCAAGCACTGACCGGACAGCAGAGGTTCTCCAATCGTATGCCGACCGAAAGGAGGTGACCATTCTGACTCGTAAAAAAAACGTTGGAAAAAAACGAGCCATCGCCAGTGCCATCGCTCGGGCTCCAGGAACGATCTTTGCCTTTACGGACAGTGATACGGTTTTGGAAAAAGATGCGATCGAGAAGTTGGTAACTGTTCTGGAGGCTCGCCCGGATGTTGGGGCCGTCAATGGCCACGTGCGCGCTTTCAATGCGGATACGAATTTTTTGACCAAAATTCAGGACGTCTGGTATGAAGGACAGTTTTCCATTCGGAAATCTTTCGAAAGCATTTTTGGTTCGGTGACCTGCGTCTCTGGCCCCTTGGCCGTTTTCCGTCGGGAAGCCATTTTCAACTATATTCCCGCCTGGCAGAGGGATTCCTTCCTCCGAAAGGAGTTTCGATTTTCCACTGACCGGTCGATGACCAATTTCGTCCTTTCCGCCGGGAGTATTGGTCGGCGACTCAAGGAGCGGCACGCGGAGACGTTTTTCGTGCGTAAAAAGGATTATCCGGAACGTGACTGGTCTGTCGTGTACACGAAATCGGCTCATGCTTGGACGATCGTTCCAGATACGTTTTCGCGGCTGGTCAAGCAACAGGTTCGGTGGAAGAAAAGCTTTCTCCGAAGCATCTTTTTGACCGGGCGTTACTTCTATAAGCGTCCCTTTCCTGTTGCTGTTCTTTATTATCTGCACGTCCTCTTCGTTCTTTCCGCCCCGTTTATCGCGTTCAGACACCTCGTGTACTTGCCGATGAACGGGAGTATTCTTCCGGCTGTTCTCTATTTGGCCGGCATCTGTTATGTCGGACTGCTCTTTGGCCTTGCCTATCGGCTCACGGTTCCCGGGGATCCTCGTTGGCTTTATCGGCCCGTCATGAGCGTTTTGTCCACGCTGATTTTTTCTTGGCTTCTTCTCTATTCGGCTTTTACCATCAAAAAAACCCTATGGCACCGCGGCTAAAAAAAATAGCGTTAGAAGGGATAGGAATGGTTTCCGTTCTGTTTTTCTTCGTCCTGTTGTTTGCCAAATATTTCTTTCCGGGAACTCTAGCTTTTACCGCTAGGGAAGCAGCGACGTCTGCACGAATGGGTGTCAATTTCCTTGAAGTTAAGGCAGCGGTGATCGTTGATCCTTCTCTTCGGAATCCTCCCGCTTTCGTGGGAACGGCAAGGGCCGTTCCTGCTCTCCTCTATCATGGCATCAATAGGACGGCTTCCGACATCTCTTGGAAGACGTTTCGAAATCAGCTTTTTGCCCTAAAGCGCGCTGGGTGGACGACGGTGACGCTCAAGGATTTCTATGCCTTTCTTCATCAGGGAAAATCTTTGCCGGAGAAATCATTTCTCCTGACCTTCGATGATGGGATTCGATCAAGCTGGATCTACGGCGATCCCGTTCTGAAGGCCCTGGATTATACGGCCGTCCTCTTTATTATTACCAAATTTTCAACGGAGGATGGATCATCTTATTATCTTTCCCGAAAAGAGGTGGAAACCATGCTTGCCTCGAACCGATGGGAGATTCAATCGCATGGACGTCAGGCTCATATTCCGGTTGTGATCGACACAAACGGAACTAAAGGCGATTTTCTTTCCAACCGCCAGTGGCTCCCTTCTTTAGGACGTCTCGAAACATTGGAAGAATTTCAAGAACGTATTCGAATCGATTTCGAAGCTTCCTATCGGGATATTCAATCTCTTGGCATCCAGGACCCCATTGCCTTTGCTTTCCCTTCCGGAGATTTTGGACAGTTGACGCTGAATACGGAAAATGCTCAACAGATTGTCCTTCAGGAAATTCGGGCTTTTTACCCTTTTGTTAATTTTTTTCAATTTTGGCCAAGTCAAGGATTTACGCACAATTATCCGGCCGAGTCCCCGGAGGATGTCATGATTCGTCGCATTATCGTGGATCCGTCCTGGGATGAACAAGCGCTTCTTCACAGGCTTGCTTTTGGCGCGGAAAAGTCCCTGCCGTATGATCAGACATTTGATCCGTCGCAGGGATGGGTGAGTGTCTGGGGGGATCAGGTATTTGAACATGACGGAATGACCATCAGTGCTTCTGAAAAGACAACCGGAGGCCTTTCTTTCCTTGATGGGACACGCCCCTGGATTTCCTATCGCACGCAAGCGACGGACGTTGTGATAGAAAAAGGATCCACATTTTCTCTGGTGGGCCGCTATCGGGACGCCGATCAATATGTCAGTTGTACGTTCAGCCGAGAGGCGGTTGTTCTTCAGGTTATGAATAAGGGGGTGGAAGATTCCGTTCTCAGTCAAAAAACGACTTTGGTGGAAGAGCAGATTCCTTTTCAACCTTTTCAGGAAATTTCCGGTCAAGAGGTCGTATGCGGGATCGATGAAAGGCCCATTCTTTCCGTTTCTCTTTCGGAAGAACATCTGGCCCCCACAGGCGGAATCGGAATAAAAACATGGGACCCGGTTGTGAACAATACCAGTGTCCATTTGTCCCGAATTCGCGTGATGCCGGTAGAGGAGGGTTTATAGGCATCTTTGACACATGAACGTGAATTTGACAGTCCGTCTTTTGGAGGTTAGAGTTTGTCCGTTCTTTTTTCTTTCGGGAAGAAAATAGGGTTTTTTGAGGAGGGAGTAACAATGGGAATCAAATTTCTGAAGCGGCGATATTTTAGGTCTTTTAGTGGAAGGCGGACCATCGTGATACTGACCGAAGAGATTCGTTCTATTCTTGAGGGTCTTCCGGCAGAAAGGAATCTCATCATCCATTCGTCGGAGGGGGGGTTGGGGGTTCACTGGGGTGTTGTTTTGAATGTCGGTTTGCACAGAGAAAAGCGGACTGTCAGTCTCCGGGACGTCGCCGGACGGATGAAGGCGGACATTGTCGTTTTGGTTCCGGTCACCGCTGAGGCCTTGATAAAGGCCGCGGTTCTTACCGGGAGGGCTCCTCTGGATGCAGACATTTTGGAAAGGGGTTCCGAAGCCCCACAAGACGAGGTTCTTGAAACTATCGTCAGGTGGGTTGAGACGGACAGGGTTTCTCTGGAAACGGGGGTAGGAATGGCCGCGCTTCTTTTGAAAGGAGAGCGTGGGGAGAAAATCCCCTGTCCGGTGATGGGAGACGGTTCAGAAGGCTCTTGTGTCAACAGGGGTTGTTGCCTCCCTGACCGACTTCTCTGCTTTTTCACTATGGCCCGCGCTGCTTGAGAAAGATCCGGAGAGGACGTAGACCAGGCCGAGTTCTTCGTCCTGGTTTTTTTGTTTTTTTTCACCTTCTCCATCACAAAAAAATAAATAAATCAGCTCTGGAAATCCAAACAAAATAAGCCCCGCAAGAACGGAACTTATTTGATACAAATTTGTGATCCAAAAGCGTCCAAATCTCTGGTCGGGCTGGCGGGACTTGCCTGGCCTAAAGGCCGGGTCCGGCCTTTAGGCCGGAAACCCACAGAGGGAACTGTGCTAAAATTGGTCGGGCTGGCGGGACTTGAACCCACGGCCTCTACGTCCCGAACGTAGCGCTCTACCTACTGAGCTACAGCCCGTTTTTTTATCCTCTCCTTCTTTTTAAAAACATTCCGAGTATAGAGGGACCGTGTTTTTTTGGCAAGCAGCCGAAGAGGGATTATGATGGACTTTGAAAGGAAATTTTTATGTTGGATTGGCAAGCAGTCGGACTGACCGTGGGTGTTATCATGCTTATTTCCATGGCGTACGCGGCTGTTTCTGGCGCGCCGTGGGTTCCCACGCGACGCAAGGATATTGACCGTATTCTTCGGTTGGCAGACCCGAAAGCAGGAGAAATCATGTACGATCTTGGATGTGGGGATGGGCGCATCATTGTTCGTGCAGCCCGTGAGTGCGGGGTGTTCGGGGTCGGTATTGAGCTTTCTCTTTTACAGGCATTGGTGGCCAAGGTGCGCTCTTGGAGGTCTGGCAGCAACGTGCACATCCGTTGGACGAATGTTTTTCGAACAGATTTGCGGAACGCCGATGTTGTTTATCTGTTTCTTATGCCCGAAGCCTATGCAAAGATCCGTCCGAAGTTAGAAGCTGAATTGAAGTCGGGTGCACGCGTTCTTTCCTATGTCTGGCCGATTCCGGGGTGGGTGCCTACAACCGTGGACGACAGGGAAGGCGCTGCCAAACTTTATCTTTACGTTCGGGAAGAAAAATAGGTTTCCATTCCTGTATTCCGTTTCATCATCCGTTCGGCTATACTGGCGTTGAGCATGTGTATGGCGCACGTCATTTCCGTTGTTAATCAAAAGGGCGGGGTTGGGAAAACGACCACGGCCATCAACCTGGCAGCGTATTTGGCAGACACGGGGAAGTTCGTGCTGCTTCTTGATTTGGATCCGCAGGCAAATGCTACGTCCGGGCTCGGTATTGATTATAAAACCGTCGGTCATGGCACGTACGAAGGTCTCATTGGTTCGCGGCGCTTGCGGGATGTTGTGCGTTGTACACCACATGAGGGACTAAAAGTCATTCCGGCCACGCCGGCCTTGGCTGGTGCGGGAGTGGAACTGGTGGGCGCGTCCGAACGCGAACATTGCCTGCGCAAGGCCCTGCTTGAAATTCGCAATGACTTTGATTACATCATCATGGATCATCCGCCCTCCTTGGATCTTCTGACGATCAACGGGCTGACAGCAGCCGAATCTGTTCTTATTCCGGTTCAGGCCGAATTTTACGCTTTGGAGGGGTTGGGACAGCTTTTACATACGGTGGATTTGGTTCGTGATCAATTGAATCCACGCCTCAAGCTCCTCGGCGCGGTTATTACCATGTTTGACACACGCACGCGCCTTTCCCAAGAAGTTTTCGAGGAGCTTTATCGTTATTTTCCCGAGAAGATTTTTCGATCCGTCATTCCACGCAGCGTCCGTCTGGCCGAAGCACCTTCGTTTGGCAAGACGATTCTCGGTTATGATCCGGGATCGAAAGCAGCCAAGGCATACGAACGTTTAACCAAAGAATTTTTGATGCGTGAAGAGGAAAGAAATATATGAGTATGAAACCAGCCCTGGGCCGTGGGCTCAGTTCTCTCATTCCACAGAAGGCGTCGGATTCGCTTGAACCGAATCCCGTCGCCGGGTCCCTTTTGGAGATTCCCGTTGAGGCTATTCAGCCGAATTCCCGTCAACCACGTCTTGTTTTTGAGGCGGATGAATTAGAGGCATTGGCGGATTCTGTGCGAATCCACGGCATCCTCATGCCGTTGGTCGTGCGTAAGGTGGAGAGAGGATATGAACTGATTGCAGGCGAGCGGCGTTTGCGTGCGGCAAAACTCGCAGGCTTGGAAACGGTTCCGGCGGTTTTGCGCGACGCAGACGAAAAACAACGACTCGAGCTTGCCTTGATTGAGAACGTCCAGCGGCAGGATCTGAATGCTGTTGAAGAGGCAGAAGCGTACCGCGCCCTGGTTGGAGAATTTGGGTTGACGCAGGAAGAGGTCGCCAAACGGATGGGGAAGAGCCGGTCGGAGATTGCGAACACACTCCGTCTTCTGGACCTGCCGAACGAAATGCGACAAGCGGTTGCGGAAAGAAAGATCTCAAAGAGTCATGCCCGCACGCTCCTTTCCGAACCAGACGCGGAGAAGCGTGCCGTGCTTTTTTCCGCCATGCTGCGAGGCGAACTCACGGTGCGCGGAGCGGAAAAAGTTGCGGCCACGTCCAAGCGGCATTCTGTCCGTTTGCCCCGCCAGCCGCTTGACCCGAATCTTGCCGATCACGAGAAGCGTTTACGCGAACGGTTTGGAACCATGGTTCGTCTCCGCGAACGCGGCGGAACTGGAAGTGTGGAGATTTTTTTCTACGCAAAAGAAGATTTAGCGGAGCTCTTGCGGAAATTGGAGGGAGGATAGGGTTTTGTCTTTCATTTTCGCTGGGCGGAAAATAATGTCCTTGTTTTAAAACCATTCATTCTGTGTCTTATGTCTAGAGAAGATTCCATGAGGGTAAAGCAAACATTACAAGGTGAGGCGGCAAAAATTGAAAACCGTATCAACAGTTTTGAAGCGAAGGATCGACCATTTTTGTTTTCAGAAGTTCAAAAACAAATTGATGGTTTAAATCGTGAATTACAAGGTCTAAAACAAAAGAGAGGAGAGAGCGGATTTAATCTTCATATTAATGGCAGCGAAATTCCTGCCGAAGAAGCAGAGGTAGACGCTCTCCTTTTGGCGCAAACTGAAAAAATTCAAGAATTGAGTCGCCGAGTGGAATCGGCTGAAAAGGAACAGAGGAATTTACGTGAAAAAAAATTGGCTGAATGGAAAGAGGGGGGTCTCCCCGATGCTGTTATTCTGGCCTATTCGGAGGAAGGAGAAGGGGAAAGGCTCTCTTTGAAAGATGAAATAACCAGAGTTCTTGATACCCAAATTCGTCATGATCGTATTGCACAAGCAGAGGCATCGAACCTGGCTGTCGTGCAAAAAATGAGAGAATCAGGAGCAGGATTACCTGGGGAAAAATTGATCGATTTGTTTCGTCAATTAAAAATTGTCCCTCTTCCGTTTTTTGGAGGAGAGTTTCCGCACGTCTATCTTCCAGAGTCAGCCCAAGAAGCGACCCTTGGCGCAATAGGTCCTGGAGGAGACACCCGCTTGAAAGATCCCTCTGTACTTGAACAGCTCGTTTCTTTTTATGAAAAAGCAAAGAAACTGCCAAATAGTGAGGGTTTACCCAGTCTCCCTCGTTTAGATCTTACTGATGTAGACGGAAAGAGCTATACAAAAACATATCCATCACCAGCTTTGAACGATCAGAGGGGGGTTCATTCCCAACGAAAATTTGAGGAGGTTCAAATGTTAGAACAACAGAAGAAATTGATTGCAGGGTTCAAAAAATGAACATTTTATGCAACTGCCAACACAACGGGGAGACAAAATAGGGAATTTACCTGATCCAGTCTTGACTGAAATTCAGGGGGACATCAAAAACGTTCGGGGTGTTTTTCAGAAGATTAAAGAGCTTTTTTTGGTTCGAAAAACAAAGAACAAACAGAGAGAAATCAAAACCGTTCGTGAGCAGATTGCCGATCTCTATCAGAAGAAACAATGAGGAGAAATTTTCATTTATTTCCGTTTTGACGTGGGCAGCATGTGACTGAACCATTGGCGCATTGTGTGTTTTGTTTTATCGCGGATTTTGGAACGGGCGTGGTTGGTTTTGGCAAATTTGAGCCAGTCTGGGTTCGGCCCCTTTCGATTTTTATCCGTGATGATTTCCACAATGTCGTTTGATTGCAGCGGTGTATCCAGGTTGACGATTTGGTCATTGACCCGTGCGGATGAACACTTGTCGCCGATTTCGGTGTGGATGGCATAGGCGAAATCCACGGGTGTCGCCCCTTCCGGAAGGTCGAGGACATCTCCTTGTGGAGTAAAGATGAAGATGCGGTCCTTAAAGACGTCGATTTTGAGGGCTTCAAGCTGTTCTAGGAAGTCTTTTTTGTTTGCGAGTTCTTTTTGAATAGCGACCAGTTCTTCCATCCAGCGCAGGTTTTTGGCCGGGGAAAGACCCGGTTCCTTGTACCGCCAGTGGGCAGCCACGCCGAATTCCGCCAGTTCGTGCATTTCCCGGGTGCGAATTTGGAATTCGACGACTTCCCCTTGGCTTAAGAAGACCGTTGTGTGCAACGACTGGTAGCCATTGGGTTTAGGTTGGGCAATATAATCTTTGATGCGGTTTGGAACAGGCGTCCAGTGTTTATGGACGAGCCCTAGGACAAGATAACAATCCTCGACATCTTCCACAACGACCCGCACAGCAATGAGGTCGAAGATTTTTGAAAGGTCGTTTTGATAGCGCTGGAGTTTGCGATAGAGACTGTAAAGCCGTTTCACACGGCCGTGGACGCCGGCTTCCATAATGTTGGCTTCGCGCAGAAATCCTTCTACCCGTTCGATGAGCGCGGAGATGGACGCTCCCCGTTCCCGCACTTTTGTGTCCATGATCTGTTTCATCCAGTCATATTCTTTTGGATGGAGATGCTTGAACGCGAGGTCTTCAAATTCCCCTTTCATTTCTCCCATGCCGAGCCGATTGGCAATAGGTGCGTAAATTTCAAGCGTTTCGCGCGCAATGCGTTCTTGCTTGTGCTGGGGCATGGCATAGAGCGTGTGGAGGTTGTGGAGTCGGTCCGCGAACTTGATGAAGATGACGCGGACATCGCTGGCCATGGCAAGAAACATCTTCCGGAGATTCTCTACGTACCGGTCCACGCCGCGATAGACCACTTTTTTTAGCTTCGTGACGCCATCGACCAAGGAGGCGACGTCGTCTCCGAATTCCTTACGGACGTCGTCCAAATCAAGGCCGGAGTCCTCGACCGCATCGTGCAAGAGTCCGGCTGCCACAACATTGAGATTCAGTCCCATTTGGGCTAGCGTATAGGCGGCAGCAAGAGGGTGCGTAATATACGCCTCTTCAGTCAGACGTTTTTCCCCCCGATGGGCTTCTTCAGCAACAGCATAAGCCCGCCGGATGAGATCCAGGTCCGGATTTTTGTAGTTGCGTTCAACAAGAATGAGGAGTTCTTCAAAGGTCGGGGCCGTTTGGGGCATAGGACAGAACACGGATTCACATCCGATTTTTTGAACAGGAGTCCTTCGTCAACGTAATGCCAAACGGCTTGATTGTAAAGGCGTTCGACAGGGAACGCGGGTTGAATATTTTCTTTTTTTTCGCTATGGTTCAACAAACAAATTCTTTATGTCTTTTTTTAGGGAAGAATTACCGAGAGATCTCTTGAGAAAAGAAGCGCAGGGGCGCAAAAGAGCTCTTGAGAGTGAAAAGAGTGTGGGGGTGGCTGCCGTGCGGCAAAAGAGGCGGAGTGGGGAAATAACAGAGATCGAAGCAAGACGAGGAATTGTAGAAGCAAGACGGAACGCAGAGGCAAGGGCCGCGGAGGCCGAACAACATCAGAGGGAAGGGGATCGTTTTTCTGTGGAGGATGTTTTCATTTTTTCTCCTCCATTGGAGAGTGCCCGTTGTGGGGATCTTTTAACGGTTGAATGGCAAACGGATGGTGGTGATGCGAAATCTCTTCAGGACATTGTCGGCGTCTCGGGCATTGAGATTCGTCTGGGGTCTCGAGGAGAAGGAATTTTTTTTGATGCCTCGACCCATTCCGTCCGCATTCCTCCTGATTTTTGGTCAAAGGGGAAAGATCAGTCACGGATGCGATTTTTGATTGATCAATTGGTTTATGCCTCCTTAGACCAAGGCGAGTCGGTTGCAACCAAGAAGAGTGGAGAGGCGGCTCCGGGACCTTCCCGGGAGATGATTTCGAAAATAAAGGTAAGAAATTCTACGCGCAGAATGTTGATGGAGTTCCTTCAGGGTGAACCTCCTGCTTGGCGTCTTGATTACGGTGACTTGGATCGGTTTAACCTTTTGAAAAAGCAATACAGGGAATCGGCCAAAGCCGCGCGCGATATTTCCCTTTCCAGACGCAAAGCGGTTTGGACATCCGTGAGAGATCAAACGGGTTTTCCTTTGCCGGAAGCCATAGAACGTGAAAAAGCCTATGAGAGTCAATTTTTGGAAAACGAAGAAGCCTTCCTCCGCGAGACCGAAGGGATCACACGTACCAGCGAACTCATTCATCTACGTCGATTAAAAAGAGAGATTCAATGGAGTGACAGGTGGTGGGATAAACCGGCACGGGCAGGTCTTGAAACAACGGAGAGAATAACAAACCAGGGATTGGGAACGGTTTTGGAAATGATAGCCCTTCCATTTTTTGCTCTCGCCGGTGCGACAAAATTCCTTTTGGGTCAGGCAGCAAATTTGACGGATAGTCTCCTCGCCGGTCTCCAGGATTTTTTTCAGGATTTTGCAACCGGCAAATATGGCATAAAATGGCTTACCCCGGCTTTCAAATGGCTGAAGGGGAAGTCCTTGGCCGAAGAAAAGGCGGAACGAAAAAAGGCTGAAAATGAGGCGGTGTCTAAAAATGTAAAAAAAGCAGGCTAGGGAAATTATTCAGGGGTTTCCGGGGTTCGCTTGAACGGGCACTCCTTGGAGGAACACCCAATAATGCCTTTTGCCTGGAAGACGAGCAGACTTTCGCAGGTTGGACATTTTTCCCCTGTCGGTTTCTGCCAGACGGCAAAATCGCAGGCAGGATATTGGTTGCAGCCGAAAAAAGTGCGTCGCTGGCGGGTTCGTTTTTCAACGAGTTCACCTTTTCCGCATTGAGGACAGGCGACATCGATTTTTTTATCCAAAGATTTGATGGTCTTACAGTCAGGATAGCGTGAACAGGAAAGAAAAAGGCCGTAGCGCCCCTGTTTCATCATCATGGGTGCCTGGCAGGTTGGGCAGATTTCGTTTGTGACCGGCAGCTCGGCAGGCTTGTTTGAACCGTCTTGAGCCACCGGTTTCGTATTTTTGCATCCCGGGTAGCCCGTGCAAGCCAGAAACTTTCCAAACCTTCCTGTTTTCACCACCATGGGCGCGTTGCATTTATCACAGACAATATCGGTCGGTTCATCTTCGGGTTTGGACGTGATGACCGTCTTTTCTTTTTCCTTGAGCGTGGCAGCAAACGGTTCGTAAAAGGATCGGATGACCGGAACCCAGGGCGTTTTGCCTTCGGCTACCTCGTCGAGCTGGTCTTCCATGCGAGCGGTGAAAGCGTAGTCCACGATGGAGGGGAAATGTTCAACCAGAAGGTCGTTGACGGTATAGGCAATGGCACCGGGAAAGAGTCGTTTGTCTTCATCCCGTTCCACATAGCCCCGATCCAGAATCGTGGCAATGGTCGGGGCGTAGGTGGACGGCCGGCCGATGCCGTACTCTTCAAGGGTCTTAACGAGCGTGGCATCAGAGTAGCGCGGGGAGGGTTCTGTCTCATGGCGCTTGGGTTCTATACTGATTAAAGAGACAATGTCTCCTTTGGCAAGCGGAGGTAGGATCGAATCTTTTTGTCGTTCCGGATATACGCGTAAGAAGCCGTCAAAGCGCCGGACGGATCCAGTTGCTCGGAAAGTATGTTGGTTCGCTTCGAGGTCTGCTGTGGTTGCATCGAACGTCGCATCCGGAAGCTGCGAAGCAACCGCGCGGCGCCACACGAGGTCGTAGAGTTTCCATTGGCCAGGCTCCAGAGATGCTTTAAGATCTTCTGGTTGGCGACGCACGTCCGTGGGACGAATCGCTTCGTGCGCTTCTTGCGCCCCTTTGGATTTTGTTTTATAGCGGCGCGGTTCGGCGGACCCATACTCTTTTCCGAAAGTATTCGACGCCATGTCCGCAGCTTCACGCAAAAATAGGTCGGAAAGGTTGACCGAGTCCGTACGCATGTAGGTGATAAGGGCTACAGACCCTTCGCCGGGAAGGTCGACCCCTTCATAGAGCTGTTGAGCAAGGCGCATTGTCTGGTGTGCACTTAGACCCAGGCGGGTGTTGGCTTCCTGCTGGAGAGTGGAGGTGGTGAAGGGAGGAGCAGGGGATCGATGGGTTGTTTTTTGAACAACTTCAGCCACAGAAAAGGAAGCCCCCTGGACCGCGGAGACAATGGCGCGGGCTTCCTCGCCGGTTTTGATATCCAGTTTTTCAATTTTTTTTCCATCGCGCGCAAACAGTTTGGCCGAGAACTCCGTTTTCTCTTTTGTAAAAAGACCTTCGACGGTCCAGTATTCTTCCGGTTTAAAGGCGTCGCGTTCTCGCTCACGTTCGACCACGAAACGTACGGCCACGGATTGTACGCGTCCGGCCGAAAGTCCGCGTTGGACCTTGCGCCACAAGAACGGCGAAAGTTCATAGCCAACAAGTCGATCCAGGATGCGCCGCGCTTGCTGCGCGTCCACCAGTCGAAGATCGAGTTCTCGCGGATGTTGCAGGGCCTCCTCCACTGCCCGCTTCGTAATTTCATGAAAAGCAATGCGCTTGCCTTCTTCCGGCGGAATGCCGAGCAGGGTTGCCAGATGCCAGGAAATAGCTTCTCCTTCGCGGTCTTCATCCGTGGCGAAGATGATGTCGTCCGCTTTTTTTGCCGCTTCCTTAAGTTCTTTCACGCGTTTGGATTTATCGCGCGGAACAAGGTAGGACGGTTGGAAATCATGCTCCACGTCTACGCCGATTTTGCTTTTGGGCAGGTCGCGCACATGGCCGAAGGAGGAAAGGACGGTATAATCCTTTCCTAAGAATTTGGAAATAGTTTTTGCTTTCGTCGGGGATTCGACGATGACGAGATGTTTGGACATGTATGGAAGATAATTGGCTTTGATAATGGACGATTAGAAAAAGGACGTCAAGGAAGAGGCGACAGGAAGAGGCGACAAAAATTGACAGGCGTTGTCAAATGGAATAGGAAGGAGAGGACGTGTCAAGGAAGCTGGGCTGGAGCAAACCATTGGCGGAAGAGGAGGCGGTCATGTTTGTTGTTTTAAAAATTCAGGATCCGTGGGTCAAGAGTTTTTTTCAATCCCCCCCGTTCCGAAAACACGAAGTTATGGGTTCATTGTTCGGAAGGTTCTGTGAGGCCATTCAAAAAGGGAGTTTTAATGGTGGGATTGGAAAGATCCCAGAATTTTTTGAAGAGATAAAAGATGTTCGTCTAGAGATGATGGATCCGAGCAACACAGATTACTTAGCTGTTGAGTTCGCTTCACTTAACGTCGGCGCGTGGGTCGATGGCTTGGCAGCCAAATTTGGAATATCACGGGCCGGCCTCTTCTCTCTCGTTCTTTCGAATTATCAGAGAAATCCCTATCCTTTAGAGATTCTCGAAGATATGAGAGTTCACCAGGAGAAAATGGGAAGAGGGAGGGTCTTCTGAAAAATATCGGTCTTGGGCGCCTTTCTCTGGCGCCTTTTTCATTTCCCGTTAACATCCGTATCCGCCCCCTTGACCAGACTTCTTTTTTCCTTTATCCTTCGCGAGTATTTCGCCTATTGAAACTCCGTATGAAGCCTGAAACACCTATCCGAAACGTCGCTATCATCGCCCACGTCGACCATGGAAAAACAACGCTGGTTGATGCACTTTTGAAGCAATCTAACACCTTTCGCGACGCAGAGGCCATGGGAACCACGATCTTGGATTCCAATGAATTAGAACGGGAGCGCGGCATTACGATTTTTAGCAAAAATGCTTCCATCCAATGGAAAGGAGTGAAGATCAATATTGTCGATACCCCTGGGCACGCGGATTTCGGTGGGGAAGTGGAACGGGTCATGAATTTGGTTGACGGATGCCTGCTCCTTGTCGATGCCAAGGAAGGCCCGATGCCACAGACGCGGTTTGTTTTGCGGAAAGCCATTGAGGCCGGGCACCGGATCCTCCTTATTATCAATAAGGTCGACAAGAAAGATGCTCGTCCGGATTGGGTCTTGAATAAGACTTTCGATCTTTTTGTCGAGCTAGGAGCCACGGATGAACAGGCAAATTTTCCCGTCCTATATGCTTCCGGCGTCAACGGAGTTGCAGGTCTGACCGAACGTCTCGAAGATATGAAGGATATTACCCCGATTTTTGAGGCAATTCTGGAGCACGTCCCTGCTCCTTCTGGTGATCCGGAGGCTCCGCTTCAGATTTCCGTTGCGAATTTATTTTACGATTCCTACAAGGGTCGCGTGGCTATTGGACGCGTGATGAATGGAAGGGTGAGCCAGGGACAAAGTGTTGCCCATCTCAGCCGGGACGGGAAGACGAGCGCAGTTCGCCTTACCGCTTTGCAGATTTTTAAAGGGTTGCAGCGCATAGATGCGCAAACCGTGGAAGCCGGTGATATTTTGGCTGTCAGCGGTGTCGAAGACATTCAGATTGGGGATACGCTCGCGGATGCAAATCAACCAGTCGCCCTTCCCGTCACCCAAGTAGAACAACCGACCGTCAAGATGACGTTTGGTGTGAATACCTCACCCTTTGCCGGAAAGGAAGGACAGTATTCGACGTCGCGCAATCTTAAAGAGCGGCTTGAACGCGAACTGCTTAATGACGTTGCTTTGAGAATGGAACCCGGGATGAAGGACAGTGCCTTCATCGTCTCCGGTCGCGGAGAGCTTCACCTGGCCATCCTTATCGAGCGCATGCGCCGGGAAGGGTACGAGTTCGAGGTCTCCCGCCCGCAGGTCATTTTTCAGGAGGAAGAAGGCGGGAGGAAGGAGCCGTTCGAATCCGTCTTTGTTGAGTGTCCAGAAACGTTTGCTGGCAGTGTCATTGAAAAAATGGGAAAGCGACGTGGGGAGATGAAGGACATGAAGGTTGAAAATGGAGCAACGTTCATGGAGTTTGAAATTCCAACGCGCGGTTTTATCGGCTATCGGAATGAATTTTTAACTGACACGAAGGGTCAGGGAATTCTGAACAGTCTTTTGCTCGGCTATCGTCCCTACTGTGGCGACATTGAAGCGAACACACATGGCTCGCTTATTTCTATGGAAGACGGCACAACCATGACCTATTCGCTCCTGGGACTTCAGGAGCGGGGGGCCCTTTTTGTAGGTCCGGCGGTAGAAGTCTACATCGGGATGGTTGTGGGCCAACATTCTCGCGCCGAAGATATCGAAGTCAATCCTTGTAAGGAAAAGAAACTGTCGAACATGCGCAGTAAAGGGGACGGCAGCAGCGGAATTTTGGAACCGGCACGCGATCTGTCTCTTGAGGCCTGTCTTGAGTATTTGGGCGAAGACGAACTTTTGGAAGTCACGCCGAAGAGTTTGCGTATTCGCAAGGCCATTCTTGATCCCCATGCCAGACGGCGCGAGCATGCGAAAAAGTTGTAGGAAAAAGACGGGTTTGAAACCCGTCTTTTTTTATTTTACCTTCTCTTCTTCGGCTTCTTTTATTCCTCCTAAGAATCCTCCGACTTGGATATCCCAAAGTGTTTTATAGAGGCCTCCTCTTTGGAGGAGCTCCCTATGGGTTCCTTGGTCGACCACATGACCTTGGTCCATAACGACGATCCGATCCATTTTCAGAATGGTGGAAAGGCGATGGGCAATCACGAGAACGGTTTTCTTTTTCATGAGTTCTGTGAGCGCGTCTTGAATCAGCTGTTCTGATTTGGAATCCAGGCTTGAGGTCGCTTCGTCAAGGATGAGGATGGGGGCGTCTTTCAGAATTGCGCGGGCAATCGCGACGCGCTGACGCTCGCCTCCCGAGAGCTTGATTCCACGCTCCCCGACGTGGGTTTCATATTTTTCAGGCAAGGCCTCGATGAACTCGTGACAATGGGCTTTTTGTGCCGCTCGAATGATTTCGGTTTCCGAAGCGTCCGGACGACCATAACGGATATTGTCAAGGAGCGTGCGATGAAAGAGGATCGGTTCCTGCGACACAAGGGCCATCTGGGAGCGCAGGCTATCCTGGGATACGCGCGCGACATTTTGTCCATCAATCAGGATTTTTCCTCCGTCCGCATCATAAAAACGGAAGAGGAGTTTAACCAAGGTGGATTTTCCTGCGCCCGAAGAGCCGACGACAGCTACTTTTTCACCCGGCTTAATTTCAAGGTTAAATTGTCTGAGGATTTCCCGCGTTTGGTGGTAGTTGAAGGCAACGTCTTGGAAGGAAATGGCCCCGCCCTTTACCTTAAGGTCCTTCGCTGTCTTTGCGTCCTGGATTTCGTGGGGAATTTTGAGGGTCGCAGTCATTTCGCTTGCATCCGCAAGGGCTTCATAGGTGCGGCGGATAGCGCGTCCCAGATCCCATGTTCTTTCGAAGATGGCGTAGAGATATCCCTGAAAGAGGGCAATATCTCCGATGGTAATTTCACCCTGGATCCATAGGCGTACAGCCAAAAGGAGGACAACGGTTTCCAGGAGAATGGCCATACCCCACTGAAAAGCCTCGTTGGCTGTGGAGAGATCCCAGGTAAAGACCTGAAGACGCCGATACTGTTCCGTTACGTTTGAAAATCGGCGGCGTTCTTCTTCACGTCCCGTAAAAACAAGGATGTTCGTGTGGTTGGTGACAGCATCGGCCAAGGTGGCCGTTACTTCGGAATCCGTTTCCGCTCGCCGTTCATCATAACGTAGTTTCCAACGGGAAAAGAAATAGCTGGCGGTTGTGAAAAGGACAATCCATGCGCCGGCACAGACAGCGAGCAGGGGAGAGCGCAGGCCTAATCCCAGGACGGCTCCGATGACGGTGACGATAACCGGCAAGAAGCTCCACTCCACGGTGTCGCTCAGGTCCTCAAAAGAACGGGAGAGGCGGCGTATTTTTCGGACCAACGATCCGGAAAAGGCATTGGAGAAAAAACCATACGAGTGCTGAAGCAGGTAAGCAAAAGCATTCCGTTCCAAATCGGCCATGATCTGCGTCTGAAAACGGTTGTTCAGGAGGCCGGCTCCTTGAAAGAAAAGCCAGCGGCCTCCTTGCAAGAGGAAAAGGAGCCCCACCGTCCAGAGAAGAGCTGGAAGCAGGGATGCGTCTTGGGGAGATGTTTGTGTCAGGAGGTCAAAAAAACGTTTGGAAGCCCAGGGTTGGAACATGACAAACGTTTGTCCGACCAGGATGGACAGGAAAATGGAAATCGTAAGCAGCCGGTACGGACGGATATGCCGGAAGAAAAGCCCTAAGATATCTTTGACCGAAGCGCGATTTTTCAGCATAGACGGGGCGAGTATATCATCTGAAAGGACGTTGAACAAGAGGCGGGTTCATCTTGTCCGTCCCACGCTGGCATGATACTCTAATCCCTAGCATTGATTTATGGCGTTTTTTTCTTTCTTTCATCGAAAATCTGACATATCGCCTTTTCAAGACGGTGTGAAACACGCGGGGCGATTTGTGTGGGAACTGCTTCAAATTTTGCTAATTTCGGCAGCCATCATCCTCCCCATTCGTTATTTTCTGATCCAGCCTTTTTATGTGAAGGGTGCTTCCATGGAACCGGAATTTCAAGACGGGGAATACCTCATTATCAACGAAATTGAGTATCGACTGCAGAATCCTGAGCGCGGAGACGTGATCGTGTTTCGCTATCCCCCGGATCCCTCTGAATTTTTCATCAAGCGCGTGATCGGTTTACCAGGAGAGAAGGTTGAAATCGCAGAGGGCATTGTCCGTATCTATAATGAAGACCACCCAAATGGTGTCATTTTAAATGAGCCTTATTTGGGTTCCGGTGTCCGGACACCTGGGCGCAAAACCGTTCAGGTCGGAGAGGGAGAATATTTTGTCCTGGGAGACAACCGCGAGGCCAGTTTGGACTCACGAGCGTTTGGTTCGGTGCCGCGCAGCGATCTGATCGGGCGCGTTTGGGTACGCGGATTTCCTTTTGCTCACGCGACCGTGTTTCGCACCATTGAGTACTCACTGTAAAATTAAAAAATCTTAATTCCTTTCGTGTCAGATTTTCTTATGGGAAAAAAGAACCAACTCGCGGCTTCACCCAAGGCCAAAGCAACGGTTTCCTCGGAGGAGGCTTGGGAAGAGGAAAAGCCCAAAACGGTTGTTGTTCCTCCTGTCGTTTCCCTGCCGAAGGGAAAACGTCCACCGGAACTTTTACGCGGTTTTCGCGATATTCTTCCGGAAGAGCAACCGTCTTGGCAGGTGTTGCGAAACGCGGTTCGGGAAATGGCGGAAGCCTACGGATTTGAACGTATTGATCTTCCGATTCTTGAACACGAAGAACTTTTCGTTCGTACGGTCGGTAAGCAGACGGATATTATTGAGAAAGAAATGTACGCGTTCGAGGATCAGGGTGGCGAGCGCGTTGTTTTGCGTCCAGAGATGACTGCTTCCGCCGCCAGGGCGTATGTCAATCATGGCATGTTGAATCTTCCCCAGCCTGTTAAGCTGTATTATGTCGGTCCGAATTTCCGTTATGAACGTCCCCAGGCCGGGCGCTATCGGCAGCATTATCAGATCGGGTTCGAGGTGTTTGGAAGTGGAGAGTCCGTCATGGATGCACAGTTAATGGTCATGGTTTTTCATCTGTTGAAATCCGTTGGTGTGGAAACGGTGATGCGAGTGAATTCCATTGGAACACCCGCTGCCCGCCAAACGTACCGGACCGAACTTGCTTCTTACTATCGTTCCCACCGTTCCGTTTTGTGTGAAGATTGTAAGCGGCGCCTGTTGAAGAATCCCCTGCGAATGCTGGATTGCAAAGCCGAGACCTGTCAACCCCTGAAAGAGGAGGCTCCCCAAATGTTGGATTGGCTTGATGAGGATTCAAAGACCCATTTCATGCAAGTGCTTGAATTTTTGGACGAAGCCTCCGTATCCTATACCCTGGATCCGTATTTGGTTCGTGGGTTGGATTACTATAATCGGACCGTTTTTGAAGTGTGGTCCGCCGGAGACCAGGGAGAACGGTCGCAGAGTTCCTTAGGTGGGGGGGGGCGATATGACGGGTTGGTTGAACTCCTTGGTGGGCGCGAAGGAACTCCCGGTTGCGGCGTGGCGCTTGGGATGGAGCGAGTTATTCTTGCCATGCGAGAGGTACAGGCTCCGCTCCCCGTGCGCAAGATCGATGCCTTTTTTGCCCAACTTGGAGATGCAGCTCGCCGTCAAGGACTTCGGTTATTTGAAGAGTGTCGGCAGTCCGGACTTGTCGTGCGGGAAGCGTTTGGAAAAAGCGCTTTGAAAGCCCAGTTAGAATTGGCTGCCAAGCAAGAGGCTCCCTATGCCCTTATCTTAGGACAGAAGGAGGTCATGGATGGGACGATTATCATCCGTGACATGGAATCTGGAGCACAGGAAATTGTGAATGCCGGAAGGGTTGTTTCTATTCTTAAAAAGAAACTCGAGACCCGTTCAATTGGGACAGGGAAGGCTGTTTCGCATACCGCTGCTTGACAACGAAGACAATTTCGACCAAGCTGATTGGGTCGAAATGTGCAGATTTTGTCATGAACAATGCAAAACAAGCACACCCTCTTTACCGAGGGAGAGTTTGAGAAGGGGTTCAAAATTTCAGAGAGAGGAGTTTGAACGTTTTCTTTAAGAAAGGAAGGTGATGCTTATGTTAGATATTAAACGGCGTAAAAACGAAAGTTTCGAGAGTTTTTATCGGCGTTTTACCCGGCGTGTCCAAGAAAGCGGCCGCATCTTGCAGGCGAAAAAGATTCGTTTTCATTTGCGGAAAAAGAATAAGAGTGCCGCACGTAAGAGTGCGTTGCGTCGATTGGAAATTTCCGTCAAACGCGATTATTTGTTGAAGACGGGACGATTGGTAGAAGAAGAGGGAAGGCGTCCGACCGGCGGCAACCGCCCGTAAACAGCGCCTTGAATGATTTGCGAAGAAGAAAGAAAAGAGGCGTTGAAACCAATCGTGTGAAACACGGCTGGCCGAACGCCTCTTTTTCCTTTCTTCCTCTTATTATTAAAAAAAATAGAAAGAATTTTTTATGTCTTCTCTTTCCGATGTCATTCAATCCGATACCGTGACCGCGGCAAAACAGCGCAGGGAATCCGAACTGTCCACCCTTCGACTGTTGCGGGCCGGTCTTAAAAATCGCCAAATCGATCTTGGTCATACGTTGACCGACGAAGAGGTCCTGTCTGTGATTCGCACCCAGGTCCGCCAGCTGCAAGACGCGCTCGCTGCTTCTCAACAGGCCTCCCGCGCGGAGGCTGTGGAAAAAGCTAAGGATGAACTCATGGTTCTTCAGCGCTATCTTCCTACCCCGCTTTCCGACGAAGCCTTAACAGCGCTGGCACGTTCCATCTTGTCAGAGCACGGTTTTATCTCGCGGACAGATTTGGGCAAAGCCATCGGGCTTGTGGTAAAGGCCGCGGATGGAAAAGCAGATGGCTCGCGGGTCAAAGCCGCGGTTGAGGTTCTCCTTTCTTGACGTATGCCCGTGAGTCCTTCGGCCAACCGACCGTCTCCCACAGCCTTTCTTTCGGGGATCGATTCTCTGGAAATAGTTTTTCGTGGGTTGCGCGCCTTGGCTGCGATCGCTGTGATTTTTTTTCTGTACGAATTTCTCCATGGCACACTTGTTCTCATGTTGAAGTGGGGAAAGGATGAGGCCAGGGTGAACCGTCGAGAAATGGTCGTCGGCGCTTTGGGCACGCTCACCATGCTTCTGGTGATCCTCGCGGCCTCCCTTGCCCTTTCGGGGCGTTAAGGCCTTTTTTCTCTCCACTGTTTTTTGACCATCGAGGCGAAGTAGTAAAGAAGAGGACATTGGTGTAAGATGGAGCCAACATTTTTGACGCTTTTTTCCATGCGTCCGACTCGGCGTTCTCCGTCCATTTTTCTTTTGTCATTTGTTCGAGCGATCGAGAGGTTTGCCGGAGCTTTTTTCTTTTTTTTCTTTTTTCCCCTTGCCACGCTGGCTCAGACGGATGCATTAAAAACAGCGGACATGGCAAGCGTCGGAGAGGCGCTGGGAGCGACGTCGCAAACGCTTCCCATTCTGATTGCCCGCGGCATTCGGGCGGTCTTGAGCGTTCTTGGTATTGTAACCGTCTGTATTGTCCTTTACGCTGGCTATCTCTATTTTGAATCAAAAGGAGATCCTGCGAAGACGGACAAAGCAAAGAAAATTTTAAAGAGCTCGGCAGTAGGGCTCCTTCTTATTTTTCTTTCCTTTACCTTGACAACGTTCATTCTGAATGCCCTCCTGCGTGCCGTTGGATTGGGAAACGTTCAAACAACGTCGGCTCAGCACTATACCGAACCACTGTCCGGGTCACTAGGATCCGGGATCGTTCAGGACCACTATCCAGCGCGCAACGCCATCAGTGTTCCACGTAATGTGAAGATCCTGGTGACGTTCAAGGAACCTATGGATCCGGCTTCTTTTATCCAGGAAGCCGACGGCAGCGCGTATGATGGAACTGCAGACACGCCGGATTCCTTGCGGACGGAAAACATTCGTCTCTATGAAACGGAACGATTGACCGAAGAAAAGAATCCGGAGGACGTTGCTTTAGAAAGTGGCGCCGTACGTGTCACCTTTACGTCGGATCTGCGGACGTTTGTCTTTGACCCGGTCGACCTATTGGGAAATGCGACGGAAGATGTTAATTATGCCGTCAAACTTGAACCAACGCTCTTAAAGGCGGATGGGAACGCCGCGTTTGTTGGCGCCTATGCGGAAGGATATGAATGGACCTTCGAAGTTTCCACCGAAGTGGATCTCACACCACCACAAGTTGTTTCTGTGCTCCCCGCAGCTGCCGGAGAAGGCGATCCATACGAACGCAACAGCGTGGTACAAATGACGTTCAACGAGGCTATGGATCCAGTAACAGTTAGTGGAAAGTACGACCCCGATCTCTCCGAAGGGAAAGACTTTACAAGGATCGAGGTGGTCGCGGGGAAGAACGGAAATACTGCCGGGACGTTTTCTCTGAGTAACGGATATCGAACCGTCGAATTTATTTCCGATGATGCTTGTAGCAAGGATCCCTGCGGGAATACGATTTATTGTCTGCCGTCTTCCTCGGCCATTCAGGTGAAGGCCCATGCGGCCACGCTTGGTGCGGAGCCGCCACAGGCTTCGGTTGCAGCAGGTCTTCCCGATGGGTTGGTAGATGCATGCGGAAATTCTTTGGACGGAAACAAAGATGGGATAGCCCAAGGTCCTGGGGAGGCACCGACAGGGGATGACGTCAGCTGGTCTTTTTGGACGAACACAAAGATTAACGATACCGTTCCGGCGATTCTTTCCCTCTCTCCCTCTCTTCAGGAAGAAAACGTCGGTTTGGAAAAGGATGTTTCCTTCCTTTTCAGCCTTCCGATGCAATCGTCGACGCTAAATAGTCAGACTGTTCGTCTCGTTCCCAACCAGGATCAGGAATTTTGGTTCCGGGTGGAACAGACAACGCAGGAGCAGGCCGTTGGTGACACATCAGGAATGTTTACGACGGCCAAGATCAAGCATGCGCCGTTTTGGGAGAGTTTTGAGGGAGAAAAAACTTTTTACTATTACTATCCGGCGGTGACAAACGGGGTAAAAAGCCTTTGGCAGATTTGTCTGTATCCTTCCTATGGTCCGTCCGTGAATGCCAGTGTCCCGGATTGTGCACAAGAGGGAAAGCCGTATTGTTGCGAGGGGTTAGCCTCAGCTGTTCCTTGTGTGACAAGGGAAGGAAATCCGGTTGTAAAATAGCGTTTTTCGTGTGAGAAAAATCCATTTTTCTTTGCGAACGTTTGGATCTGCTGCCTTTGTGGCAGGGAGTTTTTTCTTTGTCGTTTTGCCTGTTTTGGCCCAGACAGTCCAATCAGATCAAACTTTCGGTGGGTCATCTCCTGAGGGTTTTGCACAGGCTGCGGGTTTGGCAACGGGAAGTCTGCCCTTGGTTATCGCTTCGATCATCCGTGCGTTTCTCGGCATTCTTGGTTTGGTTGCTGTGCTTTTTGTTTTGTATGGGGGGTGGCTGTGGATGCTATCGCACGGGGAAGAGGGAAAAATAAAAAAAGCCAAGGCCGTTCTCACGAATGCCCTTATCGGCATGGTTATTCTTTTTTCGTCTTTTGCGATTTCCCAGTTTGTTTTGAGTCGGCTTCTGTCGGCCATGGGGACAGGATCTTCCACCTCTTCCTCACAGGAGGGGATGGGGGACGTCCAAGAAGACGTCTCAAAAAAGTTCGTTTTGACGTCGGTAAATACGGGGTGTGCCGCGTTGATTCGGAATGTGGAGTTGCAGTTTGTTTTCAGCAAGAGCATTTCTGAGGCAACCGTTACGGAAAAGGGGGGAATCGTGGTCCGAGCCAAGGACGGCAATTCCGTCGAGGGGACGTTCCATATCGCTGGTTCCCGTGCGACGTTTACGCCTTCCACGACCTGTGAGACAACGTCAGGATCCTCGGTTTCCTGTTTCGCGGCGAAGACAGACTATGAAATTCGACTAGACGCTTCTGTTCTTAAGAGTGCGTCTGGGTTGGCGCTGGAGTGTTCCGATACTTATCCCTGTTCTTTTGCTTTTACGACCGGTGAGGCGATTGATCACGAGCCGCCCTCTTTGGAGATGAGGGATCCAGATGATGGAGACTCAGCTTACGCTCCCCTTGTGGAAGGGCTCCAAGTGTTCAGCTCTGATGATTCCGGTGTTTCTTCCGTTCGTTTTTCCGTTGACGGTGAGACGGTCTCCTCTGTTGGTCTGGAGGCGAGTTCCGTCGGGACCCTTGCTCAGGAGAATTATTTTGACAGCGTTTGGAATACGGAGGGGTATGCGACCAATGCCTCCTATGAGATTACGGCCGTGGGATCCGATTGTGCAGGGCTAGAGGATGCCGCTCCCTCCGTGACAGTTTTTTTACGTCCTCCCAATTGTTCCAACGGCGTTCAGGATTCGACGGACCCGTATTTTGAAGAGGGTACGGATTGTGGAGGGGATAAAAAGAGCGATTATTACTGCGGCTCCTGCGATGGACAAATTTGTACCGAGAATGCGGAATGTTCTTCAGGAAAGTGCGAAGATGGCATTTGCGTTTCTTCCGTAGAGATTCAGGAAGTCTCGCCCGGGGATGGCGCTCCGGGAAATCTCGTGACGATTTCGGGAGACGGTTTTGGATCGGATGGAGGCTCCGTGACCTTTATGGGGGATCCAGAAACAACAGATGATGATAAGACCGTTGGACCCTACACGGAGTGTTCCGGAACATGGGCAGATCGCCAGGTCGTGATTCAAATCCCGGAGGAAGCCGTAAGCGGCCCGGTGGAGGTGACTAACACCGCTGGTGCCCAGGATCGAACAGATGACGACAATGGTCCAGTCATGAGCGACTTTGACGTAAACACCACCAAACGGCCTGGTCTGTGTGCCCTTGAACCCGCGTCTGGACAAACTCAAGATCGCTTAAAAGTTTTTGGAAACAACTTTGGGAGTTCTTTTCGCTCCTCACTCTTTTATTTCGGTTCGACCAAGGCTTCAAGTTATCCAAATTGGGGCGACACAGCTTTTGAGACGGTTGTGCCCTCGCTGGAAGAAGGAAGATATTTTACGCAGGTTTTCGTAGGCGAAGGGGAGGACCGGGAGGGATCAAATAAACTTTCTTTTACTGTTTTTGCTTCTTCCACCTCTGGGACCGAGGCCCCCGTGATTACGTCCATTGATACGGGTGTGCGCCGGTGTTCGGATTCTGGGGATCTTTGTGTGTCCTCTGCTGATTGTTCTGCCGAAGCCTCTTGTGACCTTGACCCTAACGCTGCTCCCATCGGGCAGTATGTGACGATTTATGGACGTGGATTCGGAGAAACCGTTGGGACGGTCTATTTTGGCGATCAGACAACTGGTTTGAATGCCTTGGGGGATATCGCGTTTCCCGAGGCCTGTCAGGAGGCTTTTTGGAAGGAAAACGTGGTGCTGGTAAAGGTCCCGAAGGTTTATGTGTCTCAAGATACCAAGCTTGTGCCCGGACCCTATACCCTTTGGATCACCCGGGGCTCGGATGGTAGGGTTTCGGAACCAGTCGATTTTGAGATGATCGAGGGTTCGGCCGGACCGAATCTCTGTCGTCTTTCGCCCTCTTCTGGACCTCCGGGGACAGACGTAACGTTATTTGGCGAAGGGTTTGAAACCAAGAGCGGAGAAGTGACATTTTTTGATGGTCAAACGATTTTTCAACCAGGCCATTGGACGGATGAAGAGATCGCTGGGACGACCGAGAAGCCGCTTCAGGTCCCAGAAAAGGCAGAGACAGGATCGATTTTTGTGAAAACGATTGATGGATTTTCTAACACGCTTCCCTTCGAGGTCGGGCAATGTGGGGAGGATTTTTCCTGTGGGAGCGGGGAAGAATGTTGTGCTGATGGTGCCTGTCGTGAGGAGGGGGCGTGTGCGGAATCAGCGCCTGTTTCCCACTATGCCTATTGGTTTTCAACAGACGACATTCCAGATGCACCGTCCGTATGGGTCGGCTGTACCGCAGAGTCCGTTTCCCCAACACCGTGGGAATCCTGGGAAGGGGGAGATCGGGTCTGTTTGAATGCGTCCCTCAGTGCTTCTTTTACAACAGCCATGGATCCGTTTTTCTTTACGTCACAGACGGTCCAAGTAAAAAAATGTTTGGAGACAACCTGTGGACGTTTAGAAGATATTTCCGTTCAAGATCAGGATATCAGCGCGTTTCAGACCGGATTTTTTTGGGCGCCTCCTGACGGTTGGGAGGAAGGGAAGACCTATCGGGTGACGCTTAAGGGAGGAGACGATGGCATCCGAAGCTCGGAAGGTCTTCCCATGGAAACGGATTTTACCTGGGGCTTTACGACGGCCCAAGATGGGGCGACGTGTACGGTCGGCAGCATTTTGCTTTCCCCTTCCGAATACACAGCAACGGAAAAGGATGTGGCCGTTACTTTCGGGGCCGCACCTTTGGCTGAAAAAAATCAGTGTGTTTTGCTTAACTGTACTCAGTATGAGTGGTCTTTTGCTTCAAGCGATGCTGTAAAAGCGCCTTTGGATTCCAAACAACCATCCGCCTGTTCCACGAATGCTCTTCCGAAACAAGAAACCCCCCCAGGCCCTCCGGTGGAGATTTCTGCAGCTTTGAAAGCTTTGCCGAACGTTGATCCAGACGTAAGTAACCTGACGATTGATTTTACAGATCCGGACATTGTGGAGTATTGGCCCCGTTGCAAGACAGCCTGTTTGAATTCAGGGGTTGGCGCGAAATTTAACACGGCCATGAAAGATGCTTTTGATGGTTATGAGGCAAACGGGAAGCCGCTCGTTCGCCTTTTTACCTGTCAGGATCCGGCCTGCGCTGAGGACGAATTAGTCGAATTCCCTCTTGACGGGACGTCCTATAATACAGAAACGTTTACGCTGAATCTTTCTCACGCTTTAATGCTTTTTCAGGCCAATACTTCCTATCGCGTTATTCTCTCCGGAGAACTTGTTTCCCTGAGTGGCGTTCCGCTTTCCAAAGCGAAGTCTGATTTGGCGTACGGAAGTGACCTCTCCTGGACGTTCACAACAAAAGACAGTTCTTGCACGGTGGATCAAGTGGAAGTGGAACCCTCTCAGGCTCATGCCACTGCGGTCGGGGACCGTACTTCCTTTGAAGCCGTTCCCCTTAGTTCTCCTGATGAGTGTTCTGTCTCAGGACAACGATTGGAGGCCTCAGCCTTCTCGTGGGATCCGTGGACAGCCGTTGATCAAGACGATAAAAACAAGGATGCGGCCGTAGCTTCGCTGTTGTCCAGTGGTCAAATTTCCGCTTCCGGATCCTTGCCTGTAGGCTGTTCCAGTTCTTGTCTGCACACGGGTTCAACGACGCCGAGTGCTCTTTGTGGCGATGGAAAAATTCAAGAGGATTTTGGAGAAGATTGCGATGACGGAAACACGAAAGATGGCGACGGGTGTTCGTCTATCTGTCTGCGTGAAGGAGGAAATTCCGTCGGAACTTGCGGAAATACGTCCCGAGAGTTCAATGAAAAAACGGGAGCCGGTGAGGACTGCGATGACGGAAACACGAAAGATGGCGACGGGTGTTCCGCGAAATGTTTAGCAGAAGGTGCTTCTTCCATTGGGCAAGATTGCGGAGATGGAAACGTTGCGGGAAGCGAACAGATCGGAGGGGAAGAATGCGATGAAGGGAAGGAAAATGCCATTCACAACTGTTCGTCCAATTGTTTGCATGAGGGATCTGTGAAGATTTCTTCTGTCGTGGCTATTTGTGGAAATGGAAAGATCGAAGCAGGTGAAGACTGCGACGATGCCACAACGAAGGACGGCGATGGGTGTTCCTCACAGTGTCTGCGCGAGGGCGATAATAGCATCGGAACATGCGGAAACAAGACCATGGAGCGAACAAGCGCGGGAGCCGGTGAGGACTGCGATGACGGAAACACGAAAGACGGCGACGGGTGTTCTTCTGTTTGTCTTTTAGAAGGTTCGAGCTATTTCTACACGATCCCCTCTTTTTGTGGCAACGGTTCAACCGAAACGGGCGAGGAATGTGAAGCAACAAGAGTTGGAAACGGTTGGGCTCCTTACGCCGTGGCCGAGATCATGGCCGAAGCCCCAGCAGAAGTCTTGGCACAAGGGAACGGATCTGCTTCCTCCCTCATTTCTGCTAAGGAAAGTGAAACCGGAAAAATAGGATCTGGGACCTATACGCTTGCCTGTTCCTGTAATGCGGATTCTTCCTGCGATGCGACCGGTCAAACGTATGGTTGCGGCGAAGGCGGTTGTTGTTACGCCCGCCCTGTCCTGACGGAGACGAGCGTTCGGGAAGAAATAAACGTTTGTCGCAATGCGGCTGTCTGGGTTTCGTTTGATCAGGCCATGGATCAAAATTCATTTGTTCAGAAGGTGGAGGATACGATAACGAAACGTTCCCTTGCTCTTCAATTAATGACGGTTAACGGGAAGGCCATTGACGCTTCAACTTACGCGACCGACTGTCCCGCTTCCCATCAAAAAGCCGCTTGGAATGGCCAGGAGGGCCACTCAAGCACCTTTGCTCGGGCTTGGCATTGGATGGTGAGTCGTCTCTCCCATCTGTTCGGAGGAAGGGTTCGTGCTGCGGACGCGCCTTCTTGTTGGGTTCCCGTTACCTACGCTATTGAGAAAGAGGGAAGCGGATCCCAAGTAAATCTCCAGTATGCGGAAGCCTTGGTGGCAAACGGAACGTACCGTTTGGTCATTGCGGGAGAAGATGATCCATTGGACGGGACAACGGACGGCGTGGCGAACTTCGCCGGCGTTGGGTTGTTGGAAGGAAAAATAGTAACGTTTACGACTGGAACGGAAATTTGCGCGTTGGAATACGTGGAGGTCAATGATACGACTTCTCCCGATGGATTTTTCTCCACCTTGGATGAAGCCCATGATCTTGCGGCAGCGTCCTTTACATTGAAAGGGGCCGAACCCGAAGAAATTCAACCCCTGTCCGGAGTGTACGATTGGAATTGGGCCTGGGCCTCGACCATCCCTGACAATGGAACTTCCACCGACCCGACCAATGTCGTTGATGTTGCGGATGCTTCCACGGGTTTTACCGTCGCGACCGCCAAGGCGAACGGAAGCGAATCGGCCGTCGCGACCGCCACGGTAACAACAACGTCTGGCTCAGGAGCGTCCGTTTCAGGGACAAAATTTCTGCGGGCCAATCTGTGTGAACACCCTTGGCCGGATCCTGCCATTGCTTCAATTTTTGCCGATACAGCCTCTGTTGCCAGTGCTTTTCAACTCAAAGCTCCGTTTACGAATTTTTCCTTTTCGTATTGTCGCGATCAGGAAGAGGGGGACCCATTACCAGGATTGTCTGTTGTCGAAACACCAGATTCCCCTGTTTCTTCTGTTCAGAAAGAACTCCTTTTTCTTGTCGAAGGAACCGATGATGCTTTTGGCGTGCGTGTGTTGAAAAATGAGGACTATCTGCCTCCTGACCTGTGGTATGAAGAACAGGGTTTTGGATCCGCTCCATCCCTTACGACTCTCGACGGTTATGAGGCCATTCAGGACGGGAACACTTTTTATGCGGCCGTTGCCAATAAGGAGGGTGGATCGATCTATTCCAACATCTACGCCATCTCTGTTGATAATGATTTGGGAGAGGCATCCAGGGAAGTCGTCAAACGCGTGCTTGAAAACTGGAAATGGAATGCGAATAACGATCCATTGGATCCGAAAATCGGAAGTTCGGCAGTGACGGACCAGAACCTTTGTTATGTGACGTACACGTTTGAAACTTCTGATGACAAAACAGGCGTTTTTTCCGATTATGCCGTGGATCCAGCCACGCACGAATTCGTTTCCTGTTCTTTTGATGCAGAGTGCCAGTCCCTGACGTTTAGCGACGGCTCAACGATCGCTTCAACGCAGGAAGGATACCCCTCTTCTTTTTGTGATGCGGAAAAGAAAAAATTGACGCGGGATTTGCGCCGGCTTACGGATTCACGCCGGATCATGAGGGCTGTGGAAACGTATGGGCGGACGCACCGCCGCTGTTCTGTTACAAAAGATCAAACCTGTCGGGAAGATGGCGATTGTTCCGGAAGCGAGACATGTCTTCCAGATGTGCCATCCTTAGCAAGCGGTTCGTTCCTTCGTGGTTTTTCCACGAGCGTCTGGTCGTCCTGGACGTCCGGTCTTGATAATGCGCTTGGAACAACCCTTCCAGTCGATCCATTAAACGCACTCATGATGTGTTCTTCTGACGGGGATGAAGACGCACAGGATGAAACGTACTGTTGGGATGAGGCAAAAGGGACCTTTTCATGCGAAAGGGGCGACCACGTCTACCTGTATCGGAGTCAAGGGGGTGAGGCTTATCAATTAACCGTTCAGTTGGAGGATAAAGATTTGACACCGTGGGCAGATTCGATCAATCCAGCGGCCAGTTCCAACGAGACGGATTACGCTACGGTGATTGCCGAGTATAGCGCCCCTCCAGCCACTTCTTCCGAAAACCATGGATTTATCAGCGGGGGCGTTCTTTGCCAGACGGATTTAGGAGCATCTGGCCTGTGCGGAGACGGCGTTCAATCTTCGCAAGAAACCTGCGAGATTGGAGACACAACTTCCGTTTTTTGTACAACGGAAGGCGGAGTTCCCGGAACGGTAGCCGCTGCCTGTATCTTGGATTGTTCCGGGTATCAGACAGCAGAGGTTGCGGTGAAAGCCGGTGTACTGTGCATCCCACAGGAATGTGGGAACGGCGCTTTAGACCCGGGAGAAGTTTGCGATGATGGGGCCTGGAACGGAACGTACGGTTTCTGCGGGACGGATTGTACTCTTGCAAGGGCCTTTTTTTGCGGCGATGGGAGCCTGGCCGGAGGAGAAGCGTGCGATTGCGGATCCAACGAGTCCGCGCGAGAAGCCGGGGCCTGGTCCAAGGATCACTGCGAGACGTCCAACGGACAGTATGCGAAAGATTTGCGTTTGAGTTGTGCGTATGATTGTTCTTATCCTGGTCCGTCTTGTGGAGATGGAGAGATAAACGGAAGCGAAACATGCGACGGAGCGTATGAAACGTGGCCTGGTGCGCTTTGTGGAGAAAAGGATGATTTTGATTCATGTACAACAGATGCGGATTGCCCGTTGGGAGGCGGGTGTGGGGATGGGCCTATAGAGTCTGTTGGTTCTTGTGGCATGTCTTCCGTCTGTATGGGAGGAGAGAAAGCGGGTTCTCTGTGTACGGGGAATAGTTTTTGTAAGGGGGCTGATGATGCCCTGACAAGCGACGATGGAGTCTGTTCATCTGTAACGTATCAGCTCTCCCGCGCCCGGTCTTGCAAGGATGACGTTCCGGAAGGCGTCGGAAATGCGCCAACGTGCGAATGGATTGAATGGGGGCCGTGTTCGCTTGACGGCCAATCATGCGGAAATGGAAAAGTGGAAGGATCAGAAGAATGTGATGACGGAAACCCAGACAATACGGATGTCTGTACGACGTTATGCAAAAAAAATATCTGCGGGGACGGGTACGCCTATAAAGGAAAGGAATCTTGCGACACGGGAATGTTAAACGGGACCGTTTGCGAGCCACCCTATGAGGGGACGTGTGCTTCCTGCACAAAAACCTGTCAGTATACGGTCATGACCGGTGCCTATTGCGGCGACGGTTCGCTTCAGGAAGAAGAAGGGGAATTTTGTGACGGTGCCTATAGCAGCGCAACCCGCCAGGCATTTTGTTTCAAACCAGCGGAATTTCCGGAAGACCGGTCTGCGAATTTTACCCGTTCCTGTGCGACTGCCAGCGATTGTTGTGCCGGAGAAACCTCCTGCGACGCGACAGCATGGGTCTGTACTTCTGCGGTTGGTGTTTGCGACGGCGGCTATCGGACATTTTCCGGAAACACCACAGGGACACAGGATTACAATGGGGCTTGGTGCCAGGTGAACAGCACGGTTTCAAACAGCCGATGCGGAGGGAACAGTTCAACCCAGGATGCTTCCTGGGGGACGTGTGTGGAACCAGCCTGTTCCGGCGACTGCTCTTCTGCCTGCCCAACGAGCTATGACCGTACAACAATTCTCATCCAGAGCGAATCGCCCGGTGCTTCTAAACAAGCCTCGACCCAGCTTTACAGCTACCTTTCCGGCAACAGTCCCGATACAGCCACTCTTTATCTCCCTTCTTGCGAGATCGGGACAGGGATTACGGCCGAC
>DATDUW010000034.1:0-24721 GCA_035290185.1 Patescibacteria group bacterium
CGAAACTCGCCAAGAGAGACCCACTCCCTTTGGCCCAGAAAGAGAGAAGGTACGTCTTGTCTTCTGCAAGTTGATCGTCCAGCGTGCCGCAGCTGTTGTCGCCGTCCTCGACCGTACCATCAAACACATCGTCGCCATCCACGTCCACTTCGCAACCGAACGTTGTAAGGGAAAGTCGCGCGTCCTCGGATTTTCCGTCCCCATTTTTGTCCCCGCAGGTGGAAGCGTTCTCCTCATCGTACGTCTTGGACGAAGCTGTCGGATCCAAAAAAGCCTGAAGGGTTTGGACAGACCCGCTTGATCCGGAAAAAGAAAGACGCATGGAATGTCCCCCCACGGCTACAGACTCGTTGCTTAAGACAGCCGTAGCACTCCCGATAGACGCGTATTCCGTCAAAGATCCGTCTTCAAACGTATCAGAGAAAGCCGTGGTGGCATTTCTCCCTGCGCCCCCTGTATACGATCGGCAACCCGCAGCGTTCAAAGCACAAGAACGACTCTCATCCGGCAGCAGGAAATAGCGGCATTCCCCGGAAGACGTCCAATAACCGCCGGAAGACGTACAATCTTCCCCGCTTGCTCCATCCTTTCGAACAAGCGTGCAAGCGTCGCTTAGAGAAATCGTATCCGCATACAAGCGATAATGGATAAACCCGTCTTTGTCATAGAATTCACGACAGTCAGGGTTTGAAAAAAGATCCTCGTATGCGTCGCAAGATTGGGTATTTTCAATGGTTTCGGCTTCATCCACGCAAGAGAGATCCGTTTCGGACGTCAGTTTCCATGCAACACAGGGAGCTTGATCCGCCTGTTCTTCTTTCACCTTCGAACTAGTAAATTCTAGCGTAGATTGGTTCAAATTCGTCTTCAGCAAACGGTACGATTGAAGCTGGTAGCCAGCCGTATCGGAACCCTCCCAGGTGAAGTAGACAGCCTGATCGTCTTCAACGACGGACGCGGGAAGCGCGCAGGCCCGAATCACGCTGTAGGCCTCTATTTCTTCTGTCTTCAAGTTCGTAAACGCGTCACAGCCGACATCTACCTCCGCACACGGGACAGCAGAATCTGGAATAAAATAAAGCGGAAAGGCTTCGGGATCAAAATCCGTTGCTTCCTGTTTGAGGGTATCGTAGCCGACGCACTCTTTTGGACATTCGTCCAGCGCGGAAACAACGGCAGGAACGCTTGGATCCCCATTCTCGGGCGTAAAAAGATGACACCCGGCCTCGGAAGCCGAACAGACAGCAGCAAAATTCGCACAGGCATCCGGATCTGTTTCCTTCCCTTTGCAGTCCAGCCAGGATGGGGAAACCTTCAAATAAACAGCCTGCTGATCCGAAGGACGATATCCCTCGTGAAAAGAGGTAGCTATTTCCCCGGTCTCCACCTGAACAGCATCCACATACACCTGATCAGAACCAGAAAGAGTCACAACACCAGAGAGTTGATCTGAAAAACCAGAAACGGAGGGCATGGTAAAAGTGCAGTCGACACGCGAAAAATCATCCGATCTCAAAGAGGAAACGGAAAGGGAAACAACATTGCTTCCACTGCCGCTCACCGTACAATCTGTTGAATATCCTTTGAGACTAACGGAATTGCCGTTTACATCCACAACCGCCACCTCCAGAGACGCTTTTGCCTTTCCTTCCGATCCCTCCTTTGCCGCAGCAGAAAAAGAAAGGGTATAAAAAAGTCCAGACTGAAGAGGAATGGCATTTTGAACCAATGATCCGCCATTCAACAGATATCCACTGGAACCTTCGTCAGCGGTATCCTTGGTGTAAATCGAAGATCCGTTTCCTATCCAATCGTCTGCCAAACCGTCCTTATCTTCGTCCGTTTCAAAGCTCGGATTTCGCACTACATTGAGGGAAAGACCATCCGCTGGATAAAATTCCGAACAGCCAACAGCGGCCGCGGGGCAGGAAATGGCTTCCTGATTCAAATAGAGACGATCCTGATAGGCGTCAATAGAGGAGGCTTCTTCTGCTGTCACATAGGTTTCCCCTTCCGGAAGCCATTCATACGAATCGTCCGAAGGGTCGCTGGTCCCGTGCTCATCCAAAGATTTTGAACGCTTTGACCATAAACAACCGGCATTTGTCTCGGAACACGAACCGAAATCAAGCGTGTCAAGGAGCCAGGATCCGCGAGCATTCGTCTCTGCATTCGTGAAGGCCAGACAAGAAGCATAGGACTCCGGACAGGCGTCCCCACTGAATTTCCATTCATTTTTCTCCCGAACACAGTATCCATACCCGGCGCAGGAACCGTCTTCATTCTCCTTAACACAGCTCTGGACATCCGCACATTCCCCTGATCGTCCGAGCGTCATGGTACTGATCAGCTGGTCATCGATGACAGAAGCCCGACACTGACTCTGCGGATACATTAAGACCCAATCAGGATCAATCAGATGACACCATGGGTGGCTTGCGTCTAACGCTCCATCTTCATTGCAATCAGAAAAACCATCAACGACTTTTTGTAGAGTCACCGGATTGGACAGACTGTTTTGTGGAGAAGAGGCTGCAAACTCCCAACCGATCGAAACAAGGCGTGCTTTTCGAAGTTTGACGAGGTTGCCGTAACAATAACCATAGGTATAACAGAAAGGGTCTTGGTTGTGAGCCAGGTCATCCGGGCGGTACAAAGGCCAGTCCCCATGAAGTTTTCCATCCTTAAGTGCCTCTTCCACGGTCATGAGGCGGGTTTCGTTTGAAAAACTAACGGCTTCCATAAAAGCCGCGTCCATGACGCAATTATTTAACTGGCGCACAGCTGGAGGCGTCGGGCAAACCACGAATTCCGTCAAAGCATTATACGTCTGAATACTGATGGGAATGGCCGATACCAGGCTTGCATAACGTTCGGCAGCTTCTTCACGCCCGGCAATGGAAGCGGATTCCGCATCAAAAGGATCAACCGACAAGGTGGTTGTCGGAAACAAATCGCCGTACAATTTTTCGAACCCCTTGGAAAGGAGGGTGTTGGTAAAGACAGAAGCGGAGTGAACCAGCATCATGCTCCAAAGCTCCGGATTATTAATATTTGCCAAAAAGGAAAACTCAACGGGTTTTTCTTCCGCGGCCTTGAGTTTGCCTTCAAATCGTTCTTTAACAACAGAAGCCGGTGTTTTCACCTTCCCAGTGACAAAATCCACGGCATCCTTATAGCCATCCTTGGCCAAAAATTCCGCAAAAAGATTCCTCTTCTTTTCCAAGGCCTCTCCGTGGATCTTCATGTTCGTCTCAACGGCAAACGAAAGGGCGTTCTGTCCCGGACGCAAGCCCTTGGCAACCGTACTGAGCACATAGGATGTTGGGTCTTCCGCTGTTTCCACGGCATTTTGGATGAATCCTCCCCAATTGGACGTCACGGTCTGCCAGTCACATTGAAGCTTCGGTGGTTGGTAAACGGATTTGATACCGAACTGGATGCTCAGGAGAACCTTTGGATTGGCCGGGGCACACAGATTAAACCCCTCCATCAAATACGTATCGACCAAAGGTTGTGCGATGGTTGTTAATCCATCTGCTACGATATCTAACCCCATTTTTTTCCAGGCTTCTGGAGCAGTTTCTGTATGAAAAAGGGGGGTTTCACCCTTACCGCCGCTGACCAGATACACAGCGGACTCATAGGCCAAACGGTCGAAAACATATTGGGAAACGTTCATGACGGCCGTTACGGCCGCGGCATTCATGAGGGGACCAATGATCTGTTTGCGGGTTTTTTCCGCCATGGTCAGGGACGCTAGTTGTGGACACGGTATCCCAACCCCGCAAGTGCCAAGAGTTGCGGCAAGACCCAATTCAGACGCTGCCATGACCGGATCCGTCCATTCGTCCGCAGCCCGTACGGAACGAAACGGAAAAAAAATCTGCTGAACCAAAGAAATCAGAAGAAAAGAAAGAATTACCTTTAACGGTTTCCCTTTCATACATCAAGGGCTCATGGATGGGACGCCCTCCCCTGAAGAAACATCCTGATCAGCCACAGGGGGTTCCGATGATACCGACGCCTGTGCTTCCTCCATGGCTTGTTGAAAAAATTGCATCAGCTGCTCGTCCGAAAATTTCTCCAACGTCTGAATAGGAACCCCCTGGGAAGCAAGGAGCGAACGAACCTCCTGAGCTGTCAGAGAGGCGAAAAAAGATTGGAGATCCTCGGGAGACTGGAGGTTGGTTTCCTGCAGGCGAAAAGCCGTTGAAAGAGATTGCGAAATAGCTTCCGCTTCCGAAACAGGAATGGTGTCGGAAGAAAGGGCTGTACTACCGGAACAGACCTGGCCTGACGGGCAGGTTGGATCATTGCCGGTTTTCACTTCGGTTCCGTCGTCAAAACCGTCCGAATCGGAGTCGAACAGATAGGCACTTGTCTTGTAAACGTAGAGTTCGTCGTAATCGTTTAGCCCATCCTGGTCCGTATCAGTTGTTTTCTGACGATCCTTTTCCGCTTGTTCTTGTCCGTCTGATTCAAGAAAAAATGGACCCTTGTCATCCGCCAATTGTTCGTCAAAAGGGCGCTGGATATTCGCTCGAAAAAATCGAAATCCGAAAAGGATCCCGAGGATCCCTACCACCAACACAAGCATCATCCCTGCCTTCTGGTGGGAAGAAAAGGAAGGAGTAGACAAATTTCCTGATCCTGACATAGATCGTCACCAGTATAACAAAAGCCAAAAGAAAACGATAGAATTCCGCTTTTAAAAAAGGGCTTCAGATAATCCCCGCCAATCTTCTATCGTCAGTTCTTCGGCACGAACGGTTGAAGGCTTTCCCATGGCTTCTAAAGCCGCTTTCACAACTTCCGAAGATCCATATCCAGCCACGGAAAGATTGCGATGAAGCTGTTTGCGGCGCGACTGAAATCCAGCTTTGGCAAGGGCAATGACCCGCTTGCGATTTTGTGAAGGGAAAAAATCAATACAAACGACAGCCGAATCCACCTTCGGCATAGGACGGAACGATCCACGCGGAACAGACACAACCTTTTGACAGATAGCGGAAAGCTGGCAGGCAACGGAAAGGAGGCTCGTATCCGGAGGTTTCGCTATGATCCGATCCGCCACTTCCTTTTGGACCATGAGCACGGACCGAGAAGGACGCGGTTCGTCTTCCAAGAATGACGTAATCAGGAGCGATGTGATCTGATAGGGAATATTTGCCACGACCTTGTACGTCCCCAGACCTTGTTCTGAAGCAAAAAGGCGCGCCTGCTTCCCGGCTTCCCCAAGGGCATCGCCTTCAAAAAGACAGATCCGTTCCCCAAACTCCGTCCGCAAGGCCCCAACGAGATCTCGATCAATCTCAACAACCGTTACGTGTGCACCTGCTTCCAAGAGCGCTTGGGTCAAAACACCTCTCCCAGGACCGATTTCTAAAACGGATTCCCCATTGCGAAGATCGGCCACTTCGACGATCTTTCGCAGTACTGCTGGATTCTGGAGAAAATGTTGCCCGAAAAATTTTTTAGGACGGAAGAGCTTCACAAAAAACAAAGACGTGACACAACAGTGGGCCTTAAGCCTGTCGTCCTGTCTGATTTCGAAACCACTCGACGGTCCGGCGAAGCCCTTCCTCTAATCTTCCTTCCGGTTTCCAGCCAAGTTCCTTCCTCGCCTTACGGATATCCAACACGGAACGAAGAACTTCCCCAGGCGCGGCAGGACCATGACGTTCGAGAACATCCGAACCAGTGATTTTCTTTAAAAGACGAAAAACCGTGTTGAGATCCGTTTCTTTTCCGGTCCCGATATTAAATGCCCCGTAAACAGGGCGACGCCAGGCAAGGAGATTAGCCTTCACCACGTCTTCCACATAAACGAAGTCGCGTGTCTGTCCTCCCGTACCATTAATGACGACCGGTTGGCTGTGCAAAAGACGACGGGTAAAAATAGCAATAGCCCCACCCTCCGCATCCGACCGTTGACGTGGACCGTACACATTGGCATAGCGCAAAGAAACAGCGGAAAGACCGTGGATGGAACGCGCAAAATCCAAATAACCTTCCGCGCTCCGCTTTGCAATGCCATACGGGGAAACGGGAGCGCTTTCACTTTTTTCGGAATACGGAAGTTTCGAACCCGCGTAAAGCGCACCTCCCGAGGAGGAAAAAATGATCTTTTTGACTCCCGTTTTGGCTGCGGCCTGTAAAAGCCCGATGGTTCCAAGGATATTCACATAGGCATCTTTGAGGGGATCCTCCACAGACTGGCGCACATTCACCTGAGCCGCCAAATGAAAAATCGCGTCGGGTTTGAACCGTGCCACCCATTTTGAAAAGTCCGGATGGAGGATGGAAATGGGGAGAAACTTGGCGTTCGGGTGAACATTTTCCCTACGTCCGGAGGAAAGATCATCTACAACAGCGACAAAAATGCGACGCCGCATAAGGGCGTCAACCAGGTGTGAACCGATAAATCCGGCACCGCCGGTAACGAGGATGCGGGTTGGAGAAGGCATAGATTGTTATCGATCTTCGTTTGCTTTCGCGAACCGATCGGAATTGGACAAACGATAGCGCAAGTAGGCTTCCATCAATGGCTCGAGATTCCCATCAAGAGTCCCTGTTGTATCCGAGGTCTCATACTCCGTCCGGTGGTCCTTCACCATCTGATAGGGTTGCAACACATAACTGCGAATTTGATTCCCCCACTCTGCACTTTTATATTCTCCGCGGAGCTTCTTTCGTTCTTCCTCCCGTTTCTGGTCCTCCAAATGCTTCAGGCGTGATCGGAGAATTTTAAAAGCCGTTTCTTTATTTTGTTGCTGGCTGCGCTCATTTTGACAAGAGACAGTAATGCCGGTAGGAATGTGAACAACACGCACCGCGGAATAAGTCGTGTTTACGCTCTGTCCGCCTTTACCACCCGAAGTAAAGGTATCAATCCGGATATCTTTCGGATCAAATGCAATGTCCTCCACCACTTCTATTTCAGGAATAATTTCAGCTAAGGCAAACGACGTGTGTCGCATCTGTTCCGCATCAAAGGGCGAAATACGTACGAGCCGATGAACACCGGCTTCAGATTTCAGATAACCGTAGGCATACCTCCCGACCACGCGAAACATGGCCCCTTTAATCCCCGCCTCTTCTCCGCGCGATTCCCACAGCATCTGAACGTCCCAACCCTTGCGTTCACAAAAACGAAAGTACATGCGCAAAAGCATCTCGACCCAATCCTGTGCTTCCGTACCCCCGGCTCCGGCATGAAGCGAAACAATGGCCACATTCTTGTCATACGGTTCTGAAAAGAGCGTGGCAAACTCCATCTTCGCAAACCGCTGTTCGCAAGCTTCGACACGCTTGGCAAGATCATCATGGAGACTTTCGTCTTTTTCGGTTTGAGCAAATTCGGCCAATGCTTTCAAATCCTCTAGTTCTTTCAAAAACTCCTTCCACTCCTGCAATTCTTCCCGCAAATCTGCTGCCTCCTTGGAAATGCGTTTGGCCCGCTCTGTCTCTGACCAAAAACCCGGAGCTTCCATGGAAACCTCAAGGATCTTGAGCTGCGTTTCAACTGTGTCCAGGTCAAAGTAACCCCCAGGTGGCGCGCGTGCGCTCCTGGAGGCGGGTGATTTCGGAGATGATTTCTTTCATAGATAGTTCAATAATCAGATCCTAAGGAACGCTATTGGTTTCACGATCACCTTCCATTCTATTCCCAACGGAAGTGACAACGAACTTATCGCCCGCTCTCTCAACGGAAACAAATTGCGCCGGATCAACTCCAGAAGATTGACCGGAGGTAAACGTCTTCACAAGCGCGCCCGTCATCGCGTCATGCGTTACCAAAATAATGCGGTAATTTTTATCTCGCAAATTTTTCAACCTTCTTAACGTCCCTGCCATGCGTGCGCTCACGTTGGCAAAACTCTCAAACCGCTCGACCTCGGAGACATATTCCTGCGGCCACTGAGCCTTTATCTTCACAGAGATTTCCTTGATCGCATCCGTTGTAAAATATTCCGGATAGCCGAAATTCTTTGGATTCGACAAGTTCTTATCAATAAAAAATGTCTTTCCTCGGAAGGAAATTTCGCCCCCTTCCATCAGTGGCCGAAAAAGATTCCACGAAAAATTTCTCACCTCCCCCAACCTCTCGAAAACTTTAATCCCATAGTTTTCGGTTCCTTTTTCCCGCAAAGAAAAACCCCTTTCCTTTAAAACCTCCCTGATAATCCTAGCTGTTTCAAGCGTCCTGCCGGTTGGGGAAGACCAGATTGCCACCTCTTCGTTTGGTCTGATGTCCGAGGCAATTTTCTCCGCCGTTGCCTTGACCAATGCGACCGCTTCTTCCCTGCCCTCTGCTATTTCTTCATCGGAAAGGCTACCTTCCGCAAAGCGGCCGTGCGTATTTAAATCACAAGCAGTGGCCGCGTCCGTCCATTCGGGTTGGTGATAGCTTGAAGGACCGTGTCGAACAATGTTCACCTTTAAACTTTTTTGATCTTGTGATCCGTCGATGGCGGGTATCTCCGCTAGTCGTTCCATAGAAATTCCTTGTGAAGCAAGATCTCCCTGGTGTGCGCCATAAATTTTTTTCCAACTTCCACATTGATGTCTGGAAACCAGCGCGGAAAAATCTGGACGATCCCTGTCCAACCCAACACCAACGGAAGCGCCTTACGCAGTTCCTTGTCTCCAGATCTTTCTTGATATGCCTGCAGCCAGGTTTCCGTCAAATCGCGAAAATACCGATTGCCCGTCAGATGATAAAACCAGAGATACTGGGCCATGAACCACCCGACGTCTATTGCCGGGTCACCCCACGGAATCCTAGAAAAATCGATAATGAACAGGGTTTTATCTTCCCGAAAAAAAATGTTGGCTCCCCAAAAATCCCCATGAAGCGCCGTGAGGCGGTCTGACCTGCCCATCCAGGCTTTCATGTTCTCAAACATGAGACCAATCATCTCCTTTTGACCCTCCAGATCAAGCACTTCATTGTCCGCAGGAAAATCGGAAAGGACGGTCAGAGTCAGTTCGGGATTGCCGATCACACTTCTTAAGCCATCATTATAGACAGCAACGCATTGACGATCGTCCTTTGACGGATGTCGCACGGAATGAATTTTGACAAGGGCGTCCGCGATCGATGCAATTTGAGATCGGTCCTCATCGTCTACAGCCTTCTTTTCAAGATTTTTTTCTAACAACGAGGAGTAGCTTGTCCCCGTGCCGCCGAACTCCTGCAAGTGAAAAACTCTTGTCTCTTCCGTGACGTCTGGCAGGATCGCGGCATCCGTGCCGTTCAGGACAATCACCCCCACGGATGCAGGAATGTTGCCGGCCCGGCGTCCCATGCCGTTGCTCGCCAGCAGCGACGCTATCTGCCGCTCGGGAAACTCAAAACCGAGGTCGTGAGACTTGATATATTTTAGGAAGAAAAACCTACCATCATCCGTAGTAAGTCTAAACCCATCCGAATGATACCCGCTGCCGATTTTTTCGATGCTGGTAAAAACGACCCGTCTGGCCATTCGTTTGGAAACGACGTCCGCGATGACATCCAGATCGATCTCGTGCATAACAATGTCGGAAGAAAATCCTATCCCTTTAAATTTCTCGCGTACTTCCCTAACACCGGAACCTCCCAGGCGTCCCCGTTCAGGGCATGGATGATTCCCATCACCACAAACGCAAGCAGAATCAAAGACCCAAGCACCCAGGCAATTTGACCGATAATCGGAACGATATTCCCAATCCAAAGGATGATCCAAACACCGAAGATAACCAATCCCTGTTTTCCATGAAATTGGGCGTAAGGGCTTGAACGTCTGACAAACAACGGAATGAGGCAAAGAATACCAAGATAACCGACCGCAGCCATGGTTTTATTTTCCTCGACGTCTTTTTGGTCGAAAACCGTTTTCGAAGATTCCATAGGGAGTAAAACGTTAAGAGAAATCCATCGTCTGTAGTATAGCAAACCTTCAAAAAGAAAGGAGGCCGGACAAAAACCAGCCTCCTTTCTTTCAACGTTTCTTCCTTAATACATGCCTCCCATACCCTCCCCACCACCATGGACATGTTCCGGCTCCTCTTTTTTCGGGACGTCGGCCACAGCCGCTTCAGAGGTTAAAATCATGATCGCAACGGAAACCGCATTCTGCAAGGCCGAACGCGTCACTTTTGCCGGATCCACAATGCCGGCTTTGACAAGATCCTCGAACGCGTCCGTTTCGGCATTATAACCAAAATTTCCGCTCTCGTTTCGGATACGTTCAACCACAACCGAGCCGTCCTTGCCCGCGTTGGCCGCGATTTGCCGCATCGGTTCCTCAAGCGCTCGGCGCAGGATCTCCACGCCCACGCGCTCCTCACCCTCAACCTTTACCCCATCGAGCGCCTGGCTGGCACGAATAAAAGCAACACCGCCTCCTGGAACAATCCCTTCTTCGACCGCGGCTTTGGTCGCAGCCACAGCATCTTCAATGCGGTGTTTCTTTTCCTTCATTTCCGTTTCGGTTGCAGCCCCTACTTTGATGACACCCACACCGCCCGCGAGCTTGGCTAACCGCTCCTGTAATTTTTCTTTCTCAAAATCAGAATCGGTTTGTTCAATCAATTTCTTAATGGAAGCAACGCGATTCTGGATTGCCTCTTTGGTTCCATGACCCTCGACGATCGTGGTGTGTTCCTTGTCGGAAACCACCTTGCGTGCGTGTCCAAGATCAGAAAGCTCGGCACTTTCCAATTTAAGCCCAACCTCCTCGGTGATGACCCGACCGCCGGTTAGAATCGCAAGGTCCTCAAGCATAGCCTTGCGGCGATCGCCGAATGCCGGAGCCTTAATGGCAAGCGTGTGGAATGTTCCACGCAGCTTATTGACTACCAGAGTCGCAAGAGCCTGTCCGTCGACATCTTCGGCAAGAATAACCAATTCCTTGTGGCCAGTCTGCGCCACTTTTTCAAGGATAGGCAGCAGGTCTTCCACGGAACTAATCTTCTTATCAGTGATAAGAATCGATACATCATGATATTCGGCTTCCATCCGATCGGGATTCGTGATCATGTAGGGTGAAAGGTAACCCTTATCAAATTGCATCCCTTCTACCACCTCGACCTCAACACCGAATGACTGTGATTCTTCAACCGTCACTACACCGCTCTCACCCACTTTTAGCATGGCCTCTGCAATCTTCTTTCCGATATCGCGATCATTGGCCGAGATGGATGCCACCTGCTCGATCTCCGCACCCTTAATCGGCGTTGCAATTTTTTCCTTTACCTCTGCTATAACGGCCTCTAAAGCCTTTTCAAGCCCACGACGAAGACACTGGGGATTGGCTCCAGCTGTTACATTACGCAAACCCTCTGTCACAAGGGCTTGGGCCAGCACGGTCGCGGTTGTGGTCCCATCGCCAGCCACGTCGCCCGTCTTGGAAGCTGCTTCCTTTACAAGTTCTGCTCCAAGATTCTCAAATTTGTCCTCGAGTTCAATTTCCTTGGCAACGGTTACGCCGTCCTTGGTCACGGTGGGTGCGCCGAAACTCCGATCTAAAATGACGTTGCGGCCACGCGGCCCCAGGGTCACTTTCACAGCGTTGGTGAGCTTGTCCACGCCGCGCTTAAGGGCCTGACGCAAGGAATCGCTGTAAATAATTTGTTTGGGGTTTGCCATAGTCGTAAAAAATTATTCAATAACGGCGATAATATCATCCATCCGAATAACGAGATGTTCTTCACCCTCTACCTTCACTTCATCCGGAGCGTACTTTTTAAAAACAACCACCTGACCAACCGTCACATCCATAGAGCAACGCTGACCATTTTCCAACACCTTGCCAGGACCCACAGCCACCACTTCTCCCTGTTCAGGACGATCCTTGTCTACGGTAGCTGGAAGGATGATACCGCCTTTGGTTTCCTCCTCCTTTTTGGCCTTGACGATGACATGGTCACCCATTGGCTTGAGTTTCATAAAGGGTTTTGCTTTCACTCTTTGCACATCCATCGAAAAAGACGACGGATGCCAAACAAAGAGGAAAGATCGAACAAAAATAAAGAATAAAAGACGTCGAAAAAAAAGTGACCGTTAGCAGTCTAAGATAGAGAGTGCTAACAATGGTATTCTAGATACAACCCTTGGGAGTGTCAAGATATCCCGCCAGATGTCTCCGTTAGAAAAATAAAAGGGTCACGGTGCACGTGGCCCTAGGAAAGATCAGATCGCCGTTGGAATGGCGTCCTCGGGCGGGACCCGAACCCACTGGTTCGCCACACCCTCAAACCACATGTCTCCATCCGCCAAACGGACAAAATGGCGGCCAATCAGCCCGGAAAGTCTTCTCACCTTTAAAGAATCGATGAGAACGTACATCACTGTCATCGACAGGGCGAATGTTTCTCCGCCAAGGGCAATGAAGCAAGGTCTTCCCTCTTCTTTTTTTCCAGAAGACCACAGGAGATCCACCCCTTTGACGTAGCTATCCAGTATGACCTTCTTTCTCTTTCCGCCCTTTTTCCCCTCCCCGTTGACCTCGAACAAAAGCTTGGGCATGGTGCCACTCCTCCTGTTAGACCTTTTCCCCATCGGTGACGGTCGGATCGTCCTGGTCGCCCCCCTCGTCTTCGATCAATACAGCCCCCAAATCCGTAATTACGGGGATCGGTATTTCCACGGTTTTACCTTCCGGATCCCATCCTTCGATCCCAGTCCCATCTCCACCCTTTACCTGGATACTCATTGTCAGCCTCCTGTTTGTTACCAGCTTCCGCAACCTTCAAACACCTCCAGCAAAGGAACTATTTCAGAGCCTAAACCCCCAGGAAAAAATCGTCAAATTTCCTAAAAAATCCCTGAAAACGAAAGAGTACACCTGATGGGAGGGCGAGTATGCCCTTCCGTGTGGTGTGCTCGTCTGCCTATGAAATGGCAGACAGATACCGGATGGACTCCGGGCGAACAAGGGCCGGAGCATGTCGGAACCGTTGCCGGCCTTTGTACAACCTTTTGTTATCGATCTCACCGGTATGAAAACTCCTAGCCCGTTTCCGGACCATCAGGATGTCCGCGATCACGAGGGACTGTTCCTCGTGCAGGTCATCCTGGTCCTTGAGCTTGCCGCGAACCACCAAGGATGATTCCGGCTCGATTTCTTCCCCATCTGTCTCGTTAAAAGAGGCAGCGTATTGGGGCCAGACCCTTTGGATGAAATCCCGAAACTCCGCCTCCTCTTCCCGCTCCTCCCTGAGCATGGCCCATTCCTCAGGAAGAATCTCGGGATCCTGCCAACGATCCCAGGCCTCATCGGGATCAACGTCGAACTCCTCCCACTCTCCCCAGCCCCAGTCACCGACCGGTTCAGGGTCAACGTACTGATCTTGAAGATCGGGAGGAAACAAGGGGATCAGGTCCTTCGACGGATAGAAATCGTCGGAAAAAAGAAAAATCATCTCCTCTCTTTCGATCTCTTCCTCGTCAACATCCTCCTCCGTGGCCCCCTCAAAAAAATCAGCCATAGCGTGATCCGTAGCCTCCTCATCGGACGACGAAAGCCAGTCCAACCCACGGAGCTGAATGGTCTCAACTCCGTGACGAGCCCACTGCGGCCCCCTCCAATTCCGAGTGGGGTCACAGGTCCCACTGTGAATCTTAACATCCCTCCGACGGCGGAGGATGTCCGTGATCACGAGAAACTGTTTCTCATGCAGATCATCCACCGGATCCTCATCCACCCGGTCGAAGAGGTCGGGAAACTCCCACTCCTTGTCACACCAGTAGAGGTCTTCATCCTCCTCTCCCCAAACCCCCTCTTCCGCCACGAGACGGGCTTCCGCTGCCGCCTTGCGCGCCTCATACTCCTCCGAGGTTTTCTCCTTGAAGTCCTCGTACTTGGCATAGTAGGTGACAAACTGATCCTCAACCTGATCCGGTTTGCCGAGGGAGTCGAAATCAACATCTTCTTCGTAGTCCCCCTCTTCGATCACATACTCTTCCCTGAGGTCGGGAAGATTATCGATCAGGACATAGCCATCTTTCAACGGTCTGCCCTGAAACATGGAGTCGTCCTCCAACAGATCGGCCCCGTACAGGTCCTCGAGACTGAACCCATTGGAGTCTCCTGGGACGATCGTCCCGTTTTCACGAAAAAACAGCTCGCTGGCCATTTTTTCTCCTCCCTCTTTATTTTTGTTGGTTAAAAAAATTCCCTTTTAAATGTTCAAAACTCGGATTAATTTAACCACAATTTGAGAAAATTGTCAAATTTTTAAAACAAATTTGTCCTATCACCTTTTGAAGGAAAACGAATGACAATACAAAAGACAAACGCCACTAATCCCATTCCCGTCCACGAAGTCCAAAGGTAATGATCAAAGAAAGCCAGAACAAAAAAGGCTGTCAACAGAGCGAAGAAGAACGGATGATAGACACCAAATCGGCCAGCAACGGCTGGTCTAAGATCTGCCGTTGCGACGCGACACACAATCCCCACAACCCCCACAAAAAATGTGACCACCCCCATCAATCCTATCTCTGCCAAAATCAACAAAAACGTATTATGAATCGGTTGGTAAGACCACACGGATTGTCCCGGCCAGATGCGGGCAAGAGCTTCTGTATAAGCTCCGATCCCGACACCCATTATCGGATTCACCCGAAGCACTTCTGCCACCGTTGAATATTCGGACGTCCGTTCAGAAAAAGACCGGGCTTCCAAACGAGCAGAGGTATCGAAACGCGTAAAAACGAATGGAGAAAAAACGAGGGCTGCTAACAGAAAACCGAAGGCTGCGGCAGCGAATACCCGAACGCGTATCCATGGAATAGGAACCTTCCGAAAAAAATCCAATCCGAACCAGATGCTAATTCCCAGCCAAAAGGCCATCCAAGCTGAACGAGAAAAAGTCAAAAGCAGGGCATTACCGAGAAAAAAAGCGAAGAGAAAAGCAATCATTCTTTGCCATTTTTTCCAATTCTGTGATTCCTCTTGTCCCACCAAAAAAATCCAAACCAATAACCCAATCGCGAGAAAACCCCCAAAGTCATTCGGATGCGAAAAGGATCCGTAAGCACGTAACAGACGACCTGAGGCATTCTCAATAACAGAGGATCCCGCAACAGTCGCCAGATGCTGGGCCAAACCAAACAAGGTCGAAGACGGACTGACCCCACTCAAAACCTGAAACCACCCCAAGAGTGACGGGGGTATGAGACCCAGGATAAAAACCGTCGCTGTTTTTCGAATATCTGTCCGCTCATCCAAAAGCAGAATCAAAAAACCAAAAACAACTACAAGATGAAGCAACCAACCAAAAGAAAGGATGGGACGAATGGAAAAAATAGCAGAAAGAAAAACGGCAAAGAGAAAAAAAACGGATCCTCTAACAATCTGACGCGCCTGCCAGGAAAAATGCGGCCAACCGCGCAGGAGAAGCGCGAACAAAATCAAAATTTCTGTTCCATACAGACTTAATGTTCCATACTCCCACGCCTCTCCCTGCAATGGAAGATAGGTGAAGATCCAACGCGTCTGCCAGGGAAGCAGAAAAAGAGCGGCCGACAAAAAAACACCTGCCGCTGTCAGGCGAATTTTATTGTTCTGAAACACCATGAGCATACAAAATCTCTTTCCATCGTCGATAGAGCGCCTCGCGATCATCCTCCACATGAAACTTCAACGTATCATCTGTAATGACCACGCATGTGTCCTGATTGGCCATTTCCCGCACCCGGCGCGGAAAGCACCGCCATTGAAGACCCTTGGCAAGACGCTCCAAAAAAGCGGGAACGGGTGGAAACGGAAGGGAGAATACCCGAACAATTTCCTCGTTGGAATGTGCTACTCTCCCGTCTGCATGCGGAAGCCAAAAAGAGACCCATGTATTCGCTTGCTGAAAGGCAGAAAAAATGTTCCCCCGGTCAAAAACGGGAACGAGGGAACGAATCCAGAAGGCAAGATACGGATCTTCCCCCTTTTTCCATTGAAGCTCCTCAAGTGAAAGACCCTTCGTTGATCGAAAAAAACTAAAACAGAACGGATCATGTCCCTTCCGTGTCCCTGGCCGGCGACGTGCGAGGAAAAACGGAAGGACGGTGCAGATTCTGGAAATCCAAACGGTTCCTGGTTTGACCAAAATGAACAGGTCAATATCGCTCTGCGGACCGGTCCGATACCAGGCCAAACTGTTGCAGGCCGCCACACCCCGCACCCAAGGGAACAGGCCGAACCAACGCGCGGCGCGGCGCAAGGTTTTCCACTTGCGCGCGGCATCGGAAAGCCGAGCCTGGTCTTCTTTTAACCGTACGAAAGGAGAAGTCGCACCGTCTTTTAAAAAAATCCTCCCGTCCTGTCTGTCCACTTTTTCCAAAAGCCACGGACCCTCCAGTGCCTGATCCACCTCTCCAAAAGAGATGTATTTTCCAGGCTTCATCAGCCACTTCCAGATGTCAAAGACCGTCAAGGGCTGGTCGAAAAGCGAAAACCAGGCAAGCGTACGAAAAACTGCTCCCTCAATGTTCGATGCCTCGGAAGCCGACATACTGCTTCCTTTTTCCATTAAATCTTCTGTGCGTGCCCGTTGTCTGAAGTGCCTGTTTCCTTCTTCTCAGACGTCTTTTTTCGAAACACAAAAGCCTGCTGGATGACCGTAAAAAGATTCATAACAATCCAGTACAGCGTCAGGCCTCCCGGCAAAGATGCACCAATAAACACGGTCATGAGCGGCATGACATACAGCATGGACTTATTCATGGTGGCCAGCATGTCCTCGTCTTTGGCCCCTTCTTTCTTGCGTAGAGCCGGCGGCGGACGCGTAGCCATCAACATTTTCGTCTGGAGAAATTGTAAAGCGCCCGCTATCACAGCCATAACGATATTCGGATCTGCCAAATTGACCGTGCCTAAAAAGAGGGCGTTTACCGTTCCTGGATTGGATACGAAGGTGTACAAATGACTAAGACTTTCGGGCTTGAGACCGTCCTGGAGCACGGCGTAAAGCGCGAAAAGAATCGGCATCTGAATGACAAGCGGTAGACAGGAAGAAAGAGGATTCACTTTTTCCTGCTTGTAGAGCTGCATCATGGCCTTGGTAAGGCCTTCTTTATCGTCCTTGTACTTCTCTTTTAGTTCCTCAATCTTTGGCTGAAGCTGTTGAAGCGCTTTTTGGGACGTAAAAGTGGAACGGGTCAATGGCCACAATACCAGCTTGATGAGGACAGAAATGGCAATGATGGCAAAGCCCAAATCTGCTCCAGGGATCACGTCGTAAAGCCAAAGGAGAAGATTAAAAAGCGGTTGGTATAACAGACGGTAAAACATACTTTATTCTTCCTTTTTTTCTTCCTTCTCAACGACTTCCGGAGAAGGGAACTCCGATTCCGACACTGTCAGCGGTTCGGTTTGTGTTGGTGTTCCCTCCGTCGCCGGAACCGTTCCTCCGCCCTCTAATTCTGATGCCGTAAGGTCGCTCTGCGGAACAACGGCTTCATTAACATTGATGCGCCAGCCTGTAAGCTTGGCTGCCAAACGGACGTTTTGTCCCCCCTTACCAATCGCAAGCGACAGCTGATCAGCCGGAACAGTCACGAGTGCCAACCGTTCCGAGGTTCGCAGGTCAACCGTCTGGACTTTGGACGGCGCAAGCGCGTGGGCCACGAATTCAGCCGGTTCCGCACTCCACTCGATGATATCAATTTTCTCTCCACCCAAAGCAGCAATAATGGTCTGGATACGAGTTCCCCGCTGTCCAATGCAGGCTCCGATCGGATCCAACGTATCATCCGATGTGGCAACAGCCACCTTAGAACGCGACCCTGGCTCCCGGGCAATCGCCTTTATTTCCAAAGTTCCCTCCCCAGCTTCGGGAATTTCAATTTCAAAAATTTTACGGACGAATTCTTCGGCAGCACGCGAAAGCACGATTTCCGGTCCGCGGGGTCCCAAGGCCACCTGTTTGACATAGGCCTTGATTTTATCGCCAGGCGCGTACCGTTCCGTCGGAATCTGATCCTCAGGACGCAAGACGCCAGTGATACGCCCAAGATCCACCAATACCATTTTGGGTTCGCGGCGCTGCACGATACCGCTTACGATCTGCCCTTCCTTTTCCTTGAATTCATTGAAGACATTCTGGCGCTCCACCTCGCGCAATTTCTGGATAATTACCTGCTTGGCGGTCATGGCAGCCATGCGTCCAAAAGCACCTGGAACAAGGAGTTCCATGCGCAAGACCTCTCCCACCTCCGCATCATCCCGAATACGCCGCGCTTCGGAAAGCATGAGATCCGTTTTCGGATTAAACCGCGGCCCTTCGTTTTCTTCTCCCTCAAACACCACGGCTGGAACAGCCTCACCCCTGGCGCGGGCTTCCTCAAGCCTATTCGCGGTTTCTTCGACCCGTTGTCGCCGAAGATCCTGCCAGCGTTCAATTTCTTCCAGGTCGACATCCTCCACCACCGTCTTCACGTCAAAGGCTCGAATCCGAGCCGTCTCCGGATCGAATTCCACTTCGACATTCTGATTTTTATCCCCAAAATCCTTGCGATACGCCGCGGCGAGCGCGGCCTGCACCGTTTCCAAAACGGATTCATAGGAAAGATTTTTTTCTTCGCAGATTTGCTGGATGGCTTGGACGATGGGGGATGACATAGGCGTAAAAACGGTGATCTCGAGAAAAATTAAACGTTTTCTTAACAAGGAAACCCGCCGTTTCCGACAGGTTCCAGTACGATACACGCTACCAGTTTCCTTTGGGTGCGTCAATGCCGCGAAAGTGCTGAATGGCATCGCCTGTCGAGCTTCCAAGCAGTAGAGAAACCACGTCGATGCGAAACGGTCGATTCGTCCAACCGCGCTCCTCCAAAAATCGCTGACCCGTTGCAGCAATCTTCTGCCGTTTTGAGTCAGTTACAGACTCTTCGGGAAATCCAAACGTCGTTCCCCGCCGTGTTTTTACTTCCACGAAAACAACTTCATCCCCATCCTCCGCCACGAGATCGATCTCGCCGTTCGCCGTCCGGTATTGGCGGGCTGCGATACGGTATCCCATCCCTTCCAAATAAAACGCAATAGCCTCCTCCCCCCGCGTTCCAAGCGCGCGGCGCGACTCTGTCATACAGAACGCCGGCGACGCGGTTTAGGAAGATACTTCTCCCGCTCTTTACGAATGCCTGTTTCGCTTTCCTGATACGGTCTTTTTCGAAAGGTCGTCCACCAGAGAAAGGCCCCCCACGCAAACACAAAGAGCAACCACAGGACATACCAAAATCGCGCACCCAACAACCGAACCTGTTCAAAACTGAAAAAAAACAAAAACAAACCAATGAGACCAAACGTAACAGCTGCCCTTCCGATCCTTAAAAATCTTTTCCGCTTTGGTCCCACAGCCTTGTGCATCCGCCGCGAACGGATCCAAAGGACGATTCCCGTCAAAATCAGAACACTGAAAACGACTGGCAAAAAACGTTCGCTCACAGACGTTAAGGGCGGCGGCGTAAGATCAAACAAAAAAGAGGGATGAAAAAAAACACGCGGGTCAAACATAAAAAAGAATCAATTCACGTCCGAACAAAAAAGCCAGCAAGGCCTCCAAGGACATTTTCTATCAAACCCGTAAAAATCGCCATACCCACAAGACAGACTCCCACCCCGACCAGTTTCAAAAACGTCCGGGTCCCTCCGGGCCCAAACTTCTCCTCGGCATAATCAATGGCCCCCACGAACTCCAGATACCAACCCGTCTTCCATACCATATGGAACCCAACCGCTATCACAAGCAGCCCAAGGGGAAGACGCCAAAAGGAGGAAAACATACACAGCTTTTACCAAAAAACTGGTGGGCGCTGAGGGATTTGAACCCCCGACCTTCTCGGTGTAAACGAGACGCTCTAACCAACTGAGCTAAGCGCCCGTGGATTTCTTAAAACTCCGTACGGCTTCAAGGAATGTCTCTAATTCCGAAGCTTTAACACCACCATTTGCCAAGGATCGGGCACAAGCGATGAGTCCATCTTGGTTCACCAAACGTCGATCCAATAAAAGAAGGTTTCGGACACTCCCCACGGGTTTTTCTTTCGAATCTAATAATTCAATGACCAATTCCGGCTGTTGATCTTCGGATCCCGGAACATTCGAAATGCCAACAGCAAAAGGGCTTTCCACTCCATACCACCGTCGTTCCCGGATTCTGTCCAAACTAGGATCAGAAGAGTCTTTTTTAATAGGAGTGGATAGGGAATTTAAAAAATCCACTGCTTGTTGATGAAATGAATTCTCCCTTAAAGAAGCGAGGATTGAAATGATTTTGTTCAATTCCTCTTCCTTTTCTTTTTTAAATTCAGGTTCGGGTTCATTTTTTTCAGAAAAAGAACCCAAAAAATCTATTTCTTTCCACTCTGACATACGCCACGATTCTTTTACTGGTGCGGACGGAGGGACTCGAACCCTCAAGCCCTTGCGAGCACTAGCCCCTCAAGCTAGCGCGTATACCAATTCCGCCACGTCCGCAGGTTATGGGCGCGTCTCATGGTAGGGGAATACAATCAAAAAAGCAAATGCAAGGTTCAGAAAGCCTTCGCCCTACCGGCGATCATGCGCAAAGCGTGCGGGGCAACAGAAAAACGGAACTCCGAAGCTTCCAAGAGCGCTCCATCCACGAAAGCCCCCACCGGGGCAGGAACCGTTACTGTCAACGAACGAAGGCGAAACCGGGAAGATTCTCTCTGTTCCGAACGAAAAAAAATCCATCGACGCCTGTAGGTCCGGACGATCGCATCCACAAAGCCATCTCCAACGGAAACGGAGCCAGATTTTGAGGACGAGAGATTAAAAACGTCAATCTGTTCCTCTCCTTCTGTCCGAACACGATAACGGTCTTCGCACAAAATTTCCGCTCGAACGCGCGGGATCGTCACCCCCATTATGAAACGCCGTCCATTAAGAACGCCGGCATCAATCGTGCGGACCGTGCGGGCCGAAAGGACGTCGCAAGCGGCCGATCCGAACGGAAGATCGAAAAGGTGGGCCAACCGACTGTGCGATTCAAGGGGAATAAATCCAAAAACAACAGACGGGAGATCCGCATTCAGGGCCTCCTGGATCGTCTCATCGCTTCCGACCACAACAATCGTTGACAGACCCTTTTTTGCTTCACGACGGATGGCTTGAAGAGCGGGTTTAAAGACGCCAATACGCTCCACAACGCCCGTGATACCGAGGTCACAAAGACGGCGTTCGATCTTAAAAATTTCGCGTCGATGCTTCCGCTCTTGCGCCAGCTCGTCGTAGAGATACAAATACATACGTTCCGCGCTCCTTTTTTCGAAAATCGTTCTTTTTTTCTTATCCAACGGAAATTTTTTGCTCCTTAGAAACAGGAACCTCGCCATCCGCCATGGAGATTCGCCCGTTCACCCGCGCGCCCGGAGCAACAGAAAGCACCTTTGTCGTCACGTCGCCATCGACCCGAGACGTTTCCAACAATTCTAAGGTACCGGAAATCTGCAGATTCCCCTGGACGATTCCAGCCACTACAGCTTCTCCGGCCGAGACATCCGCCCGAATGGCTGCCCCTTGGCCGACCCGCAGGTGCTGGGTCACACGCACACTTCCCGTTACCTCTCCTTCTACGGTCACATCGCCTTCACTAACGAAATCTCCCTCCACCTTAACCCCGCGAGCAATCATGGTTTCCTCTCTGCCGTTCCCCCTAGGTGGAATCGGAGAATCTGATCGATTGAACATACCATCAGGATGATAAATGTGGGCTTATTTTAGACAACTTTCCATTCGAAGTCAACGCGCCCTTCCTACATTTCCTCAACCGTCTTTATTCCCAAAAGACTGAGCCCGTTACGGAGTGTCTGCCCGACCGCACCCACAAGCGCCAATCGAGCCTGTCGAACTTTTTCTTCGGCTTGAAGAACGGGAACCTCCGCATAAAATGCGGAAAACAGCTTCGCCAGGTCAAAAAGAAACTGCGCAATCCGATCAAAACGAAAATCTTGAACCGTGGTTGCCACGACCTCCGGATACCGCGCAAGCCATAAAAGAAGATGATGTTCCAACGGCTGTGTCCACTGTTTCGCATCAAAAGAAGAAGAAACTTGACCTGCTTTTTTCAAGAGAGAGGCAATACGTGCCACGGAATAGAGAAGGTAGGGCCCTGTAAAACCCTCAAAAGAGACGGCTTCTTTTATGTCGAAGACGATGGATTTATTCGGGTCTTGGCGCAGCATGCCAAACTGCATGGCAGCCAAGCCAATGGCTTTCGCGGTCTTTTCAACTTTTTTTGGTTTCCAATCCGGATGGCGCTTTTCCGTTTCTTCCCTTGCAGAGGAAACCACGCTATCTTGAAAATCTCTATAACGGATGATCGTCCCTTTGCGCGAGGACATGGCCCCTTCCTTCAAGGTCACGAAATCATATGAAAGATGGACCAGGTCTTTTTTGAATCCCATGCGCTTCAGCGTGGCAAAAAGCTGTTTCATGGCCAGCGACTGACGGTTATCAACCACATAAATACTTTTCTCCGGATGGAAATCCTCCTCTTTTTTATAGGCAAGGGCAAGGTCCTTCGCATAGTAGAGCAGCGTCCCGTCCGAACGAACAAGAAGGTAAACACCAAGACCCTCCGATGCAAGATCCACAATCCAGGCCCCCTGACTATGTGTAACAATACCGCGCCGGATAAGGTCTTCCAGAAGCTCACGGGTCTTGCGGATAAATTGGGATTCTAAATACCACGCCTGGATAGGAAGATCCAACTCGTGAAAAGTGGCCTTCAGAGAATCCAATGACCATTTTCTCGTCTTTTTCCAAAGAGCCAAGAGCGGCCCTTTTTCGCCGGATTCCAACTTTTTATACACACGAGAAATCTCCTCTTTGGCCGATGGATCCTCTTCAAACACGCGTTCAGCTTCCACATAAACTTTCTGGAGGAACGCATCCCGTTCTTCCTTGGGTGGTTCTTCCCCGGCATGAAATTTCTCAAGACCCCAAATGATCTTTGCCACGTGCATACCCAGATCATTCAGATAGGAAACGGGGGTCACGTCATATCCACCGGAGCGCAAAACCATGACAGCCGCCTGGCCGACAAACAGATTGCGCGCATGACCGACGTGTAATTCTTTATGGGTGTTCATGTTGGCGTATTCTACCAAGACCCGCTTTCCGAACCCGCCGTTCCCGGTTCCATATGCGGTGCCACCGGCTCCGATCTCATCAAGAACCGCTTTGCCAAAAAAAACGTCTGAAAGAAAAAAATTTACATAGGGCCCGCGTGCTTCGGCCTTACGGATCCACCCGCCCGGCTCAATCTTGGCCGCCAGTTCGTTTGCAACCTCGGCTGGGGCCTTCTTCCAACCCTTTGCCAAAGCAAAACAAGGATAGGCAAGATCCCCGAAAGAAGGGTCTGGAGGATAGATGATCTCACCCATGGCTGGCGCATGCGATTTGTCCAAAGCAATTTTGAGCGACCGCAGTGCCTCTTGTTTTGCTTTAAGAATGGCGTACATACCTCTACGTGGCAGGTGGAAAAACCCGAATAAAAAACCGTTTCCCTTTTTGTAAAATGACCCCATCCGTCCCAGGAACGATTTTTTGTTCGAAAGACGTCACATCCGCTCCGTCCACCTTTACGCCGCCTCCCTCAACCAAACGCCGCGCATCACCCTTGGAAGAAGCAAGCTTGGTCTCTACGAGAAGATCGGCGACCGTCATTGTGGGAACGGAAAGGCGGTGCTCCGGTATTATTTTCGGAACTTCTCTGTCATGAAACATCCTGTTAAAATTTTCGCGAGCGAGAACAGCTTCGGATTCGGAGTGGAAAATCTTCACGACTTCAAAAGCGAGACGGGCCTTTTGGTCGCGGGGATTTTCCTGATCTTTTTTGAGCGTCGAAATTTCTTCAAACGATAATGAAGTGAGCAGAGTAAAATAATTTTCAATGAGATCGTCAGGAATCGACATGACCTTTCCAAATTTTTCATCGGGTTTTCCCTCTAGAAAAATGGCGTTATCAAAACTCTTCGACATTTTCTTTTTGCCATCGGTCCCGATTAAAAGAGGAACCAAAACCACATCTTGTTCGGGCATGGCAAAACGGCGCTGCATACGGCGGCCGAAAAGGACATTGAGTTTCTGGTCAATGCCCCCAAGCTCGATATCGGACTTCACCATGACCGAATCGTAGCCCTGCATCATCGGGTACAAAATTTCCAACGTCGAGAGGGGGTGTTCCGGATCGTCAACGCGTTTGCGAAAATCTTCGCGCTGCAAAACTTGTTGGAGGGAAACCAAGGAGGTTAACGACAGTATTTCAGCTGCCTTCATAGGAAAAAACCATTCGCCGTTGTGGCGAACTTCGAGTTTATCCATGTCTAAAATCTTCGCAGCCTGGTCTAAGTACGTTGCCTTATTCTCTTCGATTTTTTCGCGCGAAAGCCTCTGTCTAGCCTCGGTCCGGCCGGTCGGGTCGCCGATTTCAGCAGTGGCGTCGCCGATAATCAAAATCGCCTGGTGCCCGAGGTCCTGAAACTGCCGCAATTTCCGCAACGGCACGGTGTGCCCGAGATGCAGGTGTGGGGACGTTGGGTCAATACCCAACTTCACGCGCAAAACTTCGCCTGAAAGCATGCGGTTGCGCAAATGTTCGGCGACAACAATCTCTTCCGTCCCGCGGGACAAAACTTCTTCAACGGCTTGGGGATCGGAATTTACTTTGTTCATAGATTGCTCAGCTGCTGTCTTAAGCCTTCCACTTT
>DATDUW010000035.1:0-5439 GCA_035290185.1 Patescibacteria group bacterium
CGCTGCCGCGGCTTGGCCGGCTGCCAAAATCACGCTCGCTCCTTGTGAACAAAGGTTTCAAAAACCGTGGCATCCATTTTATCCTTCAAAAAGTTGAAACGAGGAATCCCTTTGACGTCCCCATCGGCCTCAGCATAGGCAAAACAAACGGCCCCCATTCTCCCATGACGCAGGAAGAGGCAATCAAAGACGTGGTCGAGGCATTTCAAACAGCAGAAAAATCCCGCGCCCCTTTTACGCATTATGAACTCAATATTAGCTGTCCAAATCTATTTGGTTGCGTGGAATTTTATTCCCAACCCCATCTATCATCCCTGCTTCAAGCCGTAACAGGGTTAAGACTTTCAAAACCGCTTTTTCTCAAAATGCCCATCAACGAAAGCGACGTCGACACGGAAAAAATGCTCGATATCATTGTTTCTTTTCCGGTTCAAGGAGTTATTTTCGGAAATCTACAAAAAAATCGACAAGATCCGTCCTTTAATCCTGAGGAGATGACGCACGCCGGCAAGGGAAATTTTAGTGGCAAACCAACAAAAAAACGCTCCAATGAACTCTTGCGACTGACCTACAAAAAATATGGAAAACGCCTCATCCTGATCGGTTGTGGCGGTATTTTCTGTGCAGAAGACGCCTATGCCAAAATCCGCGCAGGTGCTTCGCTAGTCCAACTTATTACAGGAATGATCTTTGAAGGACCAGAAATCATCGGTCTTTTGAATCGTGACCTTGTCCGCCTTCTAAAAAGAGACGGATTCCGTTCCATTTCTGATGCGATTGGCACCGAAAACCTCCCCTCATACGTCTCTGATTTTTCCGTTTAATTTTTTCTTTCGTCCGACAATTTCCCTTGCCCACTGTTCCAAGCGGTCAACATAATGTTCTAGGGAAAAGTCGGCAACGGAAAAATGAATCTCTTCCGCCTGCTCCCAAAAAAAAGAAAGACGATCTTTGAATCGATAAAGAGCCTCAGCCAGGGCGTCCGCATCCCCCGGACGGACAAGCAAACCGTTCTTTCCGTCTTTAACGATTTCTCCGATCCCGCCGATAGCGGACGCAATGACCGGAACGCCGGCCTGCAGGCTTTCATAGATAATCGAGGGAGAATTTTCCACGCACAAGGAAGGAACAACGCAGGCGTCACATCGTTCCAACAGGACCTGAAGGGACTCGATAGAAACAAAGCCGTGATACGAAACACGCCTGTCCTCGCGGGCGCGCTGTGCTAGGGTCTGTGCCAATGTCCCGTCCCCGGCAATATGCAGTTCAAACGCAAGCCCGCTGCGGTCGAGAGCCTCCAACAAAAGGAGAATCCCCTTGGATCGTTCAAGTTGACTGGCATAGAGCAATCGCAGGGGCCCTTCCCGGCGTGGTGACCGATCATGAAAAAGAAACGGCGGGGGAGGATTGGGAAGAGTGCGCATCTCTGTGTTGGAAAAAAAACCGCGGTCCCGATAAAAATTCGCTAAAAACTGTGAGGGAGAAATAACAAGATCCGGCGTTCCTATGGCCCAGCGCACGCAGGCTTCATAGATGCGCCGAAAAAACAGGTGAAAAAAAGACTCCTTCCTCCCGTGGAGAATAAGACCGCTTGGCTCGGAAAGCTGAACATCATGAAGGGTGTGCAGGTGAGGAAAACCAAGAGACTGAATAATTTGGGGAATCCGAAGTCCGATTCCTTTCAAATTATGCGTAAAAACTAGATCTGGCTTTTCTTCTTCAAGAAGGTGCCGAACATGCCGAAAGGGGGACGGAGAAAAAAGATCAATGAGGTGCCAGAGGAAGCGCACGGGGATGGAAAATCGATAATCGTCTAAAGAATGATAAAGATTGGAAGGAAAAAAACGATACACGCGCTCCACGGTCTCTTCACGCTCTTCAGAAACTTTTCCAGGAAGACGAGGTCTAAACGGCGTTGTTGAGATCACGCAGACCGCGTGGCCGCGGGCGTGTAATTCTCGTACGGTTCGCTGGACGACCTGTTCAGCGCCGCCCCGACTGAACGGCGGATAAAGATTCGTGATGAAGGCATATTTCATACGGTCTCTATTTTTTTTGTTCCTGGCGGACAGCAAGGAGTTCATGATACAGAGCCTCCAATCTCTCCATGATGGGCTTCCAATCAAAGAGATGTTCGGCACGCGTGTGTGCGGCTTTTCCCAATCGTTCCCGCTCCTCCGGATGTTCCAATAGACGGACCAGGGCCGTACATAAAGAGGCGACATTGCCTGGCTCGACCAAAAGTCCGGTTTTTCCCTCTTCAACGGCTTCGTCAACCCCTGCAAGCCGCGAAGCAACCGTTGGGATGCCGCTCCCAGCCGCTTCCAAGGCAACCAGACCAAACGCCTCGGACCGGTCTATGGAGGGAAAAACGTGCACATCAGCAAGGCGAAAATAGGAAGGTTTTTCCTCTTCGGAAATAGATCCGACAAAAAGGACGCGTTTTTCTAGTCCCAGAGCAGAAGCCTGAAGGGCAAAAGCCTTCCGCAAATCGCCATCGCCAACCACGACCGCATGCCACTCACGATCACCTATGGCTGATAGGGCTTCCAAAAAAATGGAAACGCCCTTGAAATAATGGGCTCTATCCAGCCCCCCTACAAACAAAAAAACAGGAACGTCCAAACAGATTCCTAATCGTTCACGCAAGGAAGGTTCCGACCCTGGGTGATAGCGTTCCAAATCCACACCAAAGGGAAGCTGTTCCATTTTTTCAGAAATTCCAGAAAGAGACCGGAGGTCACTGGTGCGCGCATAAGCCATAGAACTTGTCAGAATACGATCCGCCCGCCCCATGAGCCAGGGAAAAAGCATGCGACGATGGATGTCGAAGGCCAGACGTTTCCACCCACGACCAACCACGTCCATATGATAGCTCACAACAAGCGGCTGTCGCGGACGCAAGGCCTTTCCAACAATAAGCGGCTCGGCTCCGCCGAAAAAAGGATAGTGAAGATGAACGAGGTCAAATCCTTTCAGACGATAAAACAAGGAAGGAAGGACACCAGTATTTCCAATGTGAAGGGGCGAAGGAATTCGATGAACATAATTCGGATCTCCGTCCACAGGGGTGTGGCGCGGTGTGAAGACATGAACGTGGTGTCCGCGCGAACGCAGACGCTGAGTATATTCCCACGCGATACCCCCCATCCCCCCACGATAAGGAGGATAGGTCGAAACGACCTGAGCAATTTTCATAGGGTCGGCTTCTTTCGATCCGTAAAAATTTCGGCCTTTTTTTCTTCTTCCCGTTCTCCGCGCTCCAAAGCAAGGGAGCGTACAAGGCGGGTCAAATTTCGATCTGCCTGCTCAACCCGGACAAAAAGGCGAAAAACAGCGTAAAATAGAATAACAATCGACGCATAGGCCGCCAGATCAGCCCCGCGTTCCACGCCGGAAGCTGCGGCAACGGCATCGGTCCAAGATGGAAAAGCAGCCGCAGCAATAACACCGGCCCAAACGGCTGTCCACAAAATAAACCATCCGCGGGCGGTTTGGTGCAGATGAAACTGCGTCCAAGCGCGCCAGAAAGCGAATAGGGCAAATGCTATGAGAAGACCCTTAAACAACATGCAAAAAACCTATTGGAATAATTTTGCTTTAACAAGATCAAAAACAATGCGCAGAGATCCCAAAGAATGCTGTCCTTTGCGCAGCGTTTCCACAGAATAGCGAACAGTCACCGGCACCTCCTCACAGCGCAGCCGCTGACAGGCGATGCGATCAAGAATCTCCGAAGCGTGAGCCATGAGATCCAAGGTAATAGGACAACACGCGGCTGCTTCCCGTGAAAAGGCCCGAAATCCGTTATGGGTGTCCGATAGCCACAATCCGGAGACCAAACCCGTAAAAAGAACACCGGTCCGCAAAAGCATGGATCGAAAAAAAGGCACCTGACTGGTTCCGGACAAAAAACGGGAACCCAAAGCCACGTCGACCCTCCCACTGACAACAGGTTCCACCAGGCGAGGAATCTCCTCTGGGACGAATTGACCATCCGCATCCATATGGACGATAACAGCGGCTCCGCGCCTTAAAGCCTCTTCTACACCGGTCTGAAGAGCCGCTCCCTGCCCGCGGTTGATGGCGTGTCGAAGCACCCGTGCGCCGGCTTCCTTGGCCTCAAAGGCCGTCGCATCCGTTGACCCGTCATCCACGACGATTATTTCATCGACAAAAGGTCGCGCACCCCTGATAACCCCTCCAACCCGACCGCCTTCGTTATAGGCAGGAATAACAGTAATAATACGCATACGACCGCTATTCAAACGTTGTCAGAAGAATCTTATTTGCCCGGATGTATTCGATCGTCTTATGCAGACCGTCTTCCAAACGCGTCAACGGAAACCACCCAAGTTCTTTCGCTGCAGAAAGATCTGGTAATCCCAATTCGCTTAAAAAAAGGAGGGACGGCTCAAAGGTTATCTGTGATGAGGACCCGACAAAATCAAGAACGGTTCTGGCCACGTCTGCCACGCGCAAATCACGATCGCTTCCAAGATTAACCGGACCCGTTCCGGCTGGCGCTTTCATCACCCGGATCAGCCCGTCGACCGCATCCTCTACATAGCAGAGCGATGTAGAAAACGACTCGTCCCCATAGATGACAAGATCCTTTCCATCAATGGCATTCAAAATAAAATCAGGAATAAGGTGACCGTCAAAAAGGGGCATGTGGGGGCCATAGGTCCGAAAAAGACGGACAATTTTTGTATCCACGCCATGCACTTGCCGATAGGTTTCAAACATGGTTTCCGAAAATCGCCTTCCTTCATCGTAGCACCCGCGCGGACTCAGGTGATCAAACGTCCCAAGTTCTGTTTCACGCAGACGCTCTCCGTCTCGACGCCGGGGCCCGTAGACCACCCCGCTGGACGTCAAAAGAATTTTTGCCTGATATTTCACAGCTAATTCCAACGCATGATAATTCCCCAAAGAGTTCGACAAAAGTGTCTGGATCTTCCATTGATCAAAATGGGAGATGGACATAGGACAGGCCAAGTGGTAAATCTCTTGAATGCCCTGAAATGGAATCTTAAAAGAGGCCAATTCGGGAAAAGTTTCCGGATCAAAAGGTTGGTTCACGTCTGCTCGAAGAAATTGAAAATCAGGATTCGAAAGCATTCCTTGGATATTTCGGACCGAGGACGTGGCCAAATTATCCAAACAGATGACCCGCGCTCCGTCGCGCAAGAGCCGCTCGCACAGGTAAGAACCGAGGAAACCGGCCCCACCAGTAACCAACGCATTTTTTTTCTCAAAAAGAGTCTCAGACATAACTGGCGAAATTGAATTCGTCGACAGGACCGGCCTTCAAACCCATCCCTGCCGCTGTAATGGCAAAATCATACCAATGATTATGGCTGCCCCGCAACCATGACTCCCAACCGGTCCGTTTCGGGAAAAACGAATTGTTGACGAAGAACCTTTCCATCCCTG
>DATDUW010000036.1:0-6849 GCA_035290185.1 Patescibacteria group bacterium
GATGCATACAAAAAAATTGATGAACAAGCTCATCAATTATCCCTCGAAACCAAATTGAAATCGTAAAATCTTTTTTCTTAAAAAAATCGCTCAACGAAGTGACATTGTGAAGGTGAGATAAAAATTAACCGGACAGGCATGCGACCGGGGGGAGGGCGAAGTCAGCGCTGACGGTGTAACCCGTCAGGCTGGTGGCGTCCCAGATGTTCGATGTGTTACAGGTCTCGCCAAACATTTCGACACTTGATTCCCCACTCCACACGCACACCCCCTCGCCGTCGCAGAACCAACGCGGATCCTCCGTTGCGTACGGATCCGTGTCGAACCCTTCGTAGTAGTGCGACGCTGCGTTCGCACTCGCGGTGTTCGCCAAAACGATCATTATTAAAAGAGCAACAATCAGACGCATAAGTCCTCCCTAGACATTGATGTGGCGTCGTCGTTTAACCTCCGGGACGACAAGAGGGGATGGTTATCATCCAGTGGAGGAGAACCTCTTAAGATAGATTCCCGCCCATCGAATGACATAGCTGTCTTCAGCTTGAAGACAGACAACCCTAGTTTGAATAAGAAAATTCGTCAAGCCACTCCTTGATAAGCCGCTTGTTTAATTGGGCACTACGGTTCCAAACGGTTTGTTTCCCCCTTCACAAGAATCTCGACTGTTTTCACTCCACTAAACTGGCGCGCGGTATCCGTCACTTCGGAACTGATCGACCCAACCAAACACGATCCACCCAAGGGGCCCTCCACTGCCCCCTTCAAGTCCACAACCAACGTTCCATCTTCCTTCAAAGCAAGATCCTTGAGTTCCGTCAAAAATGGAAGAGAAGAACGATACTGTTCCTGCCTTTCTGCTTCTGACGGCCCTTGGAGAAGGAGAAGCAGAGCCGTGCGGGCCGGAGACGGCGTTACCGCAATGGATCGCAACACGGGAAACGTTTTTGTACAGGAAACGTCCGGATCCATCCGGTCGTTCAGAAAAAAGAGATTGACGGTCTGCGTTCGCGTGTCCATCAGCCTGACCGGAACCCGAACCACGTTCTCATCCGAACCATCTTTGGCCGAAGCATTATAGACCTCAATCGTAAGATTCGGATCCGTGACAGCCGGAACAGCTATCCAAAAATCAATGTCTCCGAACTGCCCGATGTCCGGCGCAGCGGCCATGGTCGTTCCTTGAACAAGAATAGTATTCTCGCTGTTTAACAAACGCCAAGACACGACGTTTTCAAATACGCGCGCCTGTCCTTTTACCCGAAAAGGGGGTGTTATCTGGCTCCCAACCAACGGCGTTGTGAGGAGGATATTTTCATTTCCAGATGGCTGGGGAAAGGCGTCCGTTGCATTGATCTGGCCATCGTTTCCCTTCGCAAATTCAGATTGAACGCCCTGACCCGTCTTCGAGCACCCAATACCCAGGAGAATCATCAAACCAGCCAAAAGGAACAGGTTAGAACGAAAAAATTTTTGATACATAGAATACGGGATTGATCCCTTCCCCTTGACTTTACTCTTCAAACAGGTAATTTGCTATCGTGTTTTCGTTCGAAGCCGCTGGAAACCCATAAGGTGATGGAGAAAAATGATGGATGGACTGAACCCAAGAGAAGTTTATATTTTCCATGTCTCCAAAGAAATAGGGGAGTATATCGAAGGAAAGGGAATAAGAAAACAACCCCTCAATGGGGTTCTAATGACGATCTACTGCACTGCCGAGGTTCCGGAACAACTCCTGACCCTCTTGCGTGGCCAGGATAAAAAAGTCTGGACCCTATCACGGTCAGATCTCTGACCTCCCTGTCTCCCTTCATCTGTTCATCTCTTGATCTCTTGTCCCATCTCGGCGCAAACCTCATTGCGCCGTATTTTTTTCAGGAAAATCGCCCCTATTCTCTTGCCAACGAAAAGCACCCGACAGACGAAGGGCTCCGGCAGGGTGCCGGGTGCTCTCGTCCGCGGGTGCGGAGTTTAATTCTGCCTCCTGGAACAGAATTCAATTTTTTCCTTTCTGATTTTTGACTTCCACCAGGATGGAAGCATCGGGATGAGAAGACCCGTGGGGGGGGAGACGTCTATTCATTATGACGGGTCGTAAAACCCGTCGCATCCCCCATCCGTTTGGGCAGTGCGCGAGGCCGTGCATCCCTCTGGATCTGCGGTATCCTCGCACTCCCACGCGACAGACGACATCGTAAAGACGCCGCTGACGTCCCTCCAGGTCCCCAACTGCCCAGCGCACCTGACCCCGAACTCGTAGCCGTTGGGGAATGACCACGAATTTGTGCTCTCAATGCCGGCGTTGATCCAAAACCCCCTCCCATACAGGTCGGGGGTGCAGGTCACAATGACCTCATTCGACCACGAGGACGGGGGGGTGAACACCAAGCCGAGGTCTGCGCACGATTTTTCGGCCGTGTTGCATCCCTCGTCCACCGTTCCGTCGCAGTCATTGTCCTCGCTGTCGCAGGCCTCCGTGGCTCCGGGGTGGATCGTGGCGTCGGCGTCGTCGCAGTCATCGGCGCTGAGGACGTACCCGCTGACTACCGAACAGGTCACGATCGACAGGGCCCCGTTTCCGTGCCCGTCGCTGTCCGCATCCAGGTACCAGGTGGTCGTGATGCCTTCGTCGATCTGCCCGTCGCAGTCATCGTCGATTCCGTTGCAGGCCTCCGTGGCGTAGGGATGGACGGCCGCGTTGGCGTCGTCGCAGTCGCCCTCGTCCCCGGTGTAGTCGTCACCGTCGTGATCCTCATCGGGGACGAACGTCGGCGTCACGTCAATCCCGCCGCCGATCGCGTCACAGTCCCCGTCGGGGCAGGAGCCACCGACGTCGAGAGCCGCACAACCGCCAACCAACACCGCCGCCACAAGGACGGCAAAAAATCTTCCGTTCATCGTGTTGTCCTCCGTTGGGCTGGTTTAAAACCAGCCCTTTCTGTTTTATTGACCCGCTGAATCTCTTACGAAATCCAGCGGAAAGAACCTCGTCCCCTCTTTGTCAGGGTGACAAAACAATATAACAGAATGAGGGAAAAAGTCAAGAGCTCCATTATCTCTGTTATCTCGTAAAGAACGAAATCGGCCCACTGGAAGTTCCCAGTGGGCCGACGTTGGCAGAAACAGGTACCTATGCCCATTTTTCTGCCGAGTTTTTTGTGACAAAGATCGTCTCCCGGCCGCCACTTTCATGCGCGACCGGGGTTGCGGAGGGCCTGAGGAGCCCGGGGGGGTGGGTCAGAAGTGAACCATTCCCCCCACCGTCACCCCGTAGGTCAGCTCTCGATCCCCACAATCGGGGACATACACTCCGCCTCCGAAACCGACCAGCCTCAGGCCCAGCCACCTGTAGGCCATCCATTCAAAGGATGGAGCTAGACCGACCTGGAAGACCGGGTTGTCGGCCAAAAGGACGCCGACCTCCACACCCGCCCCAATCCGGAAGCGTTTCCATCCGTATCCGCCTCCGATCAGGATGGTCAGGTCTGGGCTGGACTGTTCCGTGGCCCCCCCCGCGGTCGTGACAACCGCGTTATAGGCTGCGATTCGGAGACCAACGGCCGCAAACCGGCCTTCGGGTTGGCCCAGTTCGACCTGGGCGACGAAAGCCGGATTGACCCCCCTCCGGACGAGACTCCTACGATAAGAAGTCTGATCGTCGAGAATGTCCGGTGTCTGTCCGAGCTCGAGCCCAACACCGAACCTGACAAATTTGTCGAGTGACTCCTTTGTCTTGTCGGCGGTCGTCTTGGCCTCAGTCGCGCCCGTCTCGGCTCGGTTGGCCGTGGAAACGGCGGTGTTCGCCGTGGTCTTGGCACTATTGGCCGCGGAGATGGCTGTGGCCGCCGAGATTTTGGCTTCCCCGGCCGTCTTCTTGGCCTCAGTCGCGCCCGTCTCGGCTCGGTTGGCCGTGGCGTTGGCCTGCGCTGCCAAGCTCGCGGTCAGGGCCAGCTGTAGCTCGGCCTCTTCCCTGGCCTTTCGCCGCGCGGCCTGGCGCTTCAGTTCCGCATCCGTTGCTGCGCGGGTGACGATGGGTTGCAGGATCCTCTCATCGTACTGAATACCCTTGCAGGTATCCGTCCCGACGTTGACCCACGTGCACCCATGCCACTGGAAGCACCCGCAGCCTGCCTCAGGGGCCGTGTCCCCGCAGCTGTCAAAAGCCGCAGAGGCTTTTTTGGCCGTGCCCCATTTCCAGAGACACTCCTTTTCGGCCGCGTTGCGACCCTGGACTGCCAGAGACTCGGCCAGAGCATAGGAATCGTCTTCCTGAGCCGCCACGGGCGCGGCCACCAGCAGGAACAACCCAGCCAGCGCAAAGGCCAGCCACAATTTTGTACACATCGTTTGCCTCCGTGGGTGGGTCTGAGACCCACCCCTGCGTTCGGTTTCGTTTTCCAGGGGCCGGCCTTTCCGCACCCCTTTCCTTTTTCTTCTTCGTCCCACCCTTTTCGTGGCAGCAGGACGTTTTCAAATCTAACAGAACTTGAGCCCAGGAAACCCAGGCTCTACGCGGCAAAACCGCGTCGAGCCACAGATGTTTCCACCCGCGCTCAAATGGTCCGACGTCTGCTCAGCAGCCAGGAGGAGAGGCTACGAACGAACGTCGAACCACTTCAACACAGGTGGTTCTGGAAAAAAACGCTCTTTTTCCCCATTTAGGGAACAGGGAATCCTACCAGAAATGCTCAAAAATGTCAAGGGAGACCTCAAACAAAAAAACCCTCTTTTCTAGGGAAAATTCTCTCAACATTAAGGAAAATTTCATTTCCTTACCACATTCTCTACGGCAGCCCAAACACTTGGGGTACTCTTAGGAACCAGAATGACAACCTCGTCTCCGGGTTCGCCGTGAAAAAAAGTCACGCTCGCGGTCAAAACTTTGTAAATTTGCTCACCGCACAGAACGACGTGCAACCCAGAAGTGGCATCGTAGGCGAGCTTGCCGACAAGACGTCTACGCTCGATCGGACCGATCTGTTTAAAACGAAAACTGCCGTCCGCGGCAATCGTAAGCTTGAGCATGTCGCCTTCCACGAGACGCGACTTAGACGCGTAATTGGGTGGCACAGCGTAGGCGTTGCCATCGGACCCAACCATACCCTGGCCGTCGAACACCCCCTCGATGATGCGGGATCCGGAAATGTCGTCCAGAACCCGTTCTGATTCTTGCTTGGCGGTGATAAGGCGAGAGGTCACCGCCTTCCCTTCTTCTCTGCTCAGTGTTCCTTCAATCAGGCGTAGCGCGTTGCCAATCGCTTCCTGTGCCTGGCGCAAAACGGTTCGTGCCAGCTCCAGGCGCGCATCCGCTTCTGGATCCTTTTTTAGAAAAATGGAAGCTGCCGGAGCCTCTTCCGGTTCCGGTTCGAACGTATTTTCCTCCACGTCATCCAAAAACGCATCCAAAGACATATTCGAGAGCGAAGCTAGAAAGATGACTCCCCAAGGGGGGCTCCCTGTGCCGGAGAAGACCCTCCCAACTGGGAGCGCTCCAAAATTTCTTCTTCCACCATGGCCCTGTCGCGACCATATTTCAACCGCGAAAGTTGAAAGATAGCATCTGCAAGCTCGTGGTTATACTTTGGCCCTGGCACGGTCTTCATGGTAAACGGCTTGGCCTGAGAATTATCAATAATCATCTTGACGTACCAGGTGTACATGTCGGAATTGATAAGATCGTACCCCGAGAACGTCGGCGAATAAATCTTGTCGAACGTTTCCGTGTCTTCCGGACCGATGCGGGATACGAACATTGTTCCCACGTTGCCGAGCACGGCATCGCGGACCTCCGTCTTGTTGTTTTCCACAAGCTGACCCAAATACTGGTGGGCGATCGTTAGACACAAGCGGTACTTACGGGCCTCAGAAAGAATCGTTGCGATCGAATCCGTAATATAATTCTGAAATTCATCAATATAGAGATAGAAATCTTTACGCTGCTCCTCCGGAAGATCCGCTCGTCCCATGGCTGCCATTTGAAGTTTGGAAACAATGATGAGGCCGAGAAGTTTTGCGTTTACTTCCCCGGTCTTCCCCTTGGAAAGATTTACGAGAAGAATCTTTCCCTGATCCATGACCTCGCGGAAATCAAAACTATTACGGCTCTGGCCGATAATGTTACGCATCATCTCGTTTTCCACGAATCGACCAACTTTGGAAATGAGATAACCCAACATTTCGGATTTATGGAAGTCGCTGGTCTTGGCCATTTCTTTTTCCCAAAACGCCCGGACGATCGGATCCTTGAGTTTGGCGACCCACCCATCCGCGAATTCCTGATCCGAAAACATGCGCGGAATCTCGGCAATCGTCCCCGGATTCTTCGAATCGGACATAAGAGTGAGCATGACGTTGCGCATGTTGTGTTCAAACATGGGCCCGATCATCTCCGGCGGAAAAAGCTTATAGAAGATGGCAATCATTTCCTGAACAGCGAAGTCCTTCATGGTCTCGTCTTTGACCTCGAGCATGTTAAGGCCAAACGGTCGTTCTAAATCAGACGGACTAAAAACAATCACATCATCCACGCGTTCGCGCGGAATGTTCCCCAGAATCTGTTCCACCAGGTCGCCGTGCGGATCTACCACGCAGACCCCTTCGCCATTTTGAATGTCCTGCACGGCCATGCTGGCCAAAAACTGTGTTTTCCCGGAACCAGATTTTCCAATGAGGTACATGTGACGCTGGCGATCCGGACGCTTGATGTGAATGGGGTATTTCCGACCACGAAACGTATTGTAACCAAGAAAAATACCTTCGCCCGGACCAGGGACGTTGACAGGGGACGGAGCGCGCCGCGCGAGAAGCCATTGGATATTTGGCGTCTCTGTGGTCGGAAGCGGCAGATGC
>DATDUW010000037.1:0-10224 GCA_035290185.1 Patescibacteria group bacterium
CAAGGAGGGGTCGAATGAGTTCAAACTGTTCTCTTGTGATATCGCTTGGATACGGTTGTCGCACAGAACAAAAAATAGAGGCTTATTTAATAACCTCTATTTTACTGTATTTTTTGAAAAAAGATTATAGACAGGCTCTCACTGTCGTCGAGGATCTCTTGAGGTGGACGTGTGAGCCAGAAGATCCGCTTGCCGGGGGTCTCGTCCATTCCCTGGCACGAGGGGTGTTTCTGAAATGGACGTCCGTCAAAAATAGACGCGACACGTTTCAGACCCAAAATCCTCTTGAGTTCGATTTGGGATGGGAGCGGAAGATACGATGCGAACAATCGAAAATGGTTGGCGGAATTCCACAAATCTTCTGTGGCCATAACTGGCTCCTTTCGAATCTGACCGTAATGATTTTTCCAAGAACTGGAAAAAATCTCATCACAAAACGATAAAAAGTTCAAGGACTCCCTTCCCTTTTCATTCAAAAAATTGCGAAAACACCGAAAATCTGCCAGGATACCCCCGCTATGATTTTTCTTGTCTTCGGCGACGTGATGGGGCGGATCGGACGGGAGGCGGTGAAACGTATTCTGCCGGAATGGAGAGAAAAGTACCTTCCGGATTTCGTCATTGCCAATGTTGAAAATCTTTCCCATGGATCAGGCGTGAGCCCCAAGACGATTGGGGATCTGCAAGAAGCCGGGGTAGTTCTGTTCACCTCCGGAAACCACGTCTTTGACAAGGAAGCTGGCAAGGAATTGCTTGCAAAGCCAGAAACCGCTTCCTTTCTTGTCCGTCCGGAAAATATGGATGCTTCCCTTCCTGGACGCGGATGGACCGTAGTGAAAAAAAATGGAATCCGCGTTCTCCTTTTCAATCTCATGGGAACCGTCTTTTTTGAAGACCCTTACGGTGATCCATTCAGAACCGCGGACCGGATCCTTGCGGAACATCCGGCTGACATTCGTCTGCTGGATTTCCATGCAGAAGCTACATCGGAAAAAGTGGCGCTTGCCCACCACCTAGACGGACGCGTGACAGCGCTGTGGGGAACCCATACCCACGTTCCTACGGCTGACGAACGCCTTCTTCCTAAGGGAACGGCTTTTATTAGCGATATTGGTATGGTTGGGGGGCTGCACGGATCGCTTGGTATTAAAATTGAACCCGTCTTGGATCTTTTTCTCAACCGCCCTAAACGCTCATCTTTTGAACCTATCGAAGAAGGGCCGTGCGAAATAAATGCCATCATCATTGAAACGGGAGCGGATGGAAAAGCCGTCCGAATCGAACGCATCAGATCTGTGGTCTCCCTCCCCTAGAAACCGCTGGACAGTTTAGGGAAAAAACGCTATCGTTTGGAAAGAATTTACTTTCATGCCCCCTATGAACAAAGCGGAACTTGCGGCAACCATTGCCGACCGTCTGAACCTTTCCAAAAAGGTTGCGGAGGAAATGGTCGAGGCATTCGAAGACATTGTGACGAAAACCCTGCTCCAGAACGGAGAAGTGACCATCGCAGGATTCGGCACGTTCTCGGCGCGCACGCGCGCCGGGCGCATTGGCGTCAACCCACAGAATCCCGTTCAAAAAATCCAGATTCCACCGGTCCGTGTTCCCAAGTTCAAAGCTGGAAAAGCCCTCAAGGATTCGCTTAAAGGTCGCAGGAAAGTAGAGATCTAAATCAAAGACAAAAATGCCACCCTTTTTTACGGGTGGTATTTTTATGTTCTTTGCTGTTTCTTTAGGACTTTCTCCTTTTTTCTCATCTGCCGCGCAAGGGCACCAAACCTCCACCTCCCCCAAATCCAGAAAACACCTCCGAAAGCGATTCCATCAAAATCTCCCGGATCGTTCTGGCTTCCTCTGGAATTTCGACCGTTGGTTTAACCCCAAAATCCGACAAAAAAAGGTGAAACTCTGACGTTGAATTCTCTTTCCCCGTATCATGGAACGCCACATCCAGCCCGCGAACCTGGCCGGATTTGCCAAGAAAAATCGTGAGGCGGTCCACCGCTGTGGTATCGCTTAACATCTTTCCTCCCTTGGAAGGACATCCTGCCGCTGCTTGCATCCCTTGAAGGGCGTCCTCCACAGCTGAACGTCGCAACGAAAGATCATACGACTGAATGTCTTCCCCAGCCCCTTCCAACGAAGAGGAAGAGCGTACAGTATCAAAAAGGGCCGGACCTTTCAAAATCCGCGATCGCAGATAAGCCCGGGCAGCCTGCGCGTCCGATTTCTCACAGGCAGAAAAGGAAAAAGTCGTCGGGAGCAGAGAGGCAAACATGGTTTGATCCTCACCCCCAATCAAAATCCACTGTCCGGTCAACGTGTCGAGCACGCCTGAAAAAAGCTTCAGTGGACCAACATCCGGAAGAGTGGGAATTTCCGTAAACCGATAATAGCGCTGATCTCCAATCTGCCGGTATTCGAACGCGGCATTCGTGTCGCCGTTCTCGAGCGACCCCTCTACCCGTACTGTTCCTTGCTGATCCGATACTCGACTCGACGAGGAGCCAAACATCCCTCCGGGGGCAAGACCTTCTGCTTTCCAATCGATCTGGAGGCTCGTGGGAGCCTCTCCCCCCAACAACTTTTCACGGGAACCGGAAAGATCCGCCTGCAAACGGACGGCGACGGTTTCCTGATTTACAGTTTTCGCAAGCGCACGCAGGACGCGCAGCTCGTCAAACCCTCCCCACCGCGCCTGCACCACAAACCAAACAATAATTACGCCTGCCAAAATGGCAAAAAGAACAAAGAGTGCGACAACCTTTTTTCCTTTTTTCAACATAGAAAAATCTTACGCGTGCCCTTTTGGAGATTTCTTTCCGCGATGCACCCCTTCTTCCTCCGTCGCATCGTGGCCACGTCCCCGCCGTTCGGAAACATATTCAACAACTCGTTTGGCTGCTTCTGTCACGATTCCGGCACCGCAAACCGCCTGCTCGAATCGGCTGCGCATGGAACCCAACGCTTCTTCCAACCGGCCCAATTTGACACGGGCATCGGAGACCGTCTCATTGGCTCGCCGTAGGAGCGTAGCCATCTGCCAAATAAGCCAACAGACAAAAGCCGTAAACCACAGGGCACAGAACGCCAGGACAATAAAAAGGATGTCCTTTGAATCAATCATAAAAATCGGGACCGCCAAAAGGCGAAAGAAAAAGAAATCTTCTCCCTTAGTTTAGTCTTTTGTGAAAGAGGGTGCAACAAAAATGTTAGATCTTTCTGATAGCCCTCTCAGGATAAAAAGAAAAAATAAATGACGCACGGGTCAATAACCGAGACGTTCTGTTCTTACTACAGCTGTCGCGTCGGATCAATACGTTCCTGCGTGGTCGTGCCATTCAAATCTCCAAGAGAATACAGATGGAGAAGATCCCAAGCACGCGATGAATGGGCGCCTTCTCCATTTTTCGTCTGAAAAACGATAGAGGCATCCTTTCCACAAAAGGGGGTAATGATAAATACGCCGCCTGGATGGCGCGGAAGGTATTCGGTTACATTATAAACCTTACTGTCAATAAGAAGCCAACAATCATTGGAACCGTTGTGGCGCGCGAGTTCTTCAGAGGTAAGTGGGGTCGTCCCTCCTGTATTTGATAACTGACTTTCTTCTCTAGTGATCGTGTTTTTCAGCGGGGTTTGAATGTTATCGACCGCCAACGAGGAGACAGATCTGTCGCGAAAAACCAGACCAGCAAGAAGAATGGCCGTGAGGATGGACCAAGAGACGAAAAGAGAAATAAGGACGGTACGGCGCAACATAAAAGTGATGACCCCGGCATGGGAAATTTAAGAACCCACTCCCTCACATCTACGAATCCGGCCTCATGCCAAATACCTCGCTATGAATACGGGACGGATGAAAACCACGGCGGACGAACGCCCTTTGAAGGGCCTTCATCATCGGAACCGGTCCACAGACAAAAAAATCATCGAACGTCGAAAGATCAATGTTGTCTTTTTCAAGGGATTCCGTGGTCATGATCCCAGAGCGACTCGTATCCCACAGGCGGATACGGATCGGACGATCCGAAACGGCAGCTTTGAGAAAAGGAAGAGCTATTGCTTGTTTCTCCTGGGAAACGACATAGTAACAATCCACATTGTATCCTTCCGGCAGGCTGGCGGCCAAGCTCAGAAAGGGTGTAATGCCAATGCCGCCCGCGATCCAAAGCTGGCGTTTTCCTCCGTTGCGAAAAGAAAACCGGCCGTAAGGGCCTTCAATTTCCACGCGCGTGCCGGGTTTGAGATGTAAAAATCGCGACGTGTCATCGCCCAGGGACTTGGAAAGAAACACGAGTTTGTTGGCGTTTTCGCGCGAACAGATGGAAAAGGGATGCTCGTCGCGCATGCTTGTTCCACGAAAATTCAGATAGACGAATTGTCCGGCACGAAAGACAAGGGGTTCTTTCAAGGGTTCAAGGACGAGGTGCGTCACGGAGGATCCCAAAGATTCGATAGATGCAATTCGATAGGGTGATCGCTTCACAACGGCGCGATGAAAGACAACGCGATAGAGGACGGCGAGAAGACCAACAACACTGAACGCGATAAACGTCCACTGCAAGACAGGCATGGTCCGGATCGCCCCGCTAATAAAAATCGCGTGATACGCCCCGAAGAGAAAAGCAAGCCCTAAAAAACGGTGTGTCGTCTTCCATAGATGATAAGGAAGGCGAAAAAAATACGTCAAAATAATGGCCCCCTCAAACACAAAAAGGCCTGCCAGACCCGCAAGTTTTGCGACGTCGCCATTGGAAAGAAAAAACAAAGCTGCTTCGGTGTTTGACAGCTGCAGATAGGGAACGAGAAGAAATACCGGATGAAAGGCAAGGATGATGACCGAAAGCCCTCCGAGGGTTTGATGGAAACGATAAGCAGACGCAAGGTCTCCAAAAATCGTCTCAAGCAACGGAATACGCACGGAAAGCAACAGGGCAAGCGTGAAAAGAGAAAAACCAAGAACGCCAAAAACCTGTCCGAGGTACTTCACAGAAGGAATGAAACTCCCGGTAACATTCCAAGGAGGTGCGTACCAAAACCAAAGGAGAACAGGAAGGACAACGAAAAGAATAACTGCCGTGATTCCTCGATGACGGAACATACTCGAAGAAACGAGTTCTAAAATGGGAACTTTTTCCCCATGGGTCTTCGTATCCGTTTTCTGCATCGTAAGATCCTTTATCACCCTTTCCGTTCAATCTCCGCAAACCCTGTATACGGCTGAAGGATTTCAGGGATACGAACCGTTCCCTCCTTCGTCTGAAAATTTTCGAGGATGGCAATGAAGGGCCGGGGACTGGGCATGGCTGTATTATTGAGAAGATAGGCGAACTTTTTTTCACCCTCCTTCGTCACATATTTGACGTTCAACCGACGCGACTGCCAATCAAGAAACGTGCTGGCCGAGCCCGTCTCTGCCCAGCGGTTCATGCCAGGCAACCAGGCTTCGAGATCGTATTGTCGATACTTGCCAGGCCCCATGTCACCGGTGCAAATCTGAAGCAGATGGTAGGGCAAACCAAGCTCACGGTGCATCTCTTTTGAAATATCGACCATTTGTTTTTGCAAGGCATCTGACTCGGCAAGATCCGCTTTAGATACGACCACTTGTTCGACCTTCATAAACTCATGCACGCGATACAGGCCCTTCGTATCTTTGCCATAGCTCCCAATCTCACTACGATAGCACTGTGAGAATCCACAGACCTTGATGGGTAGATCTTCTTCTTTTAAAATCTCGTCACTATAGTAAGCCAAAAGCGATGGCTCAGCCGTCCCAACCAAAAACTTCTTATCCCGGCTTGTTTCACCGTTGGCCTCCTTGTCTGAAGTGGCAACTTGATAGATTTCATCCACCTCCGGATCGTACTCCAGCCCCTTGAAATAGCCGCTGCCAAACAAAGCAGCGCCTTTGACGAGGGTCGGGGGAATCATGGGACAAAACCCTTTTTCCACCATTTTTCGCAAAGCATATTGCATGAGGGCCATGACAAGCATCGCCCCTTCGTTCTTGAGAAAATAGCCGCGGTAACCCGCAACCTTTGCCCCCCGTTCCAAATCAAGGATATCTAATTCCTTCCCAAGGGTCGCATGATCCTTGGGGACAAAATCAAACTGTGGGATGTCGCCCCAACGCTCCACTTCCACGTTTCCACTCTCATCCTTGCCAATCGGCGTATCCGAAGAAATGATATTGGGGATGAGAACCATCAGCCGGTTGAACTCCTTTTCGACTTCCCCAAGTTGCGCCTCCAATTCCTTAAACTCGCCTTTGATCGCAGTGGCTTTCTCACGATCCTGGGTTTTCTTCTGTTCCGAACGCAAAGCCTCGCTCTTGGCAATGAGGGAACGCCGCTCCTCGTCAACGTGCAGGAGCGTATCAATCGTGCTTGGGTCCAGATGCTTCTTTACGGCCGCATCTTTGATCACATCCGGGTTCTCCCGGACAAAACGAATATCGAGCATAAAAAAGAATGAAGGGAGAAAGTCCTACTTTTTTTGAGAATCCTCAATGCTTAACCCATCCACCCTACCTCTTTTGAAAAAGATCGGCAACGGTAGACTTTTCAGCTCGCATCCTTGACTTTTACAAAAAACTGTGGTCAAATTCTGCACAGATTTGTCCTTTTCCACCAAAAAGCCAGATGGTTCTGGTTTTCACAGTGAAAAATAAAGAGGGAGGAAAAATCATGAAGAATCGTTCAATCGTGTTCTGGAATCTGTGTGTCCTTGCGATCGGAGTCTCTGTCTGTTGGTCCCAACTCAAAGGTCATCGGGAAGAGGCTCCAGAAGAAGACTGTCCCCGAGTTCAGAACCCCCCTGAAAAAAACCGGGAGACCTTCCCGGAGATCCTCATCGCTGATTTCCAGGACTTCGAAACAGGAGAGACCTTCCGGATCATTCCGGCCATCCGGGAAGATCTGCCGTATTTCCAAATCGGAGGTTCGGGAAGTCTCTCCGTGGCTCACCCCTTCTCATCCCTCCCTCTCCGTCTGTTCGACTCCGTCACACGAAAAGGAGAACAACTGGTGATCGAGGGAGAGGATGGCGGAGTGATTCCTCAGGAGTCCGTTGTTCTGGGAGAAACATGGAAAGACGTCCAGGCGTTCGACGAACCCCTGGAAGGAATCGTAGCTTTCCCTGATTCTTCCCTCTACACGGTCATCCCCCTACTTGCTTCTGTCGATAACGAGGGGGGTCCCTTCTACTTCGATCTCTTTGGATTCCAAGATTTCCTCTTCGAATCCGGTGTCGAAAAGGAAGAGCTCTGGGAGATCTTTGACCAAATCATGGAGGCGGTCAACGTCACCGAAAAAAAGTGTTGGAATCCGATCTCCCTCTTCAAAGGGGAAGGAGTTCTGATCCAGGAGACCGAAACGAGCATGGGCACGGTCAAGTTCCCCGTACCTATCCCGGTTCTCTGAACCGCTGTCTTGCTTGACCCGCGAACGCAAAATTCGCGGGCCTTTTGATTCCCAACAAAACTCATCAGTTTTACCCCTTCTGAAAAAGTCCGACGATAATCTCTTCCAATGCCACGTCCTGGATGGAAAAATCACGAACGGGAAAGGCGGAAACCAGCAGGGCGATACGTTCCTTAAGCTTGTCCGCGGGCATGCTAATCTCGGCCTCGAACGGTTCACGGCGCAAAATTTGGCCCAAACGGGAGACATCTTTCCGACTGACTTCCTCTGAAAAGGAAACGGTCACTACTTTGCGCGATCCAAAGGTCCGCAAAACGGCTTTCAATGTATCGTCCAAAACAATTTGACCCTCATTGATCACGACAATCCGGCCACAGAGATTCTCAATGTCGGCCATAGAGTGCGAGGTCAAAAGAATGGTCACTTTCTCCTTGCGATTATACTCCTGCAAAAACTCACGGATCTTTTTTTGCGAAACAATATCAAGTCCGATCGTTGGCTCATCCAAAAAAAGAACCTTGGGTCCGTGCAAAAGTGCGGCCATAAGTTCGCATTTCATCCGTTGTCCAAGCGACAATTTCCTCACCTGTACCTGGAGCAGATCCTGGACATCCAAAAGCCTTGAAAATTCCTTCAATCTTTTCTGAAAAATCCCTTCAGAAATTTCATAAATCCTTTGAAGAAGGCGAAGGGTTTCCATGGCTGGCAGGGTCATCCAAAGAGCAGACTTCTGCCCCATGAGAAGGGAAATTTTCTTTTTGAAATCATCTTTCCGCTGCGTGGGATTGAATCCCAGGACAGAAAGCGTTCCTTGTGTTGGCGTCAGAATCCCAGAAAGCATTTTGAGCGTCGTGGTTTTCCCTGCCCCGTTCGGGCCAATAAAACCAAGGAATTCTCCTTGTTCAACTTCAAAGGAAATATCCTTCACTGCTTCTTTTGTGAGTTTCACTCGATGGAAAAGCGACGTGATGGAACCCTTAAGCCCCTCGGGTTTCTTGTAGTACTCGAAGGTTTTGGAAAGATGTTGGACGGAGATGGTGGACATAGGCAGAGGATTGTAGGGGAGTAGGAATGTAGGTTGTGGGGTGGTAGGAAGTAATTTGTAGGTAATTTGGAGAGACAGAAGGCTGTGTGTTTCCTCCCCTTTACCAAGGGGAGGTGAGGAGGGGTTGGCGCGTGTTCTATCCGTTCGCACTCTCGTACCGCTGTATTCCGCGGTTCCAGCACGTAACAGCCAACGCATAGAACAGGATCGAAAGTCCCACGGCCGCAAGCGCGGTCCACAAAGAAAAACCCTTAAACAGCGCCTCAGCCGGAACGGAATAAATGAACGTAAGCGGAATCACGATGGAAAAAACGAGGCCGACAGCCCCTTTGTAAATGGAAGCTGGATATCTTCCGAGTTTCAAAATTTCGGAATACAGAAAGTACGTTTGGGGAAAGACAACATAAAAATTGATCGTGGAAAGAAGCAGAATTACGGACCAATGCAAGACGAATGCGCAAGCAAGATAAAAAAAGTAAACAGGCAAATACGCCCACGTTCCTGTCTCCATCAAACCATAAACAACAAGTCCAATTCCTGCAAAAACTTCCGGAAGACAAAAAAAGACGTCGATAAACCGGTACATAAGAAAGCCGCGAAGACGGACGGGTTGGACAAGGAATCGATCTAATTCCCCGCGCTCGATGAAACCAGATAGTCGGTTAAATCCACGAATATACGTCGCCCAGGAAATGCTCTCGATGAGAAAAAAAGTCCCGAGTAACAGATATGTTTGCGAGAGTGTCCACCCTCCGATAGTGTTGACCTGGCCGTAAAGAGCTTGAAAAAAAATGAGCGTAAAGGCTATCTTCACCAGCATTCCTACGGTGATCAAACCGAACGCGAGGGCACTTTCCATACGGGCCATGAGCTCGAAGCGCGCACAGCACATGAACAGAGAAAATGTTTGTTTCAAACGCATAGGCTGCCTTTAACCTCCGAACGCTTCATACTTACGCAATCCTTTCCGCCAGACCCAAACAACCACGACTGTCAAAATCAGAATCCACAAACCCTGGATTCCTAACCCAGTGAGGATACCTTCCGTTGATTCCCTTCCAAGAAAAGTATTTACGATAAAAAAACCAGCATACTTAAATGGAAAAAAATTTGCGACCTGTTGGAAAATTCCCGGGAGGAAAAACAAAGGGATGAGAGCTCCGGAAAGAAAACTAATGAGGTTATCCGTAATGGCGCCAACCGAATCCGAATTCGTCATCCAAAACTCCGCGCAAGCGATGAGAACGTCGAAAAGAAACAAGATGTTCACGGCTCCAAAGACCGTGAACAAAAGGAGGATGTATGATCCAACGTCCGTGGGCAGAGCCGTATGCTTTCCCAAAAAAAGAAAGACCCCGACAACGACGGGAAACCCTGCAAGGAGTCGGAACGACCGGCGTGCCAAAGCCTGCCAATACTGGTACCAAAGATAGCTGGCTGGACGGATCAAAAATCCTGAAAGCGTCCCATCTGCAATCTCCTTCGCGATTGGAACGGAGGCATACAGGCAGGAAAAAAAATATGTCACGAGCAGATAGTACGTCATCATCTGTTCCTTGGTATATCCAGCCAGCGCAGCCCGGCCTGCGTAGACATCGTCCCACAGGTCATGCCTGTCCGGTTAATTTTTATCTCACCTTCACAATGTCACTTCGTTGAGCGATTTTTTTAAGAAAAAAGATTTTACGATTTCAATTTGGTTTCGAGGGATAATTGATGAGCTTGTTCATCAATTTTTTTGTATGCATC
>DATDUW010000038.1:0-65017 GCA_035290185.1 Patescibacteria group bacterium
GGGAAACGCCTATGATTTCGTTGTTCCTTCAGATGGCGTTTGTTCCGGCTCAAACGCGGTAGTCTGTGACGCTGATGCGGACTGCGGGGGCTCTGAAACCTGTATCATTGCCGGCAATCTAGATCCGCTCGCCTTGACCAATGGATGGCAGCTCTATGAATTGGGTCCGTTAGATACAACAACGCTTTCCGATTTTGACGATACGGCCGTCCTTCGGTTCGGCGGGAATAGCGGAGCGACCTTTTATCTGGACAATGTACAACTGAAGGCAGCGCAGGAAAACAGAACGCTTGTAAAGGATTCATGGACCACCCCTTCGGTTTGCGACCAGACGCCGGCTGGAACGGCGGCACCGCAGTATTATCTTGGTTGTGAAGCCTATACAGATGAAACAAGGACCCAAACCCCCCTCTATCAGTTCCGCCAGCTTTGTTCCGAATCCAAGGTGGGATGTTCGGCTTTTTTTGCAACGCAAAACGACGGGACGCCCCACGAACGGGTCTTCAATGCCACCTGTTCTCTTGGTGCGGACGTCGTCACAACTCCGACGCCCTGTGTTGTTAACGCCATTTCGGTTTGTACCGTTCCGTCGGGTAGTAATCGCTGTCTTTTCTCCTGGGATGCGCCTTTGTCGCGGCCCTTGCCGGCTCAGGTGACCTTTGGTCCTGAAACAGTTGTGGTATCCGCAGATCAGGCCGTGTATCTGGTTGCGAATGAGTCGGCTTCCTGTTCACAGGGCGAAGCAGGATGTACGGAACTCGGAACGCCAGTTTTTTCTCAGGATCAAAGCGTTGTGACGGATTTTACTTCCGCTTCATTTTTGAACCTTCCGGATACCTATGGAACAATTCTGTGTTCGGACGAGGACCTTTTTTGTGCTGCTTGGGCTTCGACCCAGGACGGGACGTTCTATTTTAAAGACCCGAAAGATCGGACGTGCGAATACAGAACAGGAGTAAGTTTGGGCGGCAAGACCTATTCCGGATGGTTTCAGAACGGTACAACGGATTTTTGTTATGGGTCGGGAACCTGTTCGGAAGACGCAAGTGTTGTCTGTACTGATGATGCTGTCTGTGTTGAGGCCGGAGCCGGATCGTGCACGGTTGCATCCGGGACCTATTTGCGCAATGGAAATGAGTCCGGTCTTTGGCACAATGGCGATGCGGCGTACGCTGGTTGGGCTGGTGCCTGTCCGGAACAAGCTGATCTGTGTACGGAATTTTCGGATCCTCTCGATACAGCCGGAGGGGAGCGCGCAGAAGGGAACGCCTATTTTTATCTGGACAATGAAAAATCTTCCGGACAGAAGTCTTTGACTTCCGGCACGTCCGTTTCTTGCGGGGGTGCGGTCAGTCTCCGTGAAGGGTGCGTTCTCTTTGAGGATCACTCGAATCCGTCACTCCTGTACGCGTCTTCGCCAAGCCTGCTCGTTTCTGAGCGCGCGGACCGCCTGTTCGGAGGCGTTCCAGGTTCGCTTCAGACTCCTGTCTCCTGTCCGGACGGAGGAAGGCTTCGATTGGCAGATCAGACCGTGGTCGACGTCTGTACAAGTCGCTGTGCGTATGCGGTTTCGTCCGGGACGTCCCTGTCTGATGTCTCGCTTGCGGTCGGGCCTGTGAAAGCGGGAATCGCTACCTATTACGGCCGTGCCTGTCTTGAAAACCGTGAATGTCCTTCCGTTGTCACGGCCGCGGGAACGGAAACATCTGGTACGTGCGAGACGGTCGATTCTGCCTATGCTTTCCAGAATGACACGAATCGAATTCTGCGTATTTCTCGGGACCGGACCTGTGCAGAATGGCTTGCGTGTGACAGTCTCCAGCACGCGTGGGATGAAACAAGGGCGAATTGGCGAACCGTCTGCGAATCCGTCCAGACCTGCAACGCCTACGCCACTTCAAGCGAAAATGGTTTCTGTTCTAGTTGGGTGGAAAAGGAACCGGTCATTTTGAATGCCAGCGTTTATTCGGCCCGCGACGTTTCCTGGTATGGATTGGAATCTTCTGGATACGCGATTCCGAATCAGCTGCCCATTCCATTCTACCGTCAGGTGAATATTCATCCATCCACGGCGTGCGTTCAGAAAGACGGAACGCCTATTTTGGACGGAGAAACTGGCGACCTGGTTCCCTGTGACGCAAACAACGACTGCTCAGGAGACGGCGGAACCTGTTCGGAAGTGGCAGGAGATTATCGGTTGGCGTACGTGGCCGGGTCGTGCAGTGGGGAAAATGGCGCGGCGTGCCGCGTCGGATTCTGTACGGAAAGCGGCCGTCTTTGCAACGGAACGTTTGACTGCGAAGAAGGGGAAAAATGTACGGTTGGATTTTGCGAAACGACCAAGCCGGATTCTTTTTGCGAGATATCGGATGATTGTGGCAACGGCTTCAATGAGTGCCACAACGGCGTTTGTGTGGATACAAAGACAAGTAAGGACGATACGCTCGAAACATGCACGGAAGATGCTGATTGTACGCTGGCGGACCTGGATGGAGATGGTGAAGCGGATCCGGAATATACCTCCTGCATTCCTGGCGCTCTGGCTAAAAGCGGTGTTTGCTATAACAGTAGTTGTCTTACGGGGATTGATGGTAATCCTCTCAACCTCGACGCAGCCGAGGGTGAATCCTGCCGCGGGTACCCAGATGCCCTTGCGCCTTTCCCAACACAGATCGTAAAAACATGGACAGATCCGTCAAGCGGCAGCGGTGCCTCAACGCCTTCGCTGACGGCTTCGGATATCAATACAACGGATGAATTGGACGCCATTCCATCCGAGTACATTTCCGGTTTCCCAGAGGTGCCCACCTGCAGTCCTGTTTTGGAAGGTTCCGGTGCTGCCTTGACCGACGGCTGTGTCTGTTCTTATGACAAGGCGGAATACGGCAAGGGTGCACAGGTTCGCTATTATCCTCCTGGGACATCGAAAGACAAGATTCTTCCCGGCATTTGTATAGGTGGGAGTGCAGAGGGTCAAAAATGTGAAAACAACGCCCAGTGTCAGGATGCGGATGGCGCGGGAACCGATGGAACCTGTGGAACACTGACAGGGAAAGACCGCTTTATTGGCTGGAAAGGATTCTGTATTGAACGGGACACCTCTATTCAGCTTTTTGGAAGTCCAAATGAGGAGGATCGTGCCTGCCTTACCTGGCTTCCTGTAGATCAGTTGAAGGGTTCCACGGACATGTATGCGAAGAGCGTGGAGGCGGGTTATCCGCTTGCAGACACTTATTATTGCACGGAGGTCGGTTATTACGCCGATCTCTATCCAACGGGGACGCAGTTTGATGCGGAAACCGGCTTGCCCAAGGATAATATTGATTTCGCCTGTGCCGCAACCGATGCGTCAGGATGCGATTGGCCGGAATATGGAAGTTGTGAAAAAAATGTCTATTGTCCAAAAGGCTATACGGCAGTTGTGGGATCCTGCGATAACGGAAGTCTAGGAAATGCGGAAAAAAATCCCACGGACAGTTATTGTGATTCTGGAGATCAGTTGGAGGATCAGGTTGTTGCTTCCGGAAAAACGATGTTTCTCTATGAAGGAAAAGGGAGATCGGATGATTGTCCTTACTTCTGTATTCCAGACGGGAGCAGACACTTGGAGGGAGATGATGCGGGGAAGAGCTGTCTTGGAGATCTTCCAGGCTTTGGTTTGACCAATACCAACGGAACCGTTTACTACAAAGTCGGTGATTTGAGTGCGTATCAGGACGGGCTTTCCTATGCGCAAAAATTTAGAGACTGCATTGTGCGAGGCGTGCCTCTTGCCGGACAGAGCGAATTTGCCACGGATTGGATGAGCGGGGATGTTTTTGATGGTTTTAGCAGCGGGGGTTATGGCTATAAGATTCTTGAGGATTCAAATTCCCCAGGAGAGCACTATGCTTTTGGTCTTGCCCATCGTTCTGTTGGCTCGCTCATTGGAAGGTGTACGTCCTTTTCTAGCAAATACCCTGGAATTCCAAGTTCTGAAGGAATAGAAGGAACACCATGTCAGTCTTCCCAAGATTGTCCTTACAAAGATTCCTGTACGGATCCGAATGATAGTGGTTGTGCGTTTACCACCTGCAACAAGGAACGGGCGGCCAGCGGTTCCCTCCAGGTCTATCTCGGGTGCTACGAAGCAGCCAAGGTTGCGAGTCTTGACGGGGAAATGGATCCAAACAAAGCCTGGACCAATCGGCTCTGGGAAAATCCAAACCCAGACCCTTCGGATCCGACCACAACGCTTTCCTATCGGACATCGACCGCAACGGATTTCAGTGATGAAAAGACAAGTTACATTTATCGTCCGTCTTCCTATGCCACGCCGGACGGACGGTCTCTGTTTGAGTATTTTTCCAATGGGAAAATGGCTGGGTTTGAAAAGGATTCCTGGCCGCTTCCCGTGGAGGCATGCAAACGCGATTCCACGACCCAAGGAATGATCGGCCTTGAAACAGCCCCGCCAGGATCCTGTTCCTTGTCTATGTATTCCTCGTATCCTTTGTCAGCCCAGTACGTCCAGGAGGGATCGACGCGTTCGATCCTTAATGCGGAAGAAGCGCCCTATTCCTATGCTCTGGCGTTTCCGTATGAAGACATCAGTACGGAGGATGAGAAAAAAGCCATGGTCGGAGAAATAGGGTCGCAGGATGAATTCGGCAGGAGCTCGAACAAGAATCCGCGCGGCATCAAAGAGCTCCTCAACCAGCTTTTTGCCAAGGTGTACGACGTGTGGCAATTCAGTTGGAACAAAGAAGGAGGTTCCTATGTTTCGATGAAGGATGAAGGGACGTACGGCGCTGTTATCGGTCTCTCCAACGGCTCTAATCTTACATCAACGGGTGATGCACATTATGACGCTTCCGGAGATGGAACGCCTGACCCGCCCACCGTTGTTTCGGTCGGCTCCTGTTATGGGACACAGTGTTTGGAAGGGAACGAAGGCAAATTTACCGTCAATAACGTTGATGGCGATATTCTTGAGGGAACAGGCAGCCTCCATACGGTTGTGAAGTTTTATGCCTGGGCCAATCCTAACCAGATGCCGCTCAAGAACGTGATAGTAAACTGGGGCGATGGGGATCGCGTCAACAGCGGCCCCTACACGGGCTGGGCTTGGCCAGCCGACAGTTATACGGGGAGCATTGCACCTGATAATTTTTACAAGAATCACCGTGGGCTGAAATCTCCGGGCGAATCCCAGTGTGACAACACAGACTGGGGCCGCACCAGCGCGGCCTGTGAAACAGCTTACTTCAGCTTTGAGCACACGTACCGCTGCTCGAATGATTTGCTGGAGTCCCTCCCTGAATGTCGGCTTGCCGATGATGGAACAAAACGATTGTTAAATTCTCCTTGTACCGGAGGTGTTGTCATGGGAGGGGAAGGAGAATGTGTCTTCCAGCCGCGTGTGTTTGTGAAGGATAACTGGGGATGGTGTACGGGGTACTGTAACTCGAATTCTGAGGACAATACGGAACAGTGTTATGGAATGTATGAATGTTCTCCGCAGTATTGTCCGAGTACAGGGACGGATGGAAATACTAAATCGGGAAAGTGTGGGGACGGAGATTCTGGAGGAATTTCAAATCCTTGGGTAAATTTTGACGGTTATATTCTTGTAGAAAAATAGGATTTAAAAATCGAGAATTTAAAAGCGGCGTTTCGAGTCAGAAACGCCGCTTTACGTAGTTCTTCACCTCCTCAGCATGGGCCCGAGAAGGTATAAGTGAGGTCTTCTCCGAGTGTGGAGATGTAATGGACCGTCTTCACCACCCCACCCTCCATCTCCAGAACAGCAGAGAAAGAATCCCCATTCCCCAGTTGCCCGGAGACGATATCATACGTAATCTTGGATGGTTTTGAAGAGAGACCATTCAGGATTACGTCGTTTATCCCGTCTCCGTCTGTGTCGTCTTCAGAAGTAGAGAGGCAAACCCCCCAACCAGTCTGGTCGACGAAATAACCTGAGGGGGCCATCCCGACATCGTCGAGTTCGGTCGAATATGTGCCGGCCGCGGAGACGGTGACTGTGCGTGAAGCCACTTCGAAACCGTACAGTTTACCATCGATGCGGTAACTGCCCGCTGCCTCGACGGTGATTTCGCACGTTTTCGTAGCCTCGCAATCGGCCGAGATGTCATCCCTTACGAATTCATCCAGAGCCATAGAGGCTCTGGCCGTAATGAGGGCCTCGAACCCAGGCTTCGGTGTGGGTGTTGGGGTCGGATTGGCCCCGTCGTCATCGCCGGCAATGTCATCGTCGCCGGGATTAGTGTTGCTGGGATCCTCTCCGCAGCAGCCCGTCGCAAGCGCGAGGGCCAGCAGGGCGAAAAACGCCATCTTGGTCATCATGGTGATCTCCTCCGGGGACGGGTTGGAAACCCATCCCTGCTGCATGGCCCGGCCCAACTGGGCACGGGCTTTTTTGGTTTTACGATTGGAACTATTCCCGCATAGAACTTTGGCCAACTTTTTTTAAAAAATTGGCATGCGGGAATAGTCCCAGGGAAAACCTACGTAAGAAAAAAACAAAAATTGTGAAAGAACGATTCCCAAAAAGTTCTTTTTCTCCCTAAAAAAGACCCTTGAGGGATAAAATGGACATCTTTATCATGATGGTCTTTGCCTGTTGTTGTCAACAGAACTTGGTTTCCTAACGTAAAAAAGAAGTTTTGTCAAGAGGATGGGTGTGGATAAGAAGGCCTTTGCAATTTAAGAAAAAAAGAGGATAAAGATGAGTTTAGATAAGCCAAAAGAAGCTTTCACCCGTGGTTTTCTCAAAACCAAGATGCCTCCCTGGACGAGTCTATCGACAAAAGCCTTCGAAAAATCCAATGGTTTAAGACTGTTGGAAAGGCAAGGCGACAACAGCCATTTTGTTCGATGGATTCATTGAAGATTCGAGGGACATAACTCTTAGGAAAGGAGTAAAGCCCTCGCGACGGGAAAAGGATAAGATCCCGTTTGCCATCGTACGGAAAGGAGAAAACCATGGAAACGAAAGCAACGTATATCGGGACAGACCTTTTGGCGAATCTGAATGACCTGCGGAACGGATTTTGTTGCGGTTATGGCGGGCTGAGTGCCCCTAAACCGCCAGTTCCCATTTTCCTCGATGGGGAGCCACCAATTCCTTGGAAGAAAGGGAACAGGTCCGCGCGGTTTCTGAATGGGACAGGAGCCGTGTACGCCCTGGAAAGGAGGGTCGCGCGCTAGTGGGCTCCGTGGGCATTCAAGTCAAGGCGTCTTGGTTTTTTGGAGAGGCATCAGGGTAAGGGTCCCTGCTCTGTTGTTTCTTCATGACCTCTCGGCGACGGCGCGGTTTGCTTCGCGCCGTCGTTCTTTCAAACGGAGCCGATCCTGTAACAGGGTCGGTTTTTAGTTTTAAACGGATCTTTCAAAACGTTATCCCCATTTGATTGTTTAAACAGATGGATGAAAAAAAGTCGGCTTGTGTTGGTTTTTGAATGTCTCTGTTTATTTTACAAAACACTTTTTAGGTCTTAAATTTGATGTTTTAACTTGACAAATTTATTATTTTCGCTATTCTTAGCATAGATGGTGATTGAACCATCCGCAGACCGATTCACGGTTGCGTCCTTTTCAGCCGCAAAAGAGAGTTCCTCAAGGAGGAACGAATGCGGCAAGAGAGGAAAAGCCTTGGTTTATAAAGTGACTTGGCCGCGCGGGACGCAGGGGCACCGGATGGAGGAAAAAAGAACCCTTGGTCGCGGCGGTTTCGGTCCTGAAATCACGTTCTTCCGGTATCCGGGGGGAGACGGAAGAGCAGGATTCCACCCTTTCCAAAGGGCGGAACGGGCACGGCAGACGGGCGGTTTTCTTCAGGGAGTTGCAGGAAGCCGCTCGATTTTGCCAACGGAAACGGATGATTCTCGTTTCCATCATCAGAGGAGGGGATTGGGATTTTCCATCCTTTCTTCCAGGAGTTCCCTGTTCTTTTTTTCAAGGAGATATCTCATGACGTTTCTTTCAGGTCGGCTTTCTTCCTGTCTGTTTCTGGTTTTTCTTGGCTGCGAATCAACGTTTAGCGGAGATTATGGCGGGGAAGGCCCGGTCTTGCATCTGCCTGTTCCTGCGGGAAAAACCCTTTTGTGTTCGCAGGGCGTGGGGGGTTCCTACAGCCACACGGGAACTTCGACTTTCTACGACATTGATTTTGACACGGACAACGGTTCGGACGAAGAGGTTTTTGCGCCGGTCAGCGGTGTGGCACGTGTCCATACGGAAAGTGCAACCGCGAATTTTGGCTACCACATCAACATCGATCTCGGAGACGGAACGTATGTCGTGACCGCCCATCTGAAGCAGATCTTTGTGACAGATGGGTCGGAAGTAGCGGCGGGGACGCTTCTCGGGTATGAGGGCTGCACCGGCCTGTGTACTGGTGATCACCTTCACATCGGGCGCCACCGCGGGGACGCGGCTCTCACAGCCGAAAAGGGTGAATCCATTGAAGCGTTCTATCTTCTATCTGATGCGACGTCTGGGGAATCCGAAGCCAAAATTCTTTCGGGAACGGCATTGGTTTGCGGTATCTCTGCTTCGGGAGACGCCATCGATGGTCACCGTTACGAATCGTCACTTACGGTTACTGCCTGGCACCCGGACGGAACGTTGGTCAAAACCCCCTCCAGTTCATCGGTCTTCCTTTTGGAGGACGGAGCCTTGCGGTGGTTTACGGACGAGGAAGCCTTTTGGAGTCGTGGCTACGCGTTTTCCGAAGTCACGCTCCTTTCCAAAGACGAATATGTCTGCTACAACCGCGGTCCAGATCTGTTCGGGATCGGATTAGTGGATGCTGCTTACGATGCCACGGGACAGCTTTGGCTTGTGGTCGGCACACAGGAGGATCCGGATCGCTTCCGCAAGCTTGTTGGTTCCGAAGCTCAAGAAGCCGTGCTGGCCTCTTGGGGATTGGATTTCGGATCTGATCATCCGCCGACGTCCTATCCTCCTTCCCATCCCTATTTTACGTCCTGGCCCGTTTCCGGAGGTTTCGCGGAATTTCGGGAAGGTTCGCTGATGAAAGAAGATGGAGATTCCGCAGTCTATGTGATCAGTCACGGTGCAGCTATCCCCATTTTCCAATGGGATGTCTACTTGTTGCTCGGGTGGTTTGAACGGTCAATTTTTTCCGTCCCAGGGCAAGCCATTGCTACAATCCAGGGAGAGGTTGGCTCCTGTTCAACAGATCTCTGGTGTCTTGACAAAGAGGCGGCCGCCGTCTGTGGGGAAGGAATAAAATTGGGATCAGGTGGAAGCTACGAGCAGGATGCCTGGCTTGATCCAACCCCTTCGGATTCGACGTCTGTTCCGTTATCTTCTGGTTGTACGGACAAGGATGGCGATGGTTTTTGCAACGAAGCAACCGGCGGTTCGGATTGTTGGGACTCCAACACGGATGTTTTTCCTGGGCGTCCTGAAATTTGTGGGGACGGCATTGATCAGGATTGCAGTGGGACGGATGAAATGTGTGAGGACACCCAAACAGATGTGGATGGCGACGGCATTTTCGATGGTGCAGACGATTGTCCTTTTCATGACAACACCGATCAGTCGGATGCAGACGGTGACGGGGTGGGAGACGCTTGTGACGCGGACAGGGATGGCGACGGTACCTCGAACGGTTCTGATTGTGAAGCGGACAATCCGTCCGTGAGTTCCTGTCATCCTGTTGATTCTCCGACACCAACTCCTGTGAATTCGCAGGATGTCTTTGATCCGACCCCCGTTGATTTACAAGACCTGTTCAATCCAGTACCGATTTCGGACTCTTCGACTTCGGAAACAACGGATGACGACATTCAGTCTCTCTCTATTTCATGGACAACACCCTTCGACTGGGAGTCGGCTTACGTTTCCCTTTCTGGAGCGTATCTTTTTGCCAATGGAACGTATGGATTCACCTGGCGTGAACTAGTGACAACGTTGGGTGAAAGCTTCGTCGACTATGAAATAATCGGATCCGGGATGGGTCCTGGAGATTTCTTCCGGTTTTCCATTGAGTATATCGATGATCTCGGCAATACGAGTTGGTCGTGCATCGGCCCCTATCCCCCTGGAATTCTCCAGGGAACGCCATATGCAGAAGCCGACGGTCTTCCCCTTCCGGTCGAGATTGCGGACGATCCGGAATCAGATGGCTGTGGCCTGATCGTAGAATTGATTTGAACCCTTGCTCTTTCTCGCTTCCGGTCATTTTTGGCCGGAAGCCTTTCTCGTTCTTTTGTACGGGTAGAACCACCGTTGAGTGCAAGAGGGAGATGGGCTGTGCTATACTGGAGGCGTTTATGAAATGGTGGGCGGTACAGCTTCGTTCCGCCGGATCGCGCTTTTTGGAAAAGGCACGCCGGCTTTTTGCGTTCCCAACACAAAAGACTTCCTTATTGATTTTATTTTTGGTTCTCGGCCTGGGGGCAGCAGCAATGGTCCATGCCCAGGCAACGGGTCAGACGAACGCAAGTTTGGACACGAGCGAATGGATTCTTTTGAACATTGCCAAGGGATTCGTGTGGACGGCTCAGGTGGCAGGCAAGGTGATCGTTGCTCTCATCGGGTTGGCAGCGGTCCCACTCATGCAATACAACAATTTTGCCACCTCTCCCGTTATCAGTCTCGGATGGTCGCTCACACGCGACGTCGTAAACCTGTTTTTTGTGATCGTTTTTATTGCGATCGCCGTGGGGACGATGTTCGGAGTCGAAAAGTTCAAGTGGCAACAGCAGGTGCCTCGGCTGCTTATCATGGCCGTAGTGATCAATTTTAGCCGGACCTTGGCCGGCCTTATGATTGATGCAAGCCAGGTCGTTATGCTGACGTTTGTTAATGCCCTGAAGGATATTGCTGGGGGCAATTTTATTGCCATGTTCCAACTGGATGCGATCCTGAATGTGAACCCGACGACAGATATTCAGACTGGAGCTGTTTCGCCCCAGGGCATGACCGTGTTTGATATTTTTGCTGCGTCGTTCATTGCTCTCATCATGATGGGAATTGTCCTGGTGGCCATGACGTTTTTGGTGCTCATCTTGGCCTATCGGATCGTGGTCTTGTGGGTCTTGGTGGCTATAGCTCCTTTGGCTTGGTTTTTTAAGACGACGCAAGGGATGATTAAGGCTGATCCCTATGGCGATTGGTGGAAAAAATTTCTTTGCATGCTCCAGGTGGGGCCGGTTCTCACGTTCTTCCTGTGGTTGTCCTTAGCTGTGGCTGGCAATGGCACGATCGGAGCCGACCAATTTCCCTCCAGTGGTCTGAATGAGGTGAATATCGATTCTGTTCTCGGCGCCATGGATCAGAGTCGGCTGCTTAGTTTTGTGATTGGAATCATCCTGTTATTTGCGGGGTTTGAAGCAGCGGAACAGTCCTGCGGGGGTGCGGACGGCATGACAAAAGCCCTTATGGGGAAGATGAAGGGGTATTCCACCTCTCTTGCCAAGCTGCCTGTGGCTGGAGCTGGCTTGGCTGGTGCTTTGACGATTGCTGGTGGACGGAAGGGTTTACGCGGCCTTGGAGCGTTGGGTGGCGGTCTCTATAACACAACCGTTGGTCGTGGCACGCGAGCGGTGGGCGACTGGTGGACCAATAAAAAAGTCAATTGGGGAAAGGTTCCCGAAGGGAAAGAGGGCGGATTTTTTTCTCGAACCGTGAAATCGCGTCTGGCGAATTCTGGTCAAAAAGGTTTGGCAAAGCGCGCGGCACGGACGGATGCGGCAAAGGGGAAAAAGGAATGGTCAAAGGAAGCGCTTCTTACGCGCCTTGCGTCTGCTCCCCCCACACGGGCGATTCCCAAATTTTTTGATGCGGCTTTGGCTGAAACGAAAGATGCCATGATGGATCCAAAAATGCTTGAGGAACACCCAGAACTCTTAAAGAAGAGGTTGGAGACGAAGTACGGGGACAAGACCTTCCTGCAAATAATGGAAGAGCGTTTTAAAGGCGATCCGAAATTTCAAAAAAATCTGGAGGGTCTCAGAGTAAAGACCCCGTCGCTTCTTGGAGAAACGGGTGCGAAAGCCGCCTTGCAGGAGAATGTCAAAGACATTGAAGGCGTGAAAAAGTTGGACGAGGGCGAGTTCAAGGACAAGACGGTTCGTGGGCATGTTTCTTCCCTGGCAACGCCTTTTAAGGACAAAGATGGCAAAGAAATTCTCATGGGTACGGCTGTTCTCCAGGGTCTGCTGGGCGACAAGACAAAGAGCGCGTGGATTGAAGGGGCGAAGAAGACCGGGGAATTCAATACGCCAGAAATTTTGGCTTATGCCCCGCCGGAAGAAGTGGCAATAAAAGACGTCCAGGCAGAGAGCCTGACGCCCGAAGTCCTTGCGAATTTTGCTGCCAATGGCTCAAAGGATTTTGCCAAGGAACTGAAGAAGACAAAGAATCTTGAAGCAAAAATGGAAGAATATAAAAATGATCCAACAAAGTTGGACGGGCTTCTCAAGAAAGGGTTGGATCGTTTTGGGAAGGACAAGGAAAAACGACAGTCCATGTTGGGAAACCTTGCTCGATTGGGATTTGATCCAAAGATCCTGTTCCGGTTCGACGAAGGCGTCGGCGATTTTGCGGATAAAGAATGGAAAGATGATTTCAAAGAAACCGTTGGAAAGGATAAAGACCTTATTTTGGAATCCACGAATAGCACGAATGCCGGGTTTGCCAAGGCTGCGGCCGGAGCCATAGACGACCGATCTGTCTCTGGTCTCATGCGTGATCTAAGCGAGTTGGTAGAAGATCCGTCGAAGACTCCGAAGGAAAAAGAAGAGAAAGCCGGTCAGATCGAGAAGCTCTTCGCGTCCGTCCAACGTCAAATTGAAGAGATTGATACGGAAGAAAAAGAAGAGGAAAATCATGGCGGAAAACTTTCCGATGAAGAAAAGAACAGACGCAAAGGACTGAGACGTATTTTGAAGTTTGAGACGCAACTTCAACGACTGAAGAAAAAGATGACCGGCGAAGAGGGTCTTGAAGAACTTGCGTTGGATGAGGAGCCATCTCTTGATGAAAAGGATGATCGTGTGAAGGAAACCGTTACCTTGCAACGCCGTTTGGAAGATCTACGGACAAAAGGAACCTTGCAGGAAAAAGAAGCCGCAGAATTGCAGGCAGGAGTTCAACGGCTGAGCCAGCTGGAAAGCGAGGTAGATACGGCCCTTAAGAAGGCTCAGGCGGATCTTAAAACCCGAGAGACGGAAGTGAAAGAAAAGAAAGCGGAATATGACAAGGCTCCTGTGGAAGGAAGGCGCGCGTTGGAAGGAACTATTGAGACCGCCGAAAAGGCCGTTTCAAAATTGCGTGACCAGATCAAGCGTTTGACCATGCCGACCGAGCCATCTTGAAAAGGAAAGAAAGACGTCTATGGGGGAAGAGAAGAAACCGCCCGTGTTATTGAAAGATCTTCCTGAAGAGATCCAGGATTTTCTTTGGAGCGCAGATGTTTTTGATGTGTTAGATCGTCTTCGGGAAAAATATCTTTTTGAAGAAAAAGCAGAGGCGGAGTTGTTGGGCCTGTTGGAAGACGTGACTGTTGGAAGAGCCGCATGGACCGGGTTGCCCGGACTTTTAGAGGAGCGGATTGGGATCCGTGGGGAATTCTCAACGCGAATGGCCATTGATCTGGCCGGTTATCGCTTGCTTCCGCTTTCGGATTTTTTGGGAGACGTGGCCGGACAGATCAGGGTCTGGGGTGGGGATCCAGCCGTGTTTCGGAGCGTTCAAAAAGTAGAAATTCGGGCATTTCAACCAGAACAGATGACCAAAGAAATACTGAAAGATCTTCGGGTCCATCTGACAGATGCTGTTTCAGAACATCGGTTAGAGACGATTTTTGCATCGTTCGTCCGTCGTGAAAAAGGCCAGGAGGAAATCGCAGAAGCCCTCTGTCACCCTGTCAAACTTGGTGGCCTTGCTTTGTCACCGGGAGCCGCAGGAAAATTGGTTGCGGCTTTTTTTGAGCGGCTTGAAAAAAATCCATGGTGGAAGGCAAGCCGCATCAGCCCCGTTGTCCCAGTCGTGGCCGTTCCCCCTCGTGCCTTGCCGACAGAAGATAAACAGAAAAGAGAAAAAAAGGAAGACGAGGAAGAGATGTTTCGCTTCGTCGAGATGTTGAAAAAGACCGATGTCGCACGCGGCCTTCCGTTGGACGAAGCTGTCGCGGAGATTCAAAAGCAGGCGTCTCTTGTGCTTGAAACGGAGGCGATTTCTCGATTTCGAGCTGCGGTCGAGGCACGTTTGCGAGAGGTCCGAACCCCGGTTCAGACGCGTGAGCAACTCGAAAAATCACGTGGTTCTGGGGGTGTCGGTTTGACTGGTACGGTGTTGGCCCAAACCATGGAGGCTTTAGAACAGGTCTTCGAGGCGTGGCAGCGCGTTGAAACGGAGCGCCTTGCCAAGGGACGGCGAACACGGACGGAAGAAATTGCCAGAACGCGAGAGGAACGGGACGCTTTTGTCAAAAAGGAAGAGGCATTGCTTTCCCGCCGGTTTGCGGAACGGACCGGAACGATTCCAAAGGAGTCTGTTTCTCCAGCTGCCCCTTCACTTGCCCGCGTTACGGCCTCGCACAACATCAAAGAAGAACTGAAACGTCAGGAAGCGAATATTGACAGTGTACGTGTTAAGCAAGCGGTTGTTCAGGCGTCGGCTCGTCCGGAGTCGGCACCTCCCCCCATTTCGAAGGTTTCATTACCCAATCGCATGGAAGATGTCCGAACGATCCGTCGTCCTTTAGCCGGCCCCATGGAGGAAATAGGGAGGATGACGCTCACGGAGTTCCGGCGGCTGTCAGGTGATCCGGCAGAGGCCTCCCTCAAGGTAAAAGACAAGATTGATCTCCTCTCAGAGGAGGGTTACCAGAAGCGTGTGGAAGCAGTTCAGGCCTGGCGGGCCTCCCCCTTGTATACGGCCTATCGCCGGGTAGTTGAACGCTCGCTATCAGAAGGTGTTTCTTTGGAAAAAGCAGCGGAAAAATTTGATGTGCCGGACATGCCAACGCCAGCGGAAGTCCGTTGTCTAGCATCCCTCAACGCTTCGCTGCGGTTCTGATATGATAGAGAGAGAACCATGTGCCTGATCAATTCGTTGTTCCCCAATTTATCGAGGTTGAAGATAAAATTCTCGGATCCCTTTCGGTCCGCCAGTTTTTGATTCTTCTGGTGGGCTGTCTGCTCACGGCCGTGCTCTATAAACTTTTGAGTTTTGCTTTTTTCCTCGCAGCGGCCATTCCCCTTCTGGCGGCCAGCGGTGTCCTTGCTCTTTTGAAAGTGAACGGGATGCCCTTTCATTTTTTTCTTTTAAATCTCCTCCAATCCATGCGTCGGCCGGCGCGGCGCGTTTGGAACAAGGAATGGACTGAGGAAGAGCTGCGAGCGGCTCTGCAGGAAACTCCCCACGCATCCGCCCCCACGCCTTTTCATAAGACCGCGCCCGCAGGCACGCGTCTCCAAGAGCTGGCGCTTGTCGTGAACACCGGCGGTGTCTATCGCCCGGAGGAAGAAACGGAATCTTGAACCTATGCCAAAAAAGACGTCTCCTCAAACCGTTGTCCGTCCGCAAACGCAGCGTTATTTGGAAATTGCGGAAATGCGCGACGATGTCGTGACGCTCAAAGATGGAACCATTCGGGCTGTTTTAGCGGTTTCGAGTTTGAATTTTGCGTTGAAGTCCGATGAAGAGCAAGAAGCGATCATCCAGGCTTATGTTTCCTTTTTAAACGGGTTGGAAGAACCGATCCAGATTGTGATTCAATCTCGTAAGATGAACATCGACGGTTATCTTGAAGACTTGGGTATTCAGGAGCGCCGTACGGCCAATCCTCTTTTGAAATCACAGATGGAAGATTACCGGCAGTTCGTGCAGGAATTGGTGCAGATGGGAGAAATTATGCAGAAGCGTTTTTATCTTGTTGTTCTCCATGAGGAGGGGGAAAAAAAGAAGCGTAAGTCATTCTGGGTTAGGCTTTCCGAGGCAATTTCGCCGTCCGCGGCCGTGCGTTTGCGCGAAGAGGATTTTCAAGGGCGGCGCGAGGATTTGTTCAAACGTGTTTCTATCCTCCAATCCCAGTTGGGAAGTATGGGTCTTGGAAGCGCTGTCTTAGACACCCAGGGGCTTATTGAACTGTTTTACGGCTGCTACAACCCCGATCTTTATGAAACGCAAAAGATGGCGGATCTTTCCAAGGTGCGCCTAGAAACGTGAAATCTATGGCTATTGAACAGGAAGCGTTTGCCGTTTCTTCCAGGGCGTCCGTTCCCGCGGCAACACCCCCTTTAAACCCTGAGATGCGTCGGACGCAGGCGGAGCGTCAAGCTCTCGAAGAGGAGCGTATTTATCGGCGTGGTGTCGTGACCGTGCGGGATCTCATCTCGCCGGCGGCGTTTGAAGTGAAACCGAGTCATCTTGTCCTTTCTGGCGTCTACGTCCGGACACTTTTCGTTATTACCTATCCCCGGTATATCGGTTTGGGATGGTCCGCGTCGCTCATCAACCTTAACAAGACACTGGACGTTGCCATGTATTTTTATCCCGTGAAAGCGAATATTATTCTGAAGCAGCTTCAGAAGCGCGTGGGATATCTTGAAGCCGGCATTGTGGCCGATGCAGAAAAGGGGAAACCGCGGGATCCACTGCGGGAAACGGCCTTGCGCGATATCGAGGGCTTGCGCGACGCGCTGACCCAGGGGGTGGAGCATTTTTTTCAGTTTGCTTTTTACATAACGCTTTTTGCAAAAAGCACCGAAGAGCTCGATAAGCTGACCGAAGAAGTCGAAGCCATGTTTGGGAGCAAGCTTATTTTTTCCAAAAAGGGATTCTATCAGTCCGAACAAGGTTTCAATTCCACGCTGCCGCTGGCCAACGATCAGCTCATGATTACCTACAACATGAATACATCGCCCATTGCGGCATCGTTCCCCTTCATTTCTTCCGATCTGACCTCTGATCACGGCATTCTCTACGGCATTAATCGTCACAACAATTCGCTCATTCTTTTTGACCGGTTCAGTCTTCAGAACGCAAATTCCGTCGTATTTGCCATGGCCGGATCCGGAAAATCTTATGCCGTGAAACTTGAAATTCTGCGTAGTCTGATGATGGGAGTTGATGTGATTGTTATCGATCCGGAAATGGAATACAAAAATTTATGTGAGGCCGTGGGAGGAACGTATGTGAATGTTTCGCTTGCCAGCCAATCGAAAGTAAATCCATTCGATCTTCCGCGGGCCAAGGGAGAAGAGGTGCGTACCGAAGACATTATCCGGAGCAGCGTGATTATTCTCAAAGGACTCTTGCGTATCATGATCGGGAAGCCGCAGGGCGGAGTCGGGGTGGTCGGTTTTACGCCGGAAGAAGATTCCATGTTAGACCGCGCCCTGATTGAGACGTATGCGAAGAAGGATATTACGGCCGATACCGCCGACCTTTCTGTGGTGGAAACACCCGTTCTTTCAGATTTTCAGGACGTGTTGGAAGGGATCGAGGGAGCCGAAGACCTTGTGGCGCGCCTGCACAAATATACGGAAGGGACCTTTGCTGGTCTGCTCAATTCTCCTACGACCGTGGAGATGAAGAATCAGCTGGTTGTTTTTTCTGTCCGAGACCTTGAGGATGAATTGCGCCCCACGGGCATCTATACGATCGTCAATTATATTTGGAACGTTGTCCGTTCCGAGCGCAAGAAACGCATCCTCGTTATCGATGAAGCCTGGTGGCTCATGCAGTATGAGGATTCGGCTAAATTCATCTATGGTCTCGTCAAGCGTTGCCGCAAATACTATCTGGGCGTTACGACGATTACTCAGGACGTCAATGATTTTTTGCGTTCTCCTTATGGTCAGTCCATTGTCACGAATTCCGCCATTCAGCTTCTGTTGAAGCAGTCTCCAGCCGGTGTTGATATGGTCCAGAAGACGTTTAATCTGACGGATGGGGAAAAATATCTCCTGCTTGAGTCAGGACAAGGGGAGGGGCTCTTTTTTGCCGGGCAGAAACATGTGGCCATTAAGGTTGTTGCTTCCTATACGGAGGACCGGCTAGTGACCTCCAATCCCCAGCAACTTTTGGAAATGGAGCAGGCACAGGAAGAGGTCGAACAGCAGTTAACAGAACAGGAAAAAGAGGAACAGACGGAATCGTCCTCAGAAGGGACCGGGGAACAAACCGAACCGTTGACAGGGGCACAGGATGCGGTAGAGGCGTTCCTTTCTTCCGAACAAGCCGGGGAAGCCGAGGCCCAGCGCATTCGCGGAAATCTTGCAAACTGATTGCGCTTATGACTCGACGCAAAATAGGGTTTCTTTCCATTGTTGTTTTTCTTTTCCTCCTGTTGGCAGGATGGATCGGAGGGAGACAGTTGAACCGCCGGACTAGGGAGTTAGTCCGGCCGTCCACGTCGGATTCTTCCGAAGGAAAACTCGAAGAAAAATCCGTGCAGGTTCTTCCTCCTCTTTCAGAACAGGACATTCAGAAAATGGAAATTCAAGCCCCGCTTCAGGCACTGGCAAAGACGTTTGCGGAACGGTATGGAAGTTATTCCAACGAAAGTGCCTTTGCCAATCTAACAGATGTCTTGCCCCTCATGTCGCAACGGTTTCGGGCGGAGACGGAAAAAATGTTGGCGACGTCGATACCCTCCACGGCTTTTTACGGCGTGACCACCCGTGTGCTCGCTGTTTCTATTGAAACGATGGACGACTCATCTGGGATCGCTCAGACGTCTATTCACACACAACGAGAGGAGACAACGGGAACGGTGCAGAATGTCGTGACGATCTATCAGATTCTCACATTGGATTTTGTAAAAGAAAACAGCACATGGAAAGTCGACAGGGCCCGATGGCAGTAGTGTTTTCGTGGATTCGCAACGCCTTGTTTCCACGGTTTTGCGCTAGCTGCGGGGAAGAAGGGGATTGGCTGTGCCCTTCCTGCGGGCTTTCGGATGCGGAAATAGAACCAGGAGAAACGGTTTGTTTGGGTTGTGCGACAGTGTCGAGAGACGGCTCTCTTTGCCAGAGTTGTTACCACCATTTTTTTCTCGATGGTTGCCTTTCCGGTAGTTCTTATCACGACGCTCGGCTGCGAGAGGCGATTCGCCAGTGGAAGTACGAGGGAAACGGGGAGGCCTGGAAATGGATTCAAGCCCGATTGGCCCCACGGATTGTTCCGGGTCTGTTTCGGAAGGTGGCCTGGTCCGTTTGTCCGGTTCCCCTTCATGCGGCGCGGCGGCGTGAGCGCGGATTCGACCAGGCCGAGGAGGTGGCTCATTTTGTGGTGGAACAAACGGGATTTCCATTTGTCTCTCTTCTGGATCGATCTGTCTGGACCGATCCGCAGGCACAACGGAGTGCGGAAGATCGTCGGGCAGGAGATCTGGATGGAGCCTTTTCTCTCGTTCCTGGCGTTTCCGTTCCTTCGGCCGTCCTGTTGTGCGATGACGTGGTTACCAGCGGAGCAACGCTGGATGCTGCAGCCAAGGCTCTCAAAGAAGCCGGGGTTGAAACGGTTTGGGCCTGGACGCTGGCGCGCGGCGGATCGTAGTCATTTTTTTGGTCAATGATTTGAGTTGAGTCAAGAAAGGTCTTAAACGAAAAGCGCACCCAGGAGACGGTCAGGCGCAGGGGGCGCTTCCGTCTCGCATGGGTGTGCGAGAAAAGGGTGGGGGTTTCTTAGAGACAAACACGATTTGTCCTGCGTTGTTTTGCCCAGGTTTCGACGGCGGTCTTGCTTCTGTTCGCCCAGATCAGAAAATGAATTTCCCGTCCCCCCTTTTCGTCGTCGGTAATAGCAAAGGAGAGCTGACCGCTGGCTGCCAGATGGAAGGTGACACGTCCGTCGTTGAAGAGGTATCGGACGTTGATCACCTCTCCATTCGTGGTTGAGATGCGCAGACCGAAGGCGGTGGATGGGCACTCTTTTGAAATTCCACGCACCACTACATCGGATCCGTTGTCGATCGCGATGAAGACGTCTGCCGTCAGAGTTGCGAGTTCGTTGAACACCTCCAGGAGTCGTTTGCCTAGGTTCCTCTTGTCTTCCAACCCGCTCTGAATTTGAGCGATTTCCGTTCTCTTTTTTTCGATGTCGTCCATCAATTTCTTCCTCCAAGTTGTTTCAGACCTTTCCAGTAGTAGCCCACGGCCACCAACTGGAGAAGAACGGCTGCTCCCATAAGGAGCGCTGCAAAAAAGTTTCCGTCCCGAATCAACAGGACGGTTGCGACAGAACCAAGGAGGATCCCCACCAAGGTTCCGACCAAAGCTCTCTTGAGATATCCTATTCTGTTTTGCATGCGTCTCCTTCATTGTGAAATGTCCATAAACCACCGGTCTCCCAGCGGTTTTCCTCTTGTCTCAAAAAACTAAAGAGACAGTGCATCGTAGCCGAAATTGAGATTTTGTCAATGGTTTTGGGATGAGTTTTTTAAAGACCCCCCACCAGCGTCTTTTGTTTATTTTTAAGTTGAAGAAAATTGACATTTTTTGATTTTTCTGTTAAAATAAAACCACGAATCATTTTGGACCTTGCAAAACGCAATAACCCACGCGAAAACGCGTGGTATCAGGAGAAAAGAGAAAATGAAATTTCGCAACGGAACCCGTCCGGACCAGGTCCTGCAGCAGGCGCAGGGCTTCGCACATCGCAAAAAAAGTCTGGAACGAAAGAACATGCTTGCTGCCAAAAGGGAAGAAATTTATTCCCAACGAGACTATGAATCTTTCTTTTGGTGGGAAATCGTGGGCGCGATCTGTTTTCTTGCGAGCGTGATCTGTCTAATCTCCTCGTCTCTCGCAGGATCATGGAGTTTCTTTTTCTGGGGATTCGTCCTATCGGCTTTCGCTGGAAGTTTCTTTTTCTGGGGAGTCGTTAGGTTGATGGCTCGGCTGGACGTCAACTTCGAATCGCCGAAGCCGGAAGAGCTCCTCCCCACCCGCATCGTTCCAGAGTTCCTCTCCTCGCAGATTGAAACTCTTGGGAACGAGCTGGTCGGAGAGGGAAGCCGGTATGCCAGCACCTGTAGGCAGGTCGAAGAAGTAAACCGCCGAGCGCGGCTGGTAACGGAACGACTCGGGATTCGTCTGCGTCAAAACGAAGCTTCGTATCTCCGTACGAGCTTGGAACAAGCGCAGGAAGTCGTCGCGAGGACCGATCGTGTTCTGGAAGGACTGAAGGGTTTTCGTGGCAAGGTCGAGGGATTCCTGGCCGAATGTCGCGGGGCCGTTGAGGCGCTTTCCGGACCGCTTCGCGATCTCGAGCTCATTCGCGAAGTTCAGGAGTTGGCCGGCCAGACACAGCGCCTTGAAGATCAGGCGCAGCAGGTCGTGGTCGATACGGTTGCAAAACTACAGACGCGCATTGCCGTCATCCGCGGCGATGTACACAAGCGTTTCGAGGACATCGGCGTCCATCTCGCTCTGGAAGCCTCCTCCACAGGTGATGCGGCGAGGGATTTAGAGACGCTTGAGAGGATTATCGCCGGATTCGTCCCGGCAAATCTGATCTCGGATGCCAGGGTCCAGGTCCTCCGCAATGAGGTCACTGGCTTGGGGATGTAAAACACACACTCCGCGCACCCGCGCGGGACGAGAAGGCACACTCAGCGGATCCTCCGCTGGCCCTCGTCCGTTGGGTGCGCTTTTTTGTTTCTTCGAAAAAATGGAATTAACAAAAACACCGCTGGGCCGCAGCGATGTTTGCAAATAGGAGAGAGGGATTCTCGTCTTCGTCGAGTAAAACTTACAGAAGATGCCGTTTGGCAAAAGCCCTGCCGGATCCGGTCTTCAAATACTTTTCAAACCGCGCAGCTGCCTCTTTCGTCGGAAATACGCAATGCCACTTCAAATGAAGGAGGCGACCTTTTGTCATAGGAGTAAGTCCTTGCTCGTGTTCTACCATTCGACGATCAAGATCATGGGTAAGCCCCGTATAGTGGAAATCCTTTGTTTCATTTTCCAAAAGGTACACGTAGTACATATCCTCTCCAGGAGATCCGACTCAAAAATATACCTTTTTATGGTATCGTCCTGCCTTGTTTTTTCGTCTAGTCGTTTACACACCGAAGCCCCATCCTATGGGGCGAAGGTGTGGCGGAGAGAGAGGGATTCGAACCCTCGCGCCGGGAAAACCCCGACCTAGGAGATTAGCAATCTCCCCCCTTCAGCCTCTTGGGTACCTCTCCATAAATACGGATTCATTTTTTTGGCTTCCCGCATCTTACTCAAATCTTTCAGATTGAGCAAGGCCGCCTTTTGAGGTATTTTGAGGTTTTCGATTTTTTGGCTGGATGATGGGGAAAGAGATAAAATGAAGTCTATCTTTTCCAAACTATGCACCACATTGCGATCATGAAAAAATCCTGGGGTCTTATTCCTAAGATTTTGTCCGGAGAAAAGACGGTTGAGTCGCGCTGGTATCAAACCCGGCGTGCGCCTTGGGATAAGATTCAGGAGGGAGACGTGATTTTTTTCAAGAATTCCGGAGAGCTCGTGACGGCCCAAGCAATGGTTTCTCATGTTTTGCAATTCACGTTGAATGGTCTTTCGGATGTGCGAGAGATCGTAAAAAAGTATGGAAAGGAGATTTGCCTCCTGAATGCGGATCCGGAAACGTGGGACAGCGTTCCAAAGTACTGCATCCTTGTCCGCCTGAAGAATCCGAAGCCCGTAAAGGCGCCATTTGCGATCGACAAAGCCGGTTTCGGGAGTGCCGCGGCATGGATGACGGTTGGAAATATTCGGGACATTGTTGCTAGCCGATGAACGTCTCTCAACAGAAAAGATCGTCGGTCTATAGTGAGTGGTGAAGGAAAAACCTGACAAAATCAGGCTTTTTTGTTACGCTGTGGCCGGTTTGGAGAGGTGTCCGAGTGGTTTAAGGAGCCAGTCTTGAAAACTGGTATACCGCAAGGTATCAAGGGTTCGAATCCCTTTCTCTCCGCCATCGGTCCGCTGAAGCGGACCTACGACGTGACGAATCCGCATGTGTGGTCCGCGAAAGCGACCGGTGACTCCGTCGTGTATGGTTAAATTCTATGCATTATGTCTACAGTTTGAAGTGTCGGGACGGATGGTACATAGGGTGTACAAACGATTTGAAGGACCGACTTCAAAGACATGAAAGAGGAGATGTTCCGGCGACAAAAGGTCGTCTACCGGTAAAGCTGGAATTTTATTTTGGGATAGAAGATAAAATCAAAGCCTTTCAATTTGAAAAATATCTGAAATCCGGATCTGGAAGGGCCTTCATAAACAAGCATTTAGCTTAAACGGTCCTCTATGGAAAAAACAATTATAGACAAATTAGCGTTTATTGAAATCCGTGATCGAAAAGTCTTAGAAACTTGCAGTTACGGAAAAGATAAATGGTATATCCCTGGCGGCAAGCGAGATGGTAATGAGACTGATCAGGAAGCACTTATTCGTGAAGTGAAAGAAGAGCTTCTTGTTGATTTGATTTCTGAGACTATCCAGCATTACGGAACCTTTGAAGCACAGGCACATGGTAAACCGGAAGGCACTGTGGTGCGTATGACATGCTACACAGCAAAATATAACGGCGAACCGAAGCCTAACGCTGAAGTAGAAAAAATGGACTGGTTTGATTACTCACAGAGAGGTGATACCTCTCCTGTAGACCAACTCATTTTTGACGATTTAAAGGCAAAAAATCTGATTGACTAGAAGCTGTCCTATTGGTTCAAAGTTCCGGGCATTGTCCACCCCGCCAACGGTTTTGAAAAACGAGCAATGAATAACCCTTATTTTATCGCCTAGTTTAAGTGTGAGAATAAATGTTCTTAGCCGAGATAATTGAGGACTTTTATGAGTTACTACATTGTTATTCACGGCACACTAGGAACCGGAAAATCTACGATGGCGAATGAGCTTGCTGTGAAGCTGGACGCGGAACAGATACGACTCGATGACGTTTTATCAGAACACAAGCTTGATCTGCATGAGGATGGTGAAACCTCTATTTCCGCTTTCACTTTCATAAAAGGGCTTGATTTCGTTTTACCCCATGCAAGGGAGGTGTTGGATCGTCGGAAGGTGGTCATTTTTGACGGATGTTTTTACCATAAAGAGGTTATGGATTACCTCCTGGACCATCTCGCCTACCCGCATGTTCTCTTCACGTTAAAAGCTCCGTTGGATGTTTGTATCCAACGCGACAGGAATCGTCCTAAAACGATTGGTGAAGATGTTGCAAAAGCCGTTTATGAACTCACGGAAGGATTGAATTTTGGCGAGATCATTGATACAACGGAACCGTTGAAGGATTCGGTTGAAAAACTGTTGTCCCATCTGCCAAAATTTTGATTCGTGTTTTTCCCCTTATGTTCAAGATGCTCGGAATTGTCCTCACCGTTCTTTTGCTCGGCGCCGGCTGCACGGGATCTGGAATCGTCTCCGCTCCTACATCGGAACCCCCGTGGAAAACGTACCAAGCAGAAGGATATTTAATTTCGCATCCAGAGAATTTTGTGGTGATTCCAGCGACCGATCGCATTCGCTGGACAACGATCAAATTTCCAGAAAATTCTTCCCAAAGAGGATCCATTGAAATTTGGAGTGTAAAAGATCTTCCGGAGCGCCCGCTTGGAAATGAGACTGGCACGGCACTTTTTCCAGCCCTCGAAGGTCAGGTTGGTATTGGGAAAGAAAACCAACAGATGGTGCGCGTGTGGAACTATTCCGGGGATCAAGAAATAACGAAGATCCTCATGGAGATTTTGGCATCCATGAAAATTAAGTAGGAACTCGTGAAATAGGTGTCCGAACAATTTTTGTCTCGGCTCACGGGAGGCAATCTCACGCGCGAGGAAGGTTCCGAGAGTCATTTTTGCGTTTTCCCCCATACGATTTTTCATCAAAAGGATAAAATAGTATGCGTATCGGCGTCATCGGCAGTATGCAGTACACGGAAAAGATGATGGAGGCTCGGGATGAGCTCATCCGTCGCGGACACGATGCGTTCGTGACGAATCTTGCCGCCCCATTCGTCGGAAAAACTGACGAGGAAAAAGAGAAAATCAAGATTGAACAGAAGAAGAACCAGGATGCCATTCGGGAATTCTGGAGGCTGATGCAGGGCGCCGATGCTGTGCTCGTCATGAACCTCGATAAGCACGGGATTGCCAATTACATCGGCGGTAATACGCTCATGGAGATCGGCTTTGCGCACGTTTTGGGTCAGAAGATTTTTCTCCTCAATCCGGTCCCGGACATTCCTTTTTATCAGTCGGAAATCGAGGCTGTAAAGCCGGTGGTGATCAATGGGGATTACGATTTAATTAGGGAGGAATAAAATTAAAATTATGGCTGTTGATCTAGAAACCATTGCTTCTTTTCTCGCCGAAGCCAATCGTGCCGGTTATGCTTCGGGCCGAGAGAGTGCTTGGAAAAAGGAGGCGGACGGATCGACAACGATCATCTATGAAAACGGCTCGTGGAAATTCCACGATAATTATTTCGGCGGGGAACCGTATGGAGGCAGGGAGGTCATTTTTTCTCATGGTAAGGCAGTTTTCATGATGGTCTATCACGGGCGCATCAGTGATAGATCGTTGGATCGCCAGATGATTTATGGATTTTTACGGAAAGCCCTGGCCCTCTTTCCAGAAGAAATGCCTTTGCGCGGTCCGGAATATTTTGAAGAAATTCAAGGAGGGAAGAAAATGGAGTATCATAACCGCTGGGAGGGCGATCTAAGTTTTTTTGCCGGGGAAGAGCAAATTCTGTCTGACGGCAAGGAAATTTACGAAGCCACCTACGCCGGCGGGTTGGTGGATCAGGATTAAGGTGAGCTTGAAATAGAGGTGATTTTGGGTATTTCTGACCAGGGTTTTTTCCTGTATACTTGTTAAAACGATGTTTTATGTCCTCTCGGGAAGAGGCCCAGACGGCTGTAGTTTATCCCTACGGCCGGCCTATTACGACCTGGCAGATCGATGAATATCCCGCTCACCAGCGGTCACGTTTTTGGTATATCGGATGGGGGACGATCGGTTTCATCCTGCTTGTTTACGCCATTGCCACAGCCAATTTTTTATTTGCCGTCATCCTTCTCATGGGCGCGGTGGTTACGCTTTTATCTTCCTTCCGTCCGCCTGGAAAGCTTGACGTGGCTGTGACGACCGCAGGCATTCTTGTCGGGGGAGGATTCTATGCCTATCCCTCGATCAAGCGGTTTTCTCTCGTTTACAATCCCCCGGAGGTCAAGCTCCTGTATTTGGATTTTGAAAAGCCGTGGCTGCCATTGCTTTCCATCCCCCTTGAAGAAGTCGATCCTAACCGCGTTCGCGAGGCTTTGTTACCGTTTTGTGTGGAAGATCTGGAACGGACCGATGAATCCTTGACGGACGTCTTGCGGAGAGTGTATAAATTGTAAGGATTTTATGCGCCCGTAGCTCAGTTGGATAGAGCATCAGCTTGCGGAGCTGAGGGTCGCACGTTCGAATCGTGCCGGGCGCACCATAAAATAAGCCGTGAAAGACGGTTTCTTTTTTTCTCCAGGTGTTTCTGAAAGAGATAAAAGCGTCAGAATGGAATCAAAAACGTCTCTTTTTTAAAGAATGTGTGTAAAAACGGTTGGTGCTCTTTTTCCATCTTCCTGTGCATCCCTTGATTTTCTGAAAACGTTATTTGAAAAATCTTGATATTGAGAGGATTTTCCTCCTTTGGATGCAGAACGAGGAGAAATCGAGGCTTTTTGTGAGTCGTGATCGTTAAGGAATTGAGATGGGGGTCTCCTCCCCTTAAGTAAGGGGAGGTTGGGAGGGGTCTGACCTGCCTACCGACAGGCAGGCAAAGTTATGCGCCGAAGGAGAAAATCCTAGTTGAAAGAAAGAGGGCTTGAAGATTGTAGGAAGGAATAGAGAAAGGTCGAAAGAAAATTTAACGTTATCCTCCTATGACCATCAAAAGACTTTCCGCTTTTTCGGTTGCCCTTGGAAGTGCTGTTTTTATGGGTCTCCAGGCTTTTCCCGTTTCTGCGGCTGAAACGCAACCACTCCCTTTGGCACAGACGGTCCGAAACGGGATGACTGGAATCCATGCTCAAGCCCTTGGGATGACCAAAGACGCGTTCGTCGAGGCCATGAAAGGTGGGTCCTCCATCCGCGGGTTGGCCAAGGAACAGGGTCTGACATTCAACCAGTACGAGACCAATCTCTCTCACGCCAGAGTTTCTGCTGTTCAAAAAATGGAAAAGGACGGCCTGATAACATCGGCTCAGGCAGATCGGTGGACGTCCCACCTGACGCGCCGCCTGGATCTTCGCTTGGCCCGTGCGAATTGGTACAAGCAGATGACCCTGCAGAATAAATAAGTTTCGAGGCAAAAAAGACGGACACGTGTCCGTCTTTTTTGGATATTTTTCAGCCGGAGAGGATGTTTACGATTTGCTCAACCACAGCATCCCAGGAATAGCGTTCTAGGTTTTTTCTTCCATTGGCGACAAGGCGTTCGCATAAATCCTTTTCATCTGCGAGGCGCGTCATGCTGGCAGCGAGAGCTTCTGGGTCGTTTGGATCTGCAAAGAGGGCGGCGTCTTCTCCGATTTCCTTGAGAGTCGGGATGGAAGAGGCAAGCACGGGAACGTGTGCACGGAACGCTTCAAGCATGGGAAAAGCGAAGCCTTCCTCGTAGGAAACAAGGGCAAGCATGGACGCTTGGGACAGAAGCTCGGCTTTCTTTTCCTGACTGACATAGCCGAGCTCTTCGACGCCGGGCTGGCGTAAGAGCGGCACAATCTTCTCGAATCCATAGCCTGGTTTTCCAGCCAAGACCAGTCGCCAGGTCGGATGTGTTTCACGGAAGAGGGAAAAGGCGCGGAGGAGATTTACAACATTTTTCTTTTCCTCCATGCGGCCGATGAAAAGGACGAATGGCGTTGTTGGAGCATCGGGAGAAAAATTTGGAGGAGGTTCTTCGTCTGGAATTCCCCATCCGGTTACAGCGATTTTTCCTTCCGGCCATCGCAGGAGGGCTACGAGGTCTTTTTTCACCGCCTGGGTTGGGACGATGACACACGTACAAAGACGTTTTGCTCGCCACAGGTCCAAACGCATGTAAAGACGTTCACGCAAACGATAGGCCTGTGGGGTGCGGAGAAAGGAAACGTCGTGAATGGCGCGCACGGTTTTTTGGGGACAGAAAAAAGGAAGGGTGTGTACGGGAACGAATAAGGCGTCCGGCCGGTCGCGAAGCAGGGCGTGTGAGAGGCCGATGAGCGTCCAGAAGCGGGGGAGGGAAATGACGCGCTGGGCATTTTTGGGGAGCCAAGGAATTTCTCTTGGAGTATAAAAAAGAGGAGAAAGTGTTGCGGTTTGTCCGCAAGACAGGCGGGAAAGAAGCGCATCGCTGACGACTTCCACGCCTGTTTTTTGTACGCCGTCTACGCTGCGGGACGCATCAATAGCAAGCCGAAGTTTTTTTTCGAGGATGGTCCCTTTTAACGCCTGTTCAAAACGTTCGATGGAAAACCGCTGGGCCTGCACTTCGCAGGCGGCCCGCATCTCCCGTGTGCGAGCAGGCGTCAACGTTTGCACGGCTTCAACGAGATCTTCCACTCGATAAATTTTGGGAACGAGAAGACCCGTTTCATTTGGAATAATGCTTTCTGGTAGGCCGCCTTCATCCACGCCAATGCACGGTTTTCCCGCAGCCATTCCTTCCACAGGCGTCATACCAAAGTCTTCGTCCACGGGGATGTACAGAGTAGCTATGCACGTTCCGACCAGGCGTTTTAATGTGGCATCGTCGACCCAGCCGAGACAGGTGATGTTTGGAGATCCCTTGGCAAGTTCGGCGATCCGTTCGGCCTCCTCTCCTCCGGAGGCAATGACAAGTTTCTTGTCAGGCATTTTTTGAAAGGCGCGCACAATGTCATCCACGCGTTTGAGACCATCGAGGCGCCCGTAAGACAGGTAAAAATCCTCCTGTCCTTCCCAGACGAATCGTTCGGTGTGGATGGGCGGATAGACCACGCGGGATTCCCGGCGACAAAAGCGCCACAGGCGGTCGTGGACGTTTTTTGAATTCGTCATGATCGTTTGCATGCGAGAAAGCCCGAGACGGTAAAGGAAACGGATGCCCCATTTTCCAAGGTCGTAATAAACCAGACGTTTTAAAAAAGAAGGTTCAGCGGCCCGGCGCAAGGGAAGCAGATCATAAACGTACCGGACGGGCGAATGACAATAATAGACTGTTTGCTTTCCTTTGAGGGGGCGAAGGGCAGCGGAAAGACCGTTGTTTCCGGAGAAGATGATTGTGTCGTAATTTTTGAGGAGCTTGCGGGTCTTCCACCAGAAATTCCATTGAGCACGGAAGTAACGGAAGACCATGGCGTGCGGTTCGCCCTTGTCTAGAATGACAAGCCCGTGCGGAACGTCCGATTTTGGATAGGTTTCCTCTGTCCAAAACTCCGTGACAATGTCCGCTTTGAGGATTCTGGCCAAATCCAACACCAAGCGCTCGGCCCCGCCGCGGAACTGGAACCGGTCATGAATAATGAGGATTTTTTTCATAGGTGACCCAAGCATAGCAATGGCTTTTTCGTCTGTAAAACGTTTCCTTTCTTTTTGCAAGTGAGATAGGTAGAATTCCGTCCGTATGCGTCCGCTCCTCGAGGCAGCAAATTTGGAAAAGGCCTATGGCCGGCAGATCGTTCTACAGGGGCTTTCTTTTATCGTTCCTGAAGATGCTCATATTGCGCTTATTGGTCGCAACGGTTCGGGAAAAACAACGCTTTTACGCCTCATGGCTGGCGATGAAGAAGCGGACCGTGGGATGGTCCGGCCTATGTCCTGGACGCGACTGGGGGTTCTCAGACAACAGGAAGAACTGCCCAATGATCGGATGACGGTTGATTATCTTTCCCAGGATAGCGGAAAGCCGCCATGGGAATGTGCCAAACTTGCAGCACGGTTCGGATTGCATCCAACGGATTTGGCCCTGGCGCCAGCTGCGCTTTCCGGCGGGTATCAGATGCGCGTGAAGCTCGTTCGTGTCTTGCTTGAAGATCCAACCCTTCTTCTTTTGGACGAGCCTGTAAACTATTTGGATCTTCCAACCCTTCTTCTTCTCGAAGCCTTTCTCAAGGAGTATGCCGGATCCTTCGTGATGACGTCCCACGACCGTGAGATTCTCCAAAACGTTTGTACGACGACATGGGATCTTTCGAAAGGCAAATTGATAACATTCCCAGGCGATGTCGAAACGTATTTGGATTGGAAAGAGGAGCAGGCCGAATATGCGCGACGGACAAATAAACGTCTGCGCAAGGAAATGGCGGATGCTCAGGCCTTTGCCGATCGTTTTCGCGCCAAAGCCAGTCAGGCCACGCGGGCCCAGAGCAAACTTAAACACATTACCAAGCTGCGGGCACGGTTGCGTTCGTTGGACGATGATCTCCCGACCGTTGCCTTTCGTATCCCGTGTCCGTTGGTTATTCCCGGAACAGCTTTGCGCTGTGAGGGGCTTGGTGTTGGATACGGAGATAAAATAGTCGCACAGAATATTTCGTTGGAGGTTCCGCGTGGCGCCAAGGTCGCGATCGTGGGCGAAAACGGTCGCGGCAAATCAACGTTACTTCGGACCCTTGCGGGTGTTCTTCCGTCGTTAGAGGGAACCATGAAGTGGTGGCATCGAGCAGACATTGGATATTTTTCGCAGCAGGATAATGAAACGCTGTCAGGCCAGGAAACGGTTCTTCAAGCGCTCACAAAAGCTGCTCCACCAGATGCTTCGGCGGAACGGATTCTTGCCGCGGCCGGTGCCTTCCTGTTCCACGGCGATGATCTGGAAAAATCCTGTTCTGTTCTTTCCGGAGGGGAACGGGCACGCGTGCGTTTGGCTCGTTTGGTTTTGCGTCAGCACAACGTCCTTCTCCTCGATGAGCCCACAAACCACTTGGATGCGGAAACCGTAGAAATTTTGGCTCGAGCCCTGAAGGAGTATTCTGGAACCGTTTTCGTTGTCTCTCACGCCCGAACCTTTATGAATGCGCTGGCAGAGCGTATTTACGAAGTGCGAAACGGATCGGTTCGACACTTTCTTGGCACGTACGAGGAATACGTCTGCGAACTCACGGAATTTACCGAACAGTCTACGCATGAGCCAGTGGTCGTCTCAAGCTCGGCGGACATAGATCGTCGCGAACACTTTCTTCGCAATCGTGAACGTCGGCGGTTGCAGAAAAAGTTGGAGGAAAAAATAGATCGGTTGGAAAAGGAGAAGAGTGGAATTCTCGCGTATTTTTTCGAGAACCCGACCGACTATGCACCGGAAAAATCCATTCGGCTGGATGAAATCGGGGAAGCGTTGGATGCGTTGGAAAAAGAGTGGTTGGGGTTGGAAGAAATGAATGACTCCACAGTACAGTAAAAAATTAACAACACCCTGGATTTAACGCATTGTCATTCTGAAGGAGTCTGTTTTCTTGCGACGACTGAAGAATCTTTTTTTGAACCAGGAATCCTTAGAAGGTAAAGCTAAAAAAATATTGTCAACTAAATAGGTTGACAATATTTTAATTTTGTGGTATTCTTTTTTTAGTTCTTTTCAAAAAGGCCTTTAAGTTCTGGAGGTTGCAATGCAGCAGCTTACGTCTGGACAAACGATCGCCGTGACACCGATTGCCAATCCCTCCAAGGGAGTTGAGTATAAGGCAGTTCAGTGCGGCAATCGCGCCCTCCTTATGGAGGGAGGGGGGTTTGTCTGTGCTTGTTGTTTGGATAGGTGTCGAACGGAGCGAGCTGAAATTGCCGAACAGCTCGCCAGAAGCGGTATCACCGAGTGTGCACTGACGTGCGCGCGGCATTGGAACGAAGACCCTGAGGCCTCCAGGCTCGTAAGAGCCGTGGAGGAGTCTCAATGGGGACAAGCGATCGGTCCCACGTTGTGGTTGGTGGGGCTGGTGGAGGAGAAGTGAGCCGTTCGCGCACTCGGACGGCTTCTCAAAAGCGTACCGTTTCGGCGGTACGTTTTTTAATGGGGTGTTCGGATTTTGTGTTGTTGAAGCTATCGTTTCCCCATTCGCCACAAGCTTTCAAAAAGTTGTTGGTATCCTTTCACCAATGTTTCGTGCCTTATTTTAATGGCTGTCACGGGCGTTGTATCGTCCGAATAGATAATATTCAAAACAACGCCTGCTTCCGGGTAAATATGAATACCGGATGGGTTTTCAATTTCTGATGGCAAATACCGGACGTTATAGACTCCTTCCGCCTCAAGTTCGGCGGTCATAGTCATCCGTTGTGGCTCGTAGGCAAGCATGCGGATTTTCAATTTTTGCGCATGGGCGACGCGATGATATTCCTTCCAGATGGGACGCATGGTGTTTGCCATGAATGTTTCGTCTCCTGTTCCCAGCACGTATTTTGTTGCCCCTTTCGGTAGGGTTTTGATAATGCTGGTAAGGAGGGCTAAATATTCCTCATTACCTTGGTGAACGGTAATTTCCTGTATGCCCTTGGCCAGCATCCGTCCGATGGTTTCTGACGTTTCTGACGCAAGATGAAATTTCTTTTCGTATTCTTCCGCCAAGGCGTTCGGTGCCGTTGCGGTAAAATGCTTGCGTCCCCGCATGACTTTTTCGCTCACCAGTTTTCTGAAAACTAAATGGTCCAAAGAGGTGTACACGACATTTCGATGTAGTCCGGTTGCTGTAATTAAAGGGCCAGCGGTGCATGGTCCCTTTTCAAGAAGGGCGGTATAGACCACGGCGTCGTGGGGCGGAAAGTCCAGCTCACGCAGATTTTTCTGTAAAGATTCGTTCATAATTAAATCGTTTTTATTCCCAATCGATATTCCACGGTCTTGGCGCGGGAAGGGGTTCATTTAAAATTTTTACACCTTTCGAACCACCACGTCCTTCAAGTACTGATTCTTAAAATCCGTCTTCTCTCCGATTTTCGCCTTTCCGTCTGAAACAAATCGAACGGCCAACGGTTTTTTATACTTATTGCTTAGATGCTGGACAAGGCAGAGAATTTCGATAATACGATCCTTGTTCTGGTCGATTCCCATCGGATACGTGTCAATCCCAAGGCCCGAGTGCAGGCTCAAGAAAATATTCCGTTCAATATCGAAGTTTCCGCGCTCGTATTCGTCCGCGAGTTCGAAGTCTTCCAGACAGGGAAGCATGAGGCCGCACAATCCTATGGGCCGGGGATTATGTTTTTTGATGAATTCCGTGATTTTCGTATAAACGTCCGTTGTGGCTGATCGGCTGAAATCCATTCCGAGCCTTTTGATAAAGTTTACCAAACTGCTTTTTCCTTCAAATAGCGGCGCAATGGAGGAATCAATGCCGAGATATCCTTCCGTATTTTTCAAAATTTCATCGATCTCCTTCCAAACCGTTTCCATCCGTGTGAACCACTCTTCCAATGTTGAACAGCCTTCCGATAAATCCGTTGACTGCAATCCAATACTGAAACCTTTGTATCCGAATTTAGCAGAAGGGAAGTAGGGGCTGGAGTCGGGTAAATTAAATCCGTATGTGAAACGGAACGTGTTATCCGGTTTGTTTCGGATGATTTCAAAAAGAGTATCGACGTGGTCGAAAGTGATTGGCTCATTCGTCAGATCAACGTTTGTCGCTTTATTGTCGGAGGAAAGAAAATCATCGAAGACCTTTTGAAATTCGGTAAAAGACAGGCTGCCGGCTCCCAGAAGAATTCCACTTTCCGTCAGAGCGGCCTGGTCCGCCTGATCGTGATAATCCGAGAGGCAGATTCTTTTGGTTTGGATGACGAACTGCCTTTCTGAAAGAAGATGGGATATTTCTTCGAGCCGTTGAATTTCTTCGAACCCGGCTTGATTCGAAAAGAGACAGATCGTGCGAATGATTTTGTTCATACGAGGAAATTTCCTCCATTCTATCAGTATTTTTCGGCTTTTGTAGATGGTTGTTCGATCGTTTCAAGGAAAATTCTTCTGTTGTAGATTTCTATTCTACAATAAGAAATGATATTTCATTGCTAAAATTGAATAATTGTTTTAGACTTACAGTCTTAAGTTTAAATTTATTGGACGATTTATCCCTTCTCTTTTACCGTTATGGATGCCTTACGAGATCTCAAAGAGGCCTTGGAATCCTTGGGAGCGACGCCTAATGCGGTTGCTTTCTATCTTCAAAGTTACAAAGACGGTAAATCAACGGTCGGAAAAGTTGCCGCGGCTTGCGGGATGGATCGCTCCTCCGCCTACTTGGCATGTGGTCAACTTCAAACGCTGGGATTGGTTGAGGAAGGACATGAGTCAGGAGGAAAGATTATCTGGGCCAAGTCTCCGAAAGCGATTTTGGGGAGACTGCGCGCGGAAATGCGACGGTTGCGGAAGCGGTACGACGATGTTGAGGTGGCTCTTCCGGAACTTCTGGCTGGTTACAGCGCCGAAGCTGCCAAACCCGTCCTCCAGTTCTTTTCGGGAAAGGAAGGATTACATCGGATCACGGAAGACGTCCTCGAACACGCGCAAGGCGAAATCTTGCTGCTGACGAACCAGTTCACGGAAAAGAACGTCTTCAGCGAATCGGACCATCAGGAATTTATTTCCGAACGTCTGCGTCGAAGCTTGGAGATTCGTGTATTGGCTGCGGATACGCCGGAAGCGCGCGAGCTTCAGAAATGCGATAAAGAGTGCCTGCGGGAAACCTGTCTCGTGAAAGGCGAACCGTTTACGAGTGAAACTTATATCTATGGCGACAAGGTGGCCATGCTTGATTTCGATCACGAGGTGGTTGGCTTCATTGTCCGGTCGAAGGAATTCACCCGGGCCCAACGGTGGATGTTTGAACAGATCTGGAAAAAGAGCGGAGGGAAGAATCATGTTGACTGAACCCGTCTTCGTTGCGCAAATCGAACCGAGGGAGAATGTTGAGAAGGAGGAAGAGAGAGCAGACTTGAATTGGAATGAAAAAGAGGCATGTCTGCCTCATTGGAACTGGTGTGGAATTTGTTGCGTACGAATGATCATCTTAGGCCTTGGCAGGGAGGCGCCGAGTCTGCCGGAAATGTATCAGGTGGCCTTTGACCGTTATGGAGTATTTCGGATGGTGGACGGTCATATCCAAGGCGCTTTCCATCGGCAGCTCGCCGAGTATATCCAAGGCGAATTCAACCTGTCTGCCGTTGCCCGCCGCGGCCTGTCGCCGGACGATGTGGCCGCTTGGATCGCGCGCGGCCATTATGTTATCGCTTCAGTTTCCTCCGAAATTCGAGAGATGAGTGGTAAAGAACCAAAGCGCCGAAACGGGCATCTGGTTGTGGTTTACGACGTCCAGGAAACCGAAGAGGGGCGAACGTTCGTCCTTCATAATTCCGCCGGCTTCTTTCGTACCGGAACACAGGAGGCCGTTGTTGTCTCCGAAAAACGTTTTGCGCAATGCTTTTCGGGAAACGGGATTATCGTTTCTGTGTAAAAGTTATTTATCTTTCACGTATGTCCGATCAAATCCGTGTTGCCATCCTAACCGGCGGGATAAGTTCCGAGCGCGAAATTGCCTTACAGTCTGCAGAAGGTGTGCGTCAGGCGCTGGGCTTGTATGACGACGTTGAAATGTTTGATCTTCCTTCACAGCTGGATCTTTTTTTGGAAAAACGCGGGGAGATCGACGTTGCCATCCCGATTTTCCATGGAAAGGGAGGGGAAGACGGTTCCATTCAGGGATTTCTAAATACGTTGAATATTCCGTTTCTTTTTTCTGATACAGAAGCTCATGCCATCGCCCTTAACAAAGTCATCACCAAAGAACTTGCGAGAAGCGCGGGAATTCATACCGCGCCTTTCGTTGTTTTGGAAAAGAAAAATAGAAACGAGGGAACCTATAAAAGACCGTGTGTTATTAAGCCTATTGATGGCGGAAGTTCCATTGGGATCACCTTGGCAATGGATCAAGAAAGTTTTGAAAAAGGTTTGGACGAAGCATTCGCGCATGGTTTCACCCTTCTGATTGAAGACTCTATTCCAGGTGACGAATATACCGTTGCTGTCATTGAGGAGAACGATAAACCTGTCGCTCTTCCGGTTATTGCGATCAAATCCAAAAACGCGTTCTTTGATTTCGAGAGCAAGTATAATCCACACCTTGTCGAAGAAGTTTGTCCTGCGCCCATTGAAGATTCCCTACGAGAACGCCTTCAGGAAATGGCGATAAGGATTCATCAACTTATCGGGGCGCGGCATCTTACTCGTTCTGATTTTATCGTGGATAAGGAAGGGGTGATTTGGTTTTTGGAGATAAATACGATCCCGGGTCAGACGTTGAATTCGCTTGTTCCAAAAGCTATTCGTGCCTCAGGGCGAAAAATAGAGGACGTGTTCACTGAATGGATTTGTGACGTTCTTCATTGAAAGATCTGTTATGGCCCATACCTACGTTAAGGCCTTTTTCGGCGACGCGGTTTTTCCGATTTGTCGGAAGAACGGACTACACGCTGCAGAAATCCATTCGGCTGGATGAAATCGGGGAAGCGTTGGATGCGTTGGAAAAAGAGTGGTTAAAATTAGAAGAAGGTGTTGAATCAATTTGACAAAAAGAGAAAAATCTTCTAGGGTTGCTCAAGTTGATAAATGATTGGTTTTTCAAAAAGAAAGAGAGGAAGGGGAATGAAGAAAACAAATAAGCTGCTTTCTGTAGCAGCAATGATGGTTCTTTTCACGGTCGGAAGCAGTGTGGAGGCACAGGTCGCCGATTTGTCCCAATGCCCGCTCCAGGCGTTCAGGGATGCGGACGGTGACGAATATGGCGATCAGACAGAGACCATCTGCCTCCGGATTAGCGGTGGAATGGGAGTGGTGCTGGCGGTGGATGGGTATGTTCTGGACGACGACAGTGCCAACAACGACTGCGATGACGCCAAGGCCGCGGTTCATCCCGGCGTTGTTGAGACCGCCAATGCCATTGATGACAACTGCGACGGGCAGGTGGACGAAGGAATCCGTGTGACCGCCACCCCGAAGGCTTTGCCACCAGTGGCAAAGAAGGTCGTGAAGCGAATGCCGGAGAACACCGACGCCCGTTGCATGGACCGCATCGACAACGACGGAGATGGCAAAAGAGATCGAGACGATCCCGATTGTTACATTTCGGTTGTCCGAGAGGTCAAGAATCTTGGTGGGGAGAAGGCTTTCTCTGGGAAGGTAATGACGCACCTCATTGAATGTCGATATTATACTTTTGAGTATGAGGAGTGTGCATGCGAGGTGTGGGTAGGGTACGAGTACCCGGATACACGCTGTGATACCTTGAAAAGGTATAAAGTCGACGATTGAGGCCTACTATCGAGAGAAACGAAAACAACCCGCGGGAGATCTTCCCGCGGGCTTTTTAATTTTGTTTAAGGTTGTTTTCTTAAACGATAATTTGCCACGTAATCGACAGTAGCACGGAAAATCAAAACCTCCCTCAGGATGAACCCGAGGGAGGTTTTTTGCTGAACGCGATTAGGCATTCACGGAGACGCGCTGGACATTCACGGCGCGGGGACCCTTTGGAGAATCCTCGACCTCGAACGTAACCGTGTCGCCGGTGCGCAGATCGTTGAAATCCATATCAACGAGGGCGGACATGTGAAAAAACACGTCCTTGTCCTGTCCGTCCGGGGTGATGAATCCAAACCCCTTGTCGGTCAGGCGTGCGACTTTACCAGTCATAGGCACTGCTGTTAGAGTGAATAATCTGCAAATTCCTGCCTCTTCGCGGAAATTCGACAGATCTCCACTCCGAGCGTCCTTTGCTTACTCTACCCTAGCATCTTTATTGAAAAAAGGCAAGGGGGAGAGGGTGAACTGTCAAGAGAATTCAGAGCGTGCTATAAAAGGGAAAAACTATGACCATTGCCGTTCTTGGCGGGGGAGCTGCCGGACTTATGGCTGCAGCAACGATTCTGGAGATGGATCCGGAGGCGCGGATTCTTCTCGTTGAGCGCAATGATCGTCTTGGAAAAAAAGTCCTGATGACAGGCGGCGGAAGGTGCAACGTGACAACGGGGCTTGACGACATCCAGGCAATCCTTTCCCGCTATCCCCGCGGAGGAAAATTTTTTGCATCGGCTCTGCGTCGGTTTCCACCCGAAGCCGTCCGTGCGTGGTTTGAAATGCACGGGGTTCCTCTTAAGATCGAGAAGGACGGGCGCGTGTTTCCGAAATCAGACAGAGGAGGGGACGTGGTTCGTGTCTTTGAACGTCTTTTTGAAAGTTCCCGCATCCGTCTTTTTCTCAACACCTCTGTTTCTCGCGTTAAAAAACAGGGAGGCATCTTTAGGATTTTTTTTGAGGAGCAGCAGGAACCGCTGCAGGCGGATAAACTTATTCTTGTTACAGGCGGACAGGCCTATCGTCATACGGGTTCAACCGGTGATGGTTATGCGTTTGCTGATTCGTTGGGACACACAATTACGAAGCTTGCTCCCAGCCTCAGCGCTCTTTTAACGCGGGAAACATGGCCGACATCCATTTCTGGTCTCTCCTTTCCAAAGGTGCGACTCATGGCGCGCGACAATAAGTCCCTTTCCTCCATCGGTCCTTTTCTCTTCACACATAAGGGCATCAGTGGTCCGGCAGTTTTTGCCCTGTCTTCTTTGACGGCATTTGAAACTTATAGCGCTCGACAACCCATGAAAGTTTCCATTGATTTTTTTCCGGATTTCTCTCAAGAAAAAATTCGTGAAGAGATTCAAAAAAACATCACTTTTAATCCTAAACGGAGTTTTGTGAACGCTTTGGCTGGAATTGTTCCAAAGTCTCTCTCAGAAATTTGTCTGCGGGAAGTGGCTCTGCCCGGCGATCGACATGCAGGCGAGATTGGAAAAAAAGAGATGGCGCGCTGTGCCACCTGGTTGAAAGGTGCTCTATTGTCTGTTGTCGGTCGCGTGGCCGGTGACGAATTTGTCACAGCCGGAGGGGTAGATCTTAAGGAAATAAATCCGATCACGATGGAGTCAAAAATTTGTTCAGGACTGTTTATTGCCGGCGAGCTGTTGGATATAGATGGGTTTACTGGTGGGTTCAATCTTCAGGCCTGTTGGGCAACAGGACGGGCAGCAGGAGGGGGCGCTGTTCTCAATCAAAAAAAGTAGACGGATTGTGGGTTATTTTCCTTGTTTTTTTGGATGATCCGTGCTTAAAATGACCTGTCTTTATTCTTTATTTTTTCCTCTTCTGGACGGAATTTTAAAACGTATGGGAGAAAGTTTTTTCAGAGGTGAAGAGCAGGCCGATTTCTCCAAAATAGAGGGTGAATTGCAAGCAGAAGGATTGGAACCGACTCCGGACGAGTTTGCTATTCTGGCGGCAGGTAAGTCAAAGAAAGAGACACCAATACCGTCAAGAGAAAGTGTCTTTGATTTTTTGAAGGACACAAAGGGTCTTCAGGAATATTGTAAACGCAAACGGGAGGTTCGGAGGGCATTTAAGAAGTTTTTGGATATTCCGGATCATTTGGATTTTAAAGGAGGAGATGTTGGTCATGCTGGTTTCTGGACAGCGACGGCAAAAGCGTTCGGACACGAATCTCCCCAAGAACTCTCTTTGGAAGAAAGGACAGCAACCCTCCTCTTATTTACCATGGCTGTTGAGCGGTGGAAAGCATGGGCACAGCACGGCAATTGGGATCTAGAAAAAGACATCCCCCTGCTTTCCGAGGCCGTCAATCATCCGGAGACCGATGAACAAGAACCGGGGACCGTGAACCTTTTTCGCCAAGAAATAAATCCCGTGATTCATTGGAGCACGTTGCAAACGGACACGTTTCGTCTTGATGATACTTCTTTGTGGTTTCCCCAGGCGGTTCGGGCTTTCTTAACCGACGAGCGGACAAAGGGGTTTTTTCCGACATTACCTGCAGAGAATTTTGATAAGAAAATGGAAGAGATTGGAGCTCTTGTCAGAGAGGATACCTATGTTCCTTCAACGCTTGGAACAGGTGTGTCAAAAAAGACGGCTGATCTTCAAACGTCCCTTGGAAAAGAAGTGACAAAGCGGGTCCGGGAGGTCATCATTCCGCGGTTTCTTGTTTCTTTGGAAACAAAGAAACAAGTGCCTCAAACGTGATTCAAAGTTTTTTGTCTCCTTTTACCTACCATAGGGGTAGATATGCGTCTCCCAACTAGGCGATCTGAACAAGCTCAACTCCTCAAGAGGCAAGACGATCCGTATCTGACACCTTCTGCCATTCAAAGCATGAAGGATGAGCTTCAGGATTTGGAAAAACGCCAGCGCCAGCGCGCGATTCTGGAGGTTCAGCGAACGGCCGAAATGGGGGATTTTTCCGAAAACGCGGCTTATCAAATGGCCAAGGGACGATTGCGTGGCATGAACGCCCGCATTACTACTCTGCAAGAACAGCTAAAGACCGCTGTCCCAATCGAAGCCGGGACAGGCGGCCGTATCCGCATCGGTTCAAAAGTGAGCGTCCGCGTCAATGGAAAGGATACCGAGTTTGAAATTGTGGGATCCCAGGAGACGAATCCGTCGTTGGGACGCATTTCATATTCTTCCCCGCTTGGGATGGCCCTTTTGGGTCATGTCTTGGGGGAGATGGTTCCGATTCGCCTGGGGAAGGGAGAGGTTTTTTATGAAATTTTAAACGTGATCTAGTTCCCTATGGGAAGCCCTGAACGCGCTTTTCTTCCGTCTGATGATGAGCCACCTTTATGGGAGCCTCCTCCTGAGAGAGCAAAAGGGCTCCGAATGGGACGCATTTTGGAATTTCATTCAAAGGGAGAAGCATCCGCGCGGAGTTCTGAATCCGCGGAAAAAGAAATGGTCGCGCAACAGGCTTCTGCGCGCGAGGAAGCTCGACGTACTTCAGACAGAGTTTTGAAAGAGGAGCGAAGGGATCTTGCTAAACGATCGCATGACGCGTTTCACGTAAAGATAATGCCGCTTTTGGCTGAAAAAAAGAAGTTGGAAAAAGAGAATTCAGGTTTTTTACATCGTTGGTTCGGACGTGGGGAAAGAAGAGTGAAACTTCGGGAAATTGAGGAAAGGCTTGGACAGTTGCAACCCAGGTTTGAGCAGGCAAAAAAAGAAATGGAGAGCGGAGAGGCAAGAGACAGCGCCTTTGTTTCGGAAAAGGATTCGAGGACCGCCCGTATCGAAACGCTTAAATCCGCCATCCGGTCTTTGGAAAAAACCATGGAGGCTTCCTTGACCCAGGGCGATCGTTCTAAAGCCTATGGATCGGCAAGTGCCACGTTTACGGATTTGTATCATTTGCGCCATGAGTTGGCGCAGTTACAGGCGCAAGGAGCCATTCGTGGAGCCGAAACGGCAGGTAATGATGAACACCATCGAAAAGCAGCTTAATTTTTTTTCAGATTCTTTTAAAGAAAAAACCGTCCTTCGTGGACGGTTTTTTCAGAGGCGGAAAGACTAGTCTCGATCGGCAATTATGTCTACAAGGTCTATGGCGGGTTGAAGATAAAATCCACCACTCTTTTTTAATTCCACCATTTTTTGTAATTTTTCGACATCCTCAGGCGTGGCCTTTTTCAACAGTTCGATTCTACAGCTAGCCTGATCAAAAAAATCTCTGATGTGTTGCATCTCTTCCGGAGTAAACCTGGTGTCATTAAATGTTTCAAGAGGGGTTGGTCCGCTTTCTCCAGCCATAGAGGAAAGATTAATTTTTGTCATTGACACCTTAACATTTTTTTGAATTTTTGCAAGGGGGAGAGAAGAAAACTTTCATTTTCAAAAAGAACAAAACCGGGTGTCGCAAGGAGCGCGACAGCCCGGCTTTGAGATGGTTTTCCTGCAGAGAGGGTCCGAGCCCGCGAGGGGGTCTAGCGGTCGGAGTCGCCTTCGAGGCTGTCTTCTTCCTCGGACTCCGGCCCCTCACGCAGGTATTCCTCCAGCGTGATGGGCCGGCAGATGCCGAGCAGACGCCCAACGTCTTTTACCGTGCCACCTGGCTGGAGGTTGGCCCAGGAGATCGGGCACAGAGTTCCCCACACGCTCTCGCCCTGGTAGCTGGCCGAGGACTTCTCGGAGAGCATGAGCCCTTGCCTCGTGGCGAAGAGCCTAAAGTCATACGATCTCGTCCCTGAATCACCAGAGCCCTCGTGGGCGGTTGCTATCTCGATCCCCTCCACCACGACTTCTTTCATGGTGTTGCCGTTTTCGAAACCAGTGATTGAGGAGAACGTGATTCTTCCGACCTCGACCTCGAATTGGTCGAGCTTGGCATTTTCGAGTAGGCTGATGTCGGAAATGACGCAGCCGTGCTTTCCGAGTGCCTTGACGAGGTCTGCTGGCGTGATCACATCACCGGAGGTGTTATTCAACGTGACACTCAAACCACGCCGAGCCAACTCGGCGATCAGATCGGACACCGACATTTCGTTGAGTTCCATTTTTTTCCCTCGAATTGCGCGAGTTTTACACCGCCCATCTGGATTATTCCCGATAAACTGGTTTTTTCTCGTGCCGAATTTTCATTGGTAATTTTGAACGGACTGGAGAAAGATTATGCTATTTTCTTGATTTTGTCAAGTTTAAATAACAAAGAAAGAACGTGGAGGCTGGAAATTAAGGTTTTTGAAATTTTGGGATAGGGATCAAAGCCGTATCAACCTGGCGAGTCGCGGCGTGCTCACCCACGGCGAAAATTTCTCGCGGTTGGTCCGGGCTCCAGAAAAGGCTTGCTGTAACAAATGGGAGAGGAGGGGCGACCACTGTTTGAAAACCTTTTTCACGAACCAGACGCGCAAGATCTTCGCGTTTTTTCTGCTGTTCATTTTCCGCATAACCCCAATAGGAAGGCATGGGTTCCCCTCCTTCGTTTCCAAGGAAGAGAAGGGTGGTTTTCTTTGGGTCGGCTTGGACGGATTCAAGGGCGGATGCAATCGTTTCAGCCGCATGGTTTCGACGATCTGGTCCCCACTGATCATCGTCTCTTTTATGTCGGTAATTCCCCCAGGAAATTTGTGAGGACGGCGTAAGATGGATCAATCCGGAAAGAGGCCGACCTTCTCTATCTTCACCAAAGACAAAACAAGCAAGACAGCCGGTTAATTCATGCGTGAGTATTTCTCGCGTTCCTTCCAGGACAGCACCTCCGTCTGTAGGAATTTCAAGAATGCCTTCGCCAGTTCCTTTGAAAATTTCTATGCGTCCGACAGCGGTTCTTTGAACCAACAGTCGTTCGCCCTGTGAATTCTTGAGTTCCCTGACAAAGGGGAGTGAACCGGAACGGAGGCCTTCGGTAAAAGCCGAAACCAATGCCGCTCTGATTATGGCGGTTCTTTTTTCCGAAGGGGGTTCCTGGTCGGGTTTCTGGGAAGGATGGAAGAATATTTCCCGTTCGTTTTCCGGTGATCGCATAGGGAGAAATGAGAGGTAGTGAGATTCTTTTAAAACGCTATGTTACCATAGTGTCTGAAGGAGAATGAGAAGGCAAGAAGGGTAAAAATGTCATACAGAAAGGGTTTATGGCCATCCATTTAGGGACGTCCGTTCAAGATCTGCCAGGCATTGGGATTTCGGCAGCCAAGGATTTACAAAGGCTTGGCATCAGCAGCGTGCGCGACCTGCTCTGGCACGTTCCTTTTCGGTATGATGATTTTTCGCACACGAAACCGATTCCCTTGCTTCGACACGGCGATGTTGTGACACTTACGGGAATCATCAAAGAAATTGGAACACATCTGAGTCGTAACGGTCGCGTAAAGTTGACGGAGGCGATTTTTGAAAACGAAACTGGTGTTTTGCGCGTGACCTGGTTCAACCAGCCATACCTTGAGAAAACCGTTCCGGCGGGCACACGCCTATCTTTGGCCGGGCGTGTGGACCGACGATTCGGGTCGGCCACGCTTGTTAATCCTGTTCGTGAGGTGTCAGGGAAAGGACTCCAGACTGGCAGATTGGTTCCCGTTTACGGATTGGCGGGTTCTTTAACCCAGTTCAAAATGCGACAAGCCATCTCTTCGTCTTTGCCGGCGCTGCGGGAGGTCACGGAATGGCTACCGGATGAAATCCTTGCATCCGAAAATCTTCCGACTCTTTCTCACACGCTTGCGTTGATGCATACACCAGACCGCATGACGGAAACAGAAGATGGTTTACGTCGTCTCGCGTTTGAAGAGCTATTTCTGCACCAGCTCCTATTTGCACAGGTGAAGCGCCAACGATCCACGTGTTCAGCGTGTTCGATTCCAACGGATGTAGAGGCGTTGCGTGCCTTCGTGGCTGCTCTTCCGTTCACTTTGACAAAAGGGCAACGGGTTGCGGCTTGGGAAATCGTCCAAGATTTGGCCAAGGAGGTTCCTATGAACCGGCTGCTCCAGGGTGATGTTGGATCCGGAAAAACCGTGGTGGCATTGTTGGCGGCACGGGCCGTGCTTGCGGCCGGGCACCGATTTGCCTATCTGGCCCCGACGGCTCTTTTGGCAGAGCAGCACTATCGGACCTGCCGCTTTTTGATTCCACATGTTTCCTGTGCGCTTCTGACATCGGCTCACGCGATGTTGGACGGAGAAGAAATGGATCGGAAAAAATTTTTTGAATGCGTGCGTGCCGGCGAAATTTCTTCCCTTGTAGGAACGCACGCCCTTTTGCAGGAAGGAGTGGAGTTGCCTGAACTTTCTTTCCTTGTGATTGATGAACAGCATCGGTTCGGCGTGGAGCAACGTCATGCGCTGCTCAAAATCGTGGACCGCCCGGTTCCGCACCTGCTTTCCATGACAGCCACGCCTATTCCGCGTTCCCTTGCCCTCACCTTTTACGGTGATCTAGAAGTTTCGACACTGCGAGAGCGTCCAACGGGGCGTCTTCCCGTGCGTACGGAATTCATCGGTCCAGGTCAGGAACAGATCGTGTGGAAAACCGTACAGGAAGAGGTTGAGTCCGGGAATCAGGCCTTCGTCATCTGCCCGCTTATTGATTTTTCTGACACGTTTGATACTGCGTCCGTTCTCGAGACAGCGAAGCGATTGAGGCAGGGGCCGTTTAAGGGATTGCGTGTGTCGGTCCTGCATGGCCAGATGCCATCTGCGGAAAAGGAATCCGTTTTGTTCGATTTTGCAAAGGGAAAAGCCGACGTCCTTGTATCAACCACGGTCGTGGAAGTTGGTATCGACGTTTCGAACGCTACCGTCATGGTTGTCCTCGGGGCTGATCGATTTGGGTTGGCACAACTTCATCAGCTGCGCGGGCGCGTGGGGCGTTCTGATAAACCGTCCGTTTGTTTCCTGTGTCCGTCTTCGTTAGGCCAGGGGGCGCGGGAGCGATTGGAGGCCGTGGTTCAGTGTCAGGACGGGTTTGTCTTAGCAGAAAAAGATCTGGAACTGCGCGGAGCTGGAAATCTTCTGGGGTTGAATCAGTCCGGGTTTGCGGACTTTCGTTTTGCAACCCTGGCTGATGTGGATCTTATGAAAAAAGCCCGTAATTGGGCTGAAAAGATCCTATCAAAGGATCCAGAATTGCTGGCATATCCGTTTCTACGCGAACGCACCCGTAGGGCCCTTGAAGAAGTTCATTTGGAGTGAGAGGATAGGCAGGAAATAAGATCGGTTGATTGGGGTCGAGGAAGCAAAAAAAGGAGGACACATGAGTGCGAAACGGGAAACCCCTCCAGAAATGAAAGGGGATGAGAGTTCTTTACAACCGCTGCTCTTTCCGGGGTTTGAAAGGGATATCAGCGGTAATCCACGGGACACGGGGGGATCAATGGGGACTTCGTCCGGAGATGAGAGTCAAATTCCGCTTCCAATTTTTTGCGGTGGGAGGCGGCGTTTTGAGACGACCCCGGACACTCACCAGTAATCTCGACAGGCCCACATACGGGGCGGGGTCAGACTCAAGGGCCGCTGTGCTCTCAAACAGCGGTCCTTTTTAATTGGGAGAGGGTTTGGATGCCTTCACTAACAAGACCTTTCATCGGTTTAGAACTATTTCGTTTTGGGAGAACAGCTTTTTGGATGCCCATGCGTGCGGCCTCAGAAAGGCGGCGGTCGCAGGCTGGGACGGAACGCACCTCGCCTCCTAGCCCCACTTCACCAATATAGATGGTTGGTTCTGTCATTGAGATGCCGGAAATTGCGGAAAGGATGGCCGCACATACGGCTAAATCCGCTGCTGGTTCTTCGAGTCGCATGCCACCAACCACATTGATGTAAACATCCTGGTCACCTAGGTGTACACCCAAGCGTTTTGAAAGAATGGCACAGAGCATTTGCAAACGGTTTGCATCGAATCCGGATGCACGTCGGATTGGAGTGGCATAGGAACTTTTTTCAACCAGAGCTTGTACTTCGATTAGAAAAACTCGTGACCCCTCAAGTGCGGCTGTGATGATCGATCCTGGCGTTGCGACCCGTTCGGCAAGGAAACGTTCTGACGGGTTGGGAACGGGAATGAGCCCCGCGCCTCCCATTTCAAAGACACCCACTTCCTCCGTGGATCCGAACCGATTTTTGGTCGCGCGCAGAATTCGGAAAGCGTGCATGGGATCTCCCTCAAGCGAGAGAACTGTGTCCACGAGATGTTCCATGGTTTTTGGTCCTGCGACGGTTCCATCTTTTGTTACCTGTCCGATGAGGAGGATGGGAATTCCGGTTCGTTTTGCTGTCTGAAGCAGGAGATTGGCTGCGTAGCGGACGAGTCCTGGGCTTCCCGGCGTCCCCTCCACCGCAACGGACCCGAGCGTTTGAACGGAATCGATAATGGCGAGTAATGGTTTTTCTTTTTCGATCGTCGCTGCCAGGCTTTCCACATCCCCGGTTTCCAGATAGCGGACTTTTTCAAAGGGTTTTCCCAACCGTTCAAACCGTCCGGAAAGCTGATCCGCGGATTCCTCTCCGGAAGCGTAGAGGACCGTTCCAGATCCAGGAAGGGAAACGGCTAGCGATGCGACGAGGGTAGATTTGCCAATTCCGGGTTCGCCGGAAAGCAGTAGAAGGCTTCCGGGAACAATACCACCGCCTAGCACGCGGTCGTATTCGGTATTTTTTGTGACAATTCTCCGCTCTGATCCTGCACGTTCAAGGGGCTTGGAAAGACGTGGGAGGGCTTGAAACGTAGAGGGGCCGACGGATCCCTGGTGTTGCTGGGCCGTTTCCTTGATGGTTCCCCATGCCTGACACTCGGGGCAACGACCGGACCATTTGGGGAACTGGGTATCACATTTTTCGCAGACGTACATAGCAAAGGATAGGGGGCGACGTTTTTAACGATCAACGAAGCGCAAGGGATAGGTCTGACAGGTGGACTTGAGTTTTTGAATGGCGATGGCTTTTCCAGAAGAGCGTCCTTTTCCATGGCTGTTAATAAGATCTCCATTTCCGATAAACATCCAAACGTGACCGAACGACGATGATTTTGGATAATCACCCGCTTTGAATCCGACGAGGTCACCGGGTGTGAGGGTAAAGGTTCCCACCTTCGTCGTAACGGTTGTGTCCGTACAGGAGATGATTTGGGGGGCGTTTCCGAAAAGAGCGGCGGTTCCGCCGGACTCGCCTTTTGGCGACAGACCGGCACACTCCGCTACCAATCCAACAAAACCGGAACAATCCAAGCAGACCGTCCCGGAAGGACAGAAGTCTTTGCAGGGTTTTCCGTCGCATGTTTTGGTATCGGCGGGATAAGGAGGATCCCCACCTTTTCCTCCCATGCGGTAGCTGGTTTTTCCCAGGAACGATCTTGCGATGGAAGCCGGATCTCCCGAACCGTTGCAGGTAATACCGACACTGGAGAGTGTGTCTTTTGTCACGGAACCGACCACATCTCCCGAATCTTCGATATATTTGACCGGATCGATAATTTGAAGGTTGAGGCTGTTAAAAACCGTCAATGCTGGATTAACGAGGTAGAGAATGGCGGAAACGGAAAAGAGAAGAGCTAGGCCGGTCAGGGCGTTTCTTATACGATCCTTGGCTTTTTGAACATCTTTGCCTTTCGCATAGGCCACGTACTCCATGCCGGCGATCATGACCATGATGATGGCGACGGTGACCATGGTTCCCAACAGGAATTTGTACATGCCCGTGACGTATTCCCCCAGCCAGTTGGCTTGCAGGTATCCCCCTTGATTTATGGCATTGGAAAAAGAGATGGTCGGAATTCCGATATTGAGAAGGGGGGCCGGATAGGTTTTTTCTTCCGTTGTCTGCGCCCCTGAGGAAGGGGCGGCCAAAACAGTAAGAGGACGTGCGGCTGGAAAAAAGAAAAAAGAGCCGATGATGAGAAAACCAGCAACAAGGAAGAAGCGGATTAAGAACAGCCGCATACGAAAATAGAGAAGCTTACAGGCGAGCATTTCGTGCCCGTGCCACTGCCGCGGTCAATGCGTCAAGGCTGAGGGCACCCACAAAACGGTCTTCGCCGATGAAGATGGCTGGTGTAGCCGCAATGCGCAAGGCAAGAGCTTCTTCCAAATCTTTTTCCACTAGAGGAAGCGTTTCTTTTTCCTGGAAACAGCGCTGGAATTTGGTAGTGTCAAGTTTTAAGGTGTCGGCAAGGGAAGCCAGGCTTGTTTCCGTGAGGAGGGCCTGTTGTTCAAAGAGCGCGTCATGATACTCCCAGAATTTTCCTTGCTGTCCCGCGCAATGGGCGGCCACAGCCGCGGAAACGGCTAAGGGATGAGAGGTTTCATTCGGCATGTTTTTCCACGCAATTCGGACGTCAGGCACTGTTTGGAGAAGAGTATTTAGGGTGTTTGCCAGTTCCTTGCAGGCCTGACATTGGAAATCCGAAAAGACAACAAGAACGATGGCATCGACATCGGCAGAACCTTTTTTGGGATTGAGAAAATTGACCAGGGGTAAGACGGATTTTTCTTCGAGTGTTTGTGAAGAGGCTTCCAAAGGTGAAACGGGTCGGGCCACTGGGCGCAGGCGGATCGAAAAAAGAAAGAAGACAACGACGGAGAGAAAACCGATCGTTAGAAGGGCAAGCCAACGGTGAGTCATATTCCCTCTTTTAATTTCAACCGTTCTAATCGTCCTGTCAGGGCATTGGTGAAAAAGAGTGAGGTTCCATCTTGGGAGAGAACAAGACCCATTATGGACGCGCCGTCAGCTGGTCTTGCCACAAGGGAAAGGCGCCCAGACGTAAGGTCAATCTTATAGACGTCGTCCGGAAGGGAGGCAGCAACCGCTGGTTGAATCCCGGAACCCGAGGGAAGTGCTTGCGGAACCGCGCAGTAGACAGTTGTCGGTCCCGCGAAGGTACATTTGTCCGCCCAGGTAAAAACATTGAGGCTTCGACGCTCTTCTCCAAGACGGTTGGGTGTTCCGTTCACGGTCCATAGCTGCGGGCGATAGTCGCTTGTTTCCCCAGCAACGGAATAGAGCAGGAGAGATCCGGAAGGATTCCAAACAGATCGAAAATCCACACCTTCCACGATCAGGCCCTTGAGATTTTCATGATTCATCCCGATGGGAAGAATCATTTTCCTCCCCAGTCCGGATTGAACATCTCCCGTATCGGAGAAAGCGACGATTTGGCGGTTGGGAGAAGGACGGATGAAGACGCGTCCTGCATTTTCCCCTAGGTCCTGGATGGATTTTACCTGGGAACCGTCCGGATTGGAGACAATTAAACTGCGATTTCCCGGATCCACTCCCATGTTTTTGGCAAAAAGATCGTCGGAAACCGGAGAAAAAGAAAAGGCTTGCCAGTGGGAGGGAAGGGTCACTTGGTGTTCCGTTTCAAAGTCATAGACAACATTGGAACCATCTGGAAATTCAAGGACCGCCTTGGCTTTTTCTTTGTTCCACGCCACGGACTGGACCGCGGGGAAAGAGCGATCGGAAAGGGATGTGACGGTTCCATCGGCCTTGACGGCATAGAAACGACCGTCAGCTGGGTCATAGTAATTCATCCCATTGCCATCTGCGGACGAGCTCGAAGCCTGGACAGACGATGCGGTAAGCGTTTGTGTTTTCGTGAGACCACCTTCGGCTATTTCGCTGGCCTCCGGGAGTTGTTGTGTTGCAGACGGTTCGGATGCCCCTTGCCGTGGATTTCCTGTTTCTGAAAGAGGAAAACTTCCATCATATTCTTGTTCGATCTCTCCCTCCGTAGTTTTTAAAGAAGGAGGAGGAGCGAAAAAGAGAAAATAGAGCATGGTGCCAATCCCAATGGTTGAGAAAAGAAAAAAGGCGATGAGGAGGAATTTTTTAAGACGTTCGGACATACGCCACCCATTTTCCTACAATCCAGGCATTTGGGAAAGACCGCTTGGAAGAAGATCGGTCATCCAACCAACAATGGACTCCGGGAGATATTGGCTGAGAACGGTTCGCATGAGGATGAAGGGAAGAAAGAGGGCTTGGAAAAGTCCGTAAAGGAGGAGAAGATCAAAACCCACGATCAGAAAAGTCAGCAGGGAAGTCGGAAGAAGGTTGAGACCTCTTCCAAGGGGAAGGATCTTTCCGTGGGGAAGCACGTGGTTCCAATCAAGGCGTGGAATAAAGGGGTCTTCTTTGGTCTTTCCGTCTTGGCGTCCTTTCCATGAGCGAACCATTTGAAGATTCAAAGCAATGGGATAAACCCACCAGGTGTCTTTTAGGGCTAGATCAAACAGCTGCCATCCCGGAGGTTCTCCGCCCAAAATTCCTCCTGCTGTTGTTGCGCCTGGGGTCGATGCAGCCTGAGCCATTTCTGCCTCTTGCATTTGGCGCTGGGCTATGCGCCGTCGTTGTTGGTTTTCGTAAAGAGTGGAGACGGGATCATTCTGATTGTCTTCCACGTCAGGGGTCGTATAGGTTTCGTTCGTTGAGGGGTCAGCTTCTCCCCGATTGTAAGGAAGGGAAGGAGGGGGTTGAGGTTTTGAGAAGGAAGAAGGGGAAAAAGCAATATTTTTTCCGTGACGTTTGGCAGCGTTACTCCTTGTGCGCGATTCGTCTAAGAAACGTTTGCGTTCCGTTTCCGACGGAGAAGAAGGCGGGGTCCCTTCCAGTATTTTTGTCGAAGAGGAGGGGTTAGGTCGTTTTTTTTCTTTGCTAAACAAGCGTTTTCCCGCTTTGAAGATGTCTTCTGATGTTATCTTGGGAATATTTTTTTTTAGGGCGGAACTCACCAGGAGAATAGGGGCGGTCATGGTTCCTCCGGTTGAGGCCAAGGCAAGGGCGGTTCCCGCTGCCACGGCTATGCGGGCAAGATCCAATTTTTTTAGGATGTCTGGGAGAGAGCGGAGATGCCGGAGACTTTCTAAATCTTTTTCGTCAACGGCACCACCGGTATACGAAGAAATGGCATTGGTGCATACGGCCCTTAGGGTCTGTTTCAAGGTCCCGGCATAATCCCCCACCTTTATTTTTTTTATCATGTCCTGAATATCCCCAACACCCAGGAGATCATTCGTCGCTTCAGAGACAAGATAGTTGGCCCCCTTTTTTGCCAAATGAATACCAACCTGCCACGAGGCTGTTCGTAGAGTTTGACGCGTGAGAAGGGAGGCCACGCCGTGTTCGTGGAATTTTTTGAGGAAAGCCTGTAGATCGACCTTCCCAATTTTTTCCGTACCCAAAACACGCTGTGTTACCTCGGTGGCTCCACTAAGAAGATAACTCTGCATCGTGTCTGTCCGCGCGGACATAGACCGTTTTTTTTGGAATCGGTGGAAATCAGGCATCAAGATTGGGCTGATGACGGGGTGGTTGCCTCATCGATGGAAACAGCCAACAGAATCAGATCCTCTTTGTATTGATCCTTGAGGGCTTGTGTCTGCGTCTGATATTCCTGTTCGTCCATGGAGGCTTTCGTTTTTTCCAACGCTTGATTCAAGAGAACGTATTTTTGCGTGATAAGTTCGACCGCGCGTTTATATTCGATTTTTAGGAAAGTGACATTCCTTTTTTTTTCAACGAGATCATAAATGCGATCCAGCTGTTCTTGAATGGATCGTTCGACGTCGCGATAGGTGGTTTGAAGCTCGGTTTCGTTTGGAGGGATGGAAAACATAGCGTCACGGTTAGTTTTTCTCAAAAGAGGTTTTTTACTCACGAAGGGTTTCAATGCAAAATTCCGTTTTTCCAAACTTAAGGCGCAGGCGACTAGCAGACGAAGTTTCCAACAGCACTTCCGCCAGCCTTGGTTCAATTTCTGCCTGGATCACGCGCCGGATTTCCCGCGCTCCCAGAGGGCTTTTTTCCGCACGTCGCGCGATTTCACTGGAGACGTTTCGACCAACGGAAAGTTCCGCGCGACGGTCCCGCAGGCGGGCGATAAGTTCTTCCAGACGTAGCTCGGCAATGGCACGCAGCGCTGTTTGATCCAGGGGGTTGAAAACACAAATGCCATCCAGGCGATTGACGAGCTCCGGGCGGAACGTTTCCTCCAGCTCGCGCCTCAGCTGTTCGTCATCTGCCATCTGTCGGCTCCCTGCGTCGGAAGTAAATCCAAGGCTTGATCCTCGTAAACGCTCCCACCCTGCATTGGTTGTGAGTACAATGACTGTTTGACAAAAGTTAACAGGGCGTCCGCTTGCATCAGAAAGTTCTCCTTCTTCCAGAATTTGGAGGAGGAGACCTTGGACGTCGGGGTGGGCTTTCTCCAGTTCGTCAAAGACAAGAATACAGGAGGGCCGTTGTCGGACCTGATCGGCCAGGCGCGCGGGTTCGCGGTAACCGATATAACCGGCCGGCGACCCTAAGAGTTTTGAAACAGAGTGCGGCTCGGCAAATTCCGACATGTCCAGTCGGAGGAGCGCGCGCGGGTCTTCAAAAACAGCTTCGGCCATGGCGCGGGCGAGTTCGGTTTTTCCAACGCCGGACGGCCCCACGAAGAGGAAAGAGGCGAGCGGGCGTCCCGGGTGGGAGATCCCTGTTAAGGATCGACGTATGGCGTCAGCAACGGTCTTTACGGCGTGGGATTGACCCTTGATTTTTAATGTTAAACGTTTTTCCAAAGAATGCAGGAAGGCGTGTTCACCGCGCGCTGCTGCCTCGCCAACGGGAAGACGGGCCGTGCGTGCGACAACGTCGAGGACATCGCTTTCGGAAAGAATGGAACAGGGCACATCTTGAGGCGGCGGAAGAAGGGTCGCTAAAGTTTCTTGCAGCTGTCGCTCTTCTTCTTTGAGGGCAAGGGCCTCCTGATACCGTTCTTCGGAAACCATGCGTTGTTTGGTTTCATGGAGAGTGCGTAACTGGTCTTCGATCAGACGGAGGCGGTCGGCCTGCGAAGGGTGTGGGGCGCGTACACGGACAGCAGCCGCGGTTTCGTCCAGGAGGTCAATGGCCTTGTCCGGGAGTCGACGGTCTGGAAAATAACGAACGGAAAGGCGGACGATGGTTTCCAGCACCTCATCCGAGACGCGAACGTGGTGAAATTGTTCATAGCCTTCCCGAACACCCTTCAAGATGGCCAGCGTTTCTTCACGTGTCGGCTCTTCTACCCAAACCGGCTGGAATCGTCGTTCCAAAGCCGCATCCGCTTCCAGATGTTTTTTATATTCAGCCGGCGTGGTGGCTCCAATACAGCGCAGTTCTCCCCGCGCGAGGGCCGGCTTGAGCAGGTTAGCTGCATCCATGGAACCAGAGGCAGAGCCTGCTCCAACAAGCAGGTGGGCTTCATCGATAAAAAGGATAACGTCATCACGCCGTTTTGTTTCTTCCACCAGTTGGCGCAAGCGCGCCTCGAATTCACCGCGATACATGGTACCGGCTACAAGCAGGGCAAGATCGATGGCAACGATACGTTTGCCGCGCAGGGGGATGGGAACGTCTCCATGAGCCAGGCGACGGGCTAGCCCTTCGACGATCGCTGTTTTGCCCACGCCAGGTTCTCCAAGCAAGAGCGGATTATTTTTTGTGCGTCTGGAAAGGATTTCAATGACACGCCGGACTTCACGATCCCGACCTACAAGAGGATCCGAATGTTTTGCATTCCTTTCTGCGGCCGTGAGGTCGCGGCCGAAATAGTCCAAGGCTGGTGTCCCTTCCTGTTCTGGGTGGTCTGGACGCGGTTCCTCATTGAGAGAAAGGAGAAGAGGGGTGTTTCCTTCCGCGCGGTCACGGCCGAGGAGACCCTTTGTCGGTTCGGTTCGTACGCTCGCGGCCAAATCCGGGAACCGAGACGTACTTTTCAGAACAGCAAGGACATGCTGGTGGAGGATGGGGAGCGGAATTTTTTGGGAGGCGAAAATTTCACGCAGATCTTCTCCATTGATTTGAAGTAGGCCCGCCAGTAAGTGTTCGGTTCCAACATACGGGTGACGATACGTGCTGGCCGCCAGGACGGCTTTTTCCATCGCACGTCTTGCCTCCGTGGTAAAAGGAGGGATGGTTCCTTTTTTTTCGGTTGAGGCAGAGAAGGTCTCTTTGGAGGCTTTTTCAAATTGAAGGGCAAGTTTTTTGGCGTCTAAACGCACGTGCTGGAGAATTTCTGCCCCAATGGACCCTTTTTCCATCCCGAGCGCCCAAAGCAAGTGAGCTGGCCGGATGGCTGGCTGTCCGGATTCTACAACAAGACACAGCGCTCGTGTGAGGGCATTTTTTAGATGGGTTGTAAATTTGTCGACAATAGGAAGATCCATAGTTTTGTCTGGCTTATTTCCCCATCTTTCGCAGTTTGGCAATGCGGTCTTCAATGGGAGGATGGGTGCTGAACCACTGTTCGAATTTTTTGGTTACATGCGGATCAAAGGGGTTGGCAAGAAAGAGGTGGGATGTCGCGTGGTTGGCGCGCGCAAGCGGTCGGTCGTAGGCAGCGATTTTTTCCAGGGCGCGCGCCAGGCCTTCGGGGTAGCGCGTGAGCAGTGCACCCGACGCGTCTGCAAGATATTCGCGTCTTCGGCTGATAGCAAGTTTAATGAGCTCGGCAAGCAGGGGAGAAAGGATGCCGGAGGCAAGGCCCACGATGAGCAGCACAAGGCCCAGCTGGCCGGATTCCCGATCGCTTCGGCGTCCACCAAAAAGAGAGGTCCGCAGCATCCAATCGGAAAGCAGCAGGACAGAACCGACCAGGACTACCACGATCGTCATCATGCGGATGTCATAGTTTTTCACGTGGGAGAGCTCGTGGGCCAAGACCCCTTCTAACTCCGTTTGATCCATCATTTGTAGGAGGCCGGTTGTGACGGCCACGGAAGCATGCTGGGGATCGCGGCCCGTGGCAAAGGCATTGGGAGACGGATCGGAAATGAGATAGATGCGTGGCGTCGGAAGCCCTCCGGCAATGGTCAGGTTTTCAACGGTTGCATACAACGCTGGAGCGTCACGCCGTTCGACAGGTTTGGCTCCGGACGTTGCCAGGGCTACGGCATCGCCTTTATAGTATCCCAGGATCGTGACGAAAAAAGAGACGACTGCAGCCGCAAGAATCCCCGTGGAGGGGGATCCGAAACTTAGTCCAAACGCCCAGCCGAGGAAGAGTAAAATGACGACAACCAAGGCAATGAGAAAAGAGGTCTTTCGTTTATTCGAAGTGATTTCAGAGTACATGCGAAACACTTAGGAAAAAGAAACAGCGGGCGTTTCATACGCGATATCCGGTGCGTCATAGAAATCGCGTTTAGCAAAGCTGAACAGGTTGGCAAGCAGGGAGCTTGGGAATTGCTGCACGGCCGTGTTGTAATCGCGCACCATGCCGTTGTAGAATCGGCGAGAAGCCTGAATTTTATCTTCCGCATCCCTGAGGTTAGATTGAAGATCCAGGAAGCTTTCGACAGCGCGTAGCTGCGGATAAGCCTCGGCAACCGCAAACAGGGATTTAAGTGTTTGACTCAGGGCATTTTCGGCTTGGGCGTGCTCCGCGGGTGTTTTGGCAGACATGGCCGCAGACCGGGCTTCGGCCACTTGGGAAAAGACGTGTTCCTCGTGTCCGGCATAACCCTTGACCGTGTTCACGAGGTTGGGAATGAGATCATACCGCCGTTTGAGCTGGACTTCGATGTCAGACCAGGCTTCTTCCGCACGGTTGCGCAAGGCGATGAAACGGTTGTAGGTCAAGAGGAACCAGACCGCCAGCAGGACAACGACGCCGAGCAGAATCCAAAGGATCGTGGGCATATCCATAGTAAATAAGGGAATTTACCGTTCTTTTTTCTCCCCTCATTCTAATTTTTTTTCTTCTCGTCGTCAATTTTTTATGGAGATTTTACGATCGATTTTTCGTGGGTATGACATTCGGGGATTTGCCGATACGGAGTTGACGTTGGATTTTGCCCGTGGCGTTGGCAGAGCATTCGCGACCTTGCGGTCGCATGAGTGTGCGGGCAAACATCTGACGTTCGTGGTCGGACGCGATATGCGGCCAAGCTCCGAAGCTCTTCAGGAAGGACTTATAGAAGGATTAATCCAGAGTGGGGTCGACGTCTTGGACGTTGGGCTCATTTCCACGCCAGATTTTTATTTTAGTATCGGGGCGTTGGGGGCCGATGGAGGCGTTATCGTCACGGCTTCTCATAATCCAGCCGTTTATAATGGTTTCAAATTTACACGGGAAAAAGCCATAGCTGTGGGCGGATCATCGGGTCTCCAGACCATCGCGGACCTCATGGAAAAGGAAACATTTGTGAAAGCCACCTCTGAAGGGAAGAGACAACAAAGAGAGGGGATGACCCAGCGTTCCTTCGAGGCCCAGCGTGCTTTCTACGGTGCCGATTCTGTAAAACCTCTGCGTGTGGTTGCGGATTCAGCCAATGGGATGGGTGCTCTTTATTTGGATGCCTTTTTTGAGAAGAGTCCCCATGAGGTCATCCGACAGTGTTGGGAGTTGGACGGGACCTTTCCTAACCATGAAGCCGACCCTAAAAAAGAGAAGAATCTTGAAGACCTGTGTCGGCGCGTTGTGGAGGAAAAGGCGGATCTTGGCATTGCCACGGATGGGGATGGGGATCGGATTTTTCTTGTGGATGAAAAAGGAAAAATTATTCCAGGACACATTTTGCGCGGTTTACTCACCCGCGTGATGTTGCGCCAACATCCGGGAGCGACGATCTGTTATGAGGTACGTCCCGGAAGGATTGTGGAAGACATCATTCGGGAAATGGGGGGGGTGCCCACGGTCAGTATGGCTGGCTATGCCGCTCTCAAAGAGCATATGCAGCGAACCGGAGCCATTTTTGGGGGAGAACTTTCCGGACATTTTCACTATGCCTTTCCTCATGGCATCTATGAGGGGCCCATCGTGACGCTGGTTTACGTTCTTCAGGAGCTTACTCGTGCAGGCGTCCCTCTTTCTGCATTGGTTCGTCCTTATGAAAAGTACGTCCACTCTGGCGAAATCAATTTCTGTATCACGGATAAGGACGCAGCTATGGAACGTGTGAAAAATCGTTTTGCAGACGGAGCGTTGAATCTGCTGGACGGCGTGTCGATTACCTACCCAGATTTTTGGTTTAATGTTCGTGCTTCAAACACGGAACCAGTCCTTCGGCTCAACCTGGAAGCCGTGGATCGACGAACAATGGAGGAACGACGGGATGAACTTTCCGTGGTTATTACGGGCGGTCTTTCCGCATCGGTTGCGTCCTGAGGCGGCATTGCCTAGAATAGCCGGGTATGGTGACTCTGCTTCTTTTTCTCGCTGTTCTTTCCTTGCTTGTTTTTGCTCATGAATTGGGACATTTTTTTACGGCCCGCCGCTTGGGTATGACCGTGGAAGAGTTTGGATTCGGTTTTCCTCCGCGGCTTTTCGGGTTCAAACGCGGAGAAACGGTCTATTCTGTCAATGCGATTCCCATGGGAGGGTTCGTAAAAATTAAGGGAGAGACTGGCACGGCTTCCGCGGAACCTGATAGTTTCCAATCCCAATCGGCCTGGAAGCGTGCCATTGTCCTCGCCGCCGGGGTTTTCATGAATGTTGTCCTCGCCGCCGTCCTTCTTTCCATTGGATTTTTGATTGGTCTTCCCACGGCTGTGGACGGTCCATTGCCGCCCTCTGCCCATTTTTCCGATCAGGCCATCCAGATTGTTTCGGTTCTGCCAGGCAGTCCGGCTGCCAGTGTTCATCTTCGTCCAGGTGACAAACTTCTTTCCATTGGTGGCCAGAATTTTGAGACAACGGACGAAGCTCGCGTGTTCATTCAGGATCATTCCCAAGAAACGTTGGATCTTGTTCTCGGTCGCGGAAAAGGGGAGACATTTTCCGTCTCTGTCCGTCCTGCTTTGCTTTCGGGGACACAAACGGTTGGTCTGGGTGTGGGGCTTGTGAAAACAGCTCTGGTCTCCTATCCCTTTCCCTTGGCTCTTTGGAAAGGGGGGGTGGCGACCGTGCGATCCGTGGGAGACGTGGTGGTCGGGTTCGGCCAGGTCCTTCGGAATCTCGTGACACGCGGGGGTCTTTCCAGCGATCTTTCCGGGCCTGTGGGCATTGCGGTTATGACCGGCGAAGCCGCGTCGCTTGGCCTTCGGTATCTGCTCCAATTTACGGCGCTTCTTTCAATCAATCTGGCCGTGATCAATCTGGTTCCTTTTCCCGCGCTCGATGGGGGGCGTCTTCTCTTCCTAGCATTGGAAAAAGGACGGCGTCGGCCCGTCAGCCCCAGGCTGGAAGCATGGGTCCATCAGGCCGGGTTTCTCTTTCTTCTGGTCGTCGTTCTCCTTGTCACCTTTCGCGATCTGGCCCGTTTCGGCGGAACGATCGTCGGGGCTTTGCGAAATTTGGTGGGAGCGTAGACGAGTTGCGGTGTCGGGACCCCTCCTGCCTTCCTATCATCCTGAACTTATTGTATGAAATCCCAATTTGAATCTGTTAAACAAGACTTCCTTTCTCTTCTTTCGACCGTTCAGCAGGCCGAGGATTTGGAGCAGGTTCGAACGGAGTTTTTAGGACGCAAAGGAAAACTTGCTGAGCTTATGGCAGGCCTTAAGGAATTACCTCCCGAAGAGAAGGCAGAAATTGGCAAGGTGGCAAACGAGGTGAAGCGTGCCATGGAGGAAGCGTATGAACGGGCGTGTCGAACCCTGGAGGCTTATGTTGTTGCAGAGAAAGAATGGATCGATGTAACAGCACCGGGGCAGTTTCCTCCTGCTGGTCACCTTCATCCTGTGAGTCAAGCTATTGCAGAAATTACGGACATTTTTGCACGCCTTGGGTTTACCCGCGTTCCGGTTCCCGAAGTGGATTGGGATTGGTATGCGTTTGAGGCGCTGAACATGCCGAAAGATCATCCGGCTCGTGATAATTGGGAGACATTTTTTATTGATGCTCCGGAAGGAAAGCGCGGTAAGCTGGTTGCCGTCCCCCATATTTCTAACCTGCAAGTTCGAGGAATGGAACAATTCGCTCTGCCGTTTCGCATGCTCTACATCGGCAAGGCTTATCGTCGTCAGAATGATGCCTCCCATCTTCCAATTCATCATCAGTTCGAGGTTCTCATGGTTGACCGGGACGTTACTCTTGCTCATCTGAAGGGCGTTATTGAATATTTTGTTCACGAGTATTTTGGACACGATCGGGTTGTCCGTTTTCGGCCGCATCATTTCCGATTTACAGAACCAAGTTTTGAGATAGATATCAGTTGCGATATTTGTCAGGGAACGGGAAAAACAGCTAGCGGTCTCTGTCGTCTCTGTAAGGAAGGATGGCTTGAACTTGCGGGGGCGGGCATGACGCATCCCAATGTTTTGAAAGCGGGAGGTATCGATCCAGAAGCGTACTCCGCTCTCGCCTTTGCTTTTGGTATCGAACGCACCATGATGATGCGGGAAGGGATGAAGGTTCCTGATATTCGTGTTCTCTATGGAAACGACCTAAACTTCGTGACGCAGTTTTAAGCTATGAATATTCTTATCTCCTCTCATTGGATCAGAGAGTATCTTCAGACGGATGTTTCCATTGATGAGTTTGCACGGCTTACGACAAAAATTGGCAACAGCGTCGAGCGCACGCATCGCTTTTCGGAAAGGTTTCAAAACATGGTAGTTGGTGTTGTACAAAAGATTGAGGCACATCCGCAAGCCGACCGTTTACGAGTGGTCAAAACAGACATCGGGGGTTCGGTTGTTGATATTGTTTGCGGGGGGATCAATCTGACCGAGGGACAAAAAGTGGCCGTAGCCCTTCCGGGTGCCTGCGTGCGTTGGCATGGGGAAGGGGAGTTGGTGACTCTTGAAGAGACGACGATTCGTGGCGTGAAGAGCTGTGGCATGATTTGTGCGGCAGACGAAATTGGATTTGAACATCTCTCGCAGCCGGCAGGGGCTTCCATTTGGGATATTTCAGGGCTTACAGACGCTGTTCCTGGTACGTCTTTAACAGAGGCGTTGGATTTAGAGGATGTTATTTTTGATATCGAGGTTACAACCAACCGCCCTGATTGCATGAGTATTGTTGGGCAGGCCCGTGAGGGTTCCGCAGCGGTTGGAGGAACCTTTGTTTGGAACCCTCCTCTTCTTTCAAAAACAGACGCCGCGCCGGTTTCCGTGAAAGTTGAAGACCCAAAGTTATGTCCGCGATACCAAGCTATTCGCATTGAGGGAGTAAAAGTTGGTCCTTCTCCCTGGTGGCTTCAGAAACGTCTCCTTTTGGCTGGATACCGACCTATCAACAACGTGGTCGATGTAACCAATTACGTTTTGCACGAATACGGCCACCCGCTTCATACTTTCGATGCAGATAAACTTGTGGGCGGGAAAATTTTTGTCCGCCACGCAAAACTCGGAGAGCGACTAATGGCCCTCGATGGCAAGGAATACGTTCTTGATGCCCCTATGCTTGTCATTGCCGATGAAGCGGGTCCTGCCGCTCTTGCGGGCATTATGGGTGGTGTTCGCACGGGCACGACAGAAGAGACAGTAAATATTATTCTTGAATCTGCTGTATTTGATGCTGTATCTATTCGCACCACCTCTCGGAATTTGAATCTCGCCTCTGATGCTTCCAAGTTATTTGAAAAGGCACTTTCGACCGAGGCAACGGAATCGGCTCTTGCTCGGGCCGTCGAACTTGTCTTACAACTTGCCGGCGGTCGTGTGGCCTCTGATGTAGCGGATGTGTGCGCTGCCGCGTATCAACCCCTCCATTTTTCGTTTGATTCGTCGCGGGTTCAAAAACTCATCGGTGTTGAAATTCCTGAAAAAATCATGACGGATATTTTGGAACGGCTTGGGTTCCGGTTTGTTAAATTAGGAGGGGCGTTAGGCGTTTACGAGGTGACTGTTCCTTATTGGCGCGATCACGACATTGAAGCTTCCGTTGATTTCGTGGAGGAAATTGCCCGCGTTTATGGGTATGATAAATTACCGTCTATCCTTCCGTCTGGACAGCTTCATTTCATCCCGAAAGATCCCGGTCTTATTTGGGAACGTCGGATCAAAGAATGGTTGCGTGGTGCTGGGTTTACGGAGGCCTATAGTTATTCCTTTGTTTCGAAAAAACAGATGGAAGACTACGGAATGAACGTCTCACAAGTGATTCGTTTGGCAAATCCCCTCAGCTTGGATCAGGAATACATGCGTCCTTCCTTGATTCCTTCCTTGTTGACCGTTCTCGAATCCAACCAGCGTTCATTTTCGTCCATGCGATTATTTGAATTGGCTTCTGTTTACTCCTTTGCTGCAGAGAAGGGAGGGCTTCCTGACCAGCGTCTGCGCTTGCTTTTAGCTGTGAGTCGATCCGATGGGGGACAGGCTTTTTTGGAGGCTAAGGGAGCGCTTGAACGCCTTTTTGTTGAAACAGGCATTCACAACGGGAGACTTAAAAGAGATACCCAAGATTCTTCACTCTGGCATCCGGGCAGGGTGGCTTCCATCCTTGTCCAAGATGCTGTAATAGGGACCATTGGTGAGATCTCTCCTGAAAAGGCTAAAAATTTTGGGTTGGAAGGACGTGTAGTCTTGGTTGATCTGGATTTTGAAAATCTATTACCGTTTTTTTCGACGACAAAAACTTATGAACCCATGCCTGACTATCCAGAGGTGAAGCGGGATATTGCCTTCGTAGTTGATCGGCTTATTGAATACGAAAAAATTAAAAACGTTTTAACAACATCTAGTGTCTTGTTAAAAAAGATTGACCTCTTCGATGTCTACGTTGGTTCTGGCATTCCGGAAGGGAAGAAGTCAATGGCGTTTCATCTTTCGTTCCGCGATCCGACTCGCACGCTTTCTTCTGAGGAAGTGGATGTGTGTATGGCAAAGGTGCGAAAAGCGGTCGAGGAGGAATTCGGGGCCGTGATACGGGCATGACAGAAAAAATTGACAGATCAAAAAATCGTCTGTAAAACAACGTTGGGTTTTTGGGATAAAATCTTTTCTAGCTGGAGGGAGAAATGATACTTGTAAGGGCAAGACTGTATAAGGGAGTTGGCGTCGGCGACGAACAGCCTGATGTGGGTCAAGCTGTCGTTGTCGTGGATGGAAAGGGATTGTCCATTTCCTATTTTCAAGGGAGGATTTTTGCTTTCTTGGGGGAGGAGATGATAAATGTAGAGATTTGGCGTCGGTGCAGCGCCGAGTCCTTCGGGTTCGTGAACCTTCCGGAATCGGCCGAGCTGACATTGGATGAAAATGCGGTGGCCGTTCCTTATCGAGGGGAGGAGGGTTTGGCAAGCGCGGTTGTGAAAGGAATGGTTCTCTTGACTCAGAGGAATGCGGCGGCCAAAAAGAAGGGGGGACCCGTCGCGGTTGGGGTTGGAAAAGAGGTAGAATTTCTTGGCGTGGGGCAGGAGTTTTTGCCAGACGGGGGTCGGACGGGAGATGTCATCGTCCTCGTTCGTTCTTTCTGTCTTCATTATTATTCCACCACCGTTGGCTTCCTCCACGGAGAGACGGTGTGGAATCTTTCCACAGGGTCGATGAAGATCAAGGCTAGGACATGGTTTTCTTTGGCGGATGGTATGAGTCTTCTGTTAAAGGAAACCCCCATTTCTTTGGAAGACGTGGGGTTTCTGAAGCACTGGCTCAACACTCCGGCTTCTGTGGTTGCGATTCCCGACACTCCGGTCGGGCGTGTCCTGGTTGCTCTTCTCCTTCAAGAGAAGGGTTTTACAGAGTGGAAAGTCCAGGACGCGACGCGGAACGCGAGGAGTTTATGGGGTCGCTAGAGAGATCAGAGGAGGAACCTTGGCTCGGGAATCGTGATGGTTTCCCGGGCCGTTTTTTGTTTATCCGTTGGATTTTGTGTTTGTAGAGCGATTTCGTGGTAGGATTTGAACGAAGAAGTTTTAGTCGGGGACAAGATTCTTTTTCAGGACAATAACGATCCGAATCACGCCGTGTGTGTGAAGGTGGTTGATATTGAAATTGTTCCGACGTTTGATAATTCCCCCTTTCGTCATTGCGAGGAGGGGTCCACCTTTGTAAAAGTTGTCGGTGGACGACAACAAAGCAATCTCTTTTATGTCTCGTACTTTCTGGGTTTACATTTTGACCAATCAAACTCATTCTGTTCTTTATACGGGGATGACGGGGAATTTACCGAGGCGTGTTTACGAGCACAAAGAAAAATTAGTTCCTGGATTTACAGCTAAGTATCAAGCCACGGAGTTGGTTCATGCCGAGCCGTATAATACAGCCACAGAAGCCATTGCCAGAGAGAAACAGATTAAGGGGGGTTCGCGAGCGAAGAAGATAGTGTTGATTCAAGAAAATAATCCAGAGTGGAAGGATTTATCGTTTGATTTTGTTTGAAAAGACGAGAGATTGCTTCGTCGCCGCAGAGTGACGAGCGTCTTCGCAATGACGAGTTTTTATAAATAAATTTGTATGAAAACCGCCTATCTGATCCATGGCTGGGGATGCAAACCAGAAGCAGGATTCCGTCCATGGCTGAAAGAACAGCTCGAAGCCTGTGGATACAACGTCGTCCTACCGGTCATGCCGGATCCGAATGTTCCACTTTTTGAAACCTGGATTTCATATCTGCAATTCGTGATTGCTGATCTGGATGAAGAAACCGTTCTTGTGGGCCACAGTTTGGGAGGCCTGGCCATTTTGCATTTCCTCCAGCGTCTGTCCGAAGGCGTCCGTGTTGGGAAGGTCGTTCTTGTCGCGCCCGTCATAGATGAAATTATGGGTTTATCCGAGGAAGAAAAATCATTAGCCAAACCCTGGCTCGAAATGCCGATTGACGCTGAAAAAATTAGGCGGTCGGCAAAGGAGATTATCGGATTTTTTTCCGACAATGATCCATGGATTCCCCTCCGAAGCGAGCAGGTATTCAGGGAACGGTATGGCGCAAAGACGTTTGTCGAGCATGATAAAAAACATTGGGGAGATCATGACGGAGTAACGGAAGTGCGAAGCGTGCTGGAGGCGATTTTTGGTTAGGGAACATTTTTAAAAGCCGCGGGGAGAATAGCCCGCGGCTTTGGTGTGTAGCATGCCCTCAGTCATCGTCATCAGGGCTTGACATCGCCATGACAATGCCATCCCCCACCATCGCAGTCCCGAGGATATGGAAGAAATTCAACACAAAACTGTGATCTTCGGGCTTGATCGCCGTGAGATCGAAGTTGGCTGTGACAGCGGTTTCCAGAGCCTCTTCGACCCTGGTAAGCATCTCAGCAAACTTCGAAAGATCGAACGACGCGTGGTCGTCGAATGTAGCGACGGCAACGCCGGTGGTGGTTTGTGCAACGTCAATCTTTTCGCTGTCCATGCCCTCCGGTATTTTTCCTTCCAGGAGGAAGGCCACGGTCGCTTGGATATCACAGACGAAGGCCAGCCCGTCTTTCAGACGCCGTTGATCTTCGGCGGTCAATTTTTCTGCCGGTTCGGATAGCAGTTCGGCGATTCGAAGCATCAGTGTTCCCATTGACAAGGTACCCACGGTTCCTCCTTTTTGGTGAAAGAGCTATTGAACATCCGATTGAAAGTTCGTTTGATAAGCCGTACTCTATAGGTCAAAGAAGAAAAAAGTCAAGCGTGCGCGTCATCCTTGTCTTATGCCTCTATCCAAGTACATCGCCGTTTTCCGCCATGCCTGGCAGCAGCAACTAGAGTATCGGTTCGATACGTTCATGCGCGTCGCGATTGCCCTTGTTTCGTTCGTGAGTGTGCTATACCTGTGGGGCATGCCTGTCCGGTTAAAAACCCAATAGATTCAACTGTTTTTTAATACTCTCATCTGGTATTTGTAACGGAGCTTCAGAAATAAGCTCAACTAAG
>DATDUW010000039.1:0-26032 GCA_035290185.1 Patescibacteria group bacterium
TTCTATACCGAAGTAGAAGCCCTATAAAAAACCGCTGGCAAGAACGCCGGCGGCTTTAGTGAATTCGACTCCTTCCTTTTCTTTTCCGAAAGTCAGGTTGGGCTAGACTCCGTACATTCCCGAAGTAGTATTTTCATAATAACCACCCACCACGTTCCACCAAAAAAAATTACTTCTCCTCCCATGACGAGAAAGACAAAGAGAGATTCTCCCTCTTTCCATCCACGAATCTGCAGGTCTTCATAAAATAGAACGGCCTGAAAACCAATCGACCCCAAGATCAATGCTCCCAAAAAAAATCCCATCACAGCCACGAAGACATACATTGCCACTTTTTCCCAAGTCATCTTTCTTCTCCTCCTCGGTTAAAAAACATTCTAAAAAAATCATGAATGTTTTAGAAAAAAATCCTTGGCTGTCAAAAAAAGATCGACGACATTTTTCCCTTCTTTCTTGACAAAAGAGACTCTTTTTGTTGTCATATTTCTGATGACTATGTTAATGACTCACCTGCAGGACCTCGGCCTACCCAAAAATTCGGCTGTTGTCTTCGAAATCATGCTCAAAAAAGAGGAGTGGACAGCACGAGAAATCATCGATAAGATCGGCCTGCACCGCCACTTGGTCTATGAAGGACTAAACGACCTGGAGCGCCGGGGGATCGTAAAACGAATCGTTCGTAATGATGTCTTCCATTTCCGCCTTGTTGGGGCGGAATCGTTGTTGTCTAAGGCTGAAGAACAGTATGCGGCCGCCCTGGAAGTTTCTCGAATGGTCCGGGATCGAAAACCGTCCGAAGAAAGCCTGGTCACTTTTTTTGAGGGTGTCGAGGGAGTACACGCCTTCACGGAATTCGTTCTTAAACAGAAAAAACCCCTCGATGTCCTGGGGGCTAACGCACGATTCCGCCAGTTCTATCCAGAAATCTTCGACCTTTGGAATGAGAAACGAATTCACTCCGGCATTCCTTTCCGCGCCCTGATTCCAGTGGACGTACCCGCTTCCCTGCTGCGCGACGTTCCGGGCCTGTACTTCCGTCGTTATGATGGCCGTCTCTTCCCGAGCGTGGCGTGGATTTTCGGCGGTCACGTCGCTTTTATCTTTTGGAATACCCGCCGGCAGACCGAAATCATTCTTATCCGCCACCCCATGTTGGCAGAACAACAGCGAGATTTTTTCAACGTTCTTTGGAAATTGGCTGGAACAAAAAAATAAAAACCTCCGGCAGAATACCGGAGGCTGAATGTTATTTGCGGAGGAACAGGAACCAGAGGAAAGCCGAACCGACGAGGAGGACGGCTCCGGAAAGAATCCACGTTGGATCCATCCCAACGACCTGCGCCATCCATCCGCTTCCCAAAAGACCGCATGCACCACCCAGATGAGTAGCGAATGAATCCAGAGAAAGAACCGTCGCGCGATCTTGAGAAACCGGAATCCGCTCATTCAGAGCCGCTTCTTTCAAGGGTTGAAAAAGACCTCTTCCGATCTCATGAAAAAGAAAGGCACCGAGAGAAAAAACAGACCCACCGAAGGCTGAAAGAACCATTCCGATTCCCGCCACCCCCAAGGCCAGAACCAATAGGACCTGACGCCGGAACCCCGTAGAGGATAAACGACCGGCAAAAAAAGATCCCAGCAGAAAACTAACGGTGATAGCCACAAACAGACACGAAGAGCCGAAAGGGGAAAAACCGAATCGGATCGGCCACTGCATATTCGGCGCCTGAACAGCAACCGCAAGGAGAATGCCGCAGAGAAACAGAAATCGGATCGTTGGATCCCCCAATCTCCTGGTACTCGAACCAAAAGTTCGTAAGACTCCCCTCAGACGACCGACAAAGGAAAACGACGTAGGAAGAAAATATTCTTCCTGAAGAAAGAGGAAGGCAACACCAGCCAGAAAGGCAAAGACACTCCCGCTGGCAAACCAAGGTAAAGCCAGATTTTTCTCTCCCATCCATCCACCCGCAAGTGTTCCAAGTATCTGAAGAATACTCTTGAAAGTTTGCTCGGCTGAAAAGACGCGATCAAGCGATCCTGTGCGGCCAAAATAATTCATCCGATCAACAGCCCACGCTTGCAGCGCACCGCTCATACACGCCAGTCCGACCGCTCCGACTGCTTCTGCCACCAAACACTCCCCAAAAGAAACAGATCCTCCATAGAGGAACATGCTTGTAGAAAGCAACATTCCTGAGAGGAGAACGGAAATCTTCCTTCCAAAGAGATCTGCCAAAATGCCGGTTGGAACCTCGAAGAACGCGACGGTGAGAAAAAAGACGCTATTGATCATCTGGATCTGCAGAACATCCATCCCTCGTTCGCGCAAAAAGAGCACATACGTTGCAGAAATGAACGACATCCCAAGTCCGAACAGCGACGAAACCAACAAATACATCAGTAGGGTCTTTCGCACCATGTTTTACTCCCGCGGTTGAATTGAAAAAGACCAAAACAGACAAAAGAACGCCCCGGCCTTGTCCGGCCGAGGCGTTCCTCATTTTTATCAGAGAAAGCGCATCATGGCGTACGACGGAAATCAGAACCGCCGCGGACGGACAAAACCGAAAGAATCCGAACGATCACGAGCCCGTAGGCTTCGGATTCTGTCCGGGAACCGTTGAATTTCATCCAATGGCGATTCAATTGATCCATACATCTTCTTTTCTAACAAAAAAAATCGATTTTGTCAAATAAAACACCCCGTTTCCAAAAAAATTTCAAAAGAGATTCGAGATTTTGACAATAACCCCAAAAAAAGGTACCTTTTCCCTGCTGAAATATACCAACAGACAGATGTCCGTCGTCCAGCTTGTCCACCTAAAATACATGCGGTGTTAGCTCAGCTGGATAGAGCGCTTCCCTCCGAAGGAAGAGGTCGCAGGTTCAAATCCCGCACACCGCACCAGAACATTTTTATCGGGCTGTAGCTCAGATGGCTAGAGCGCCTGCTTTGGGAGCAGGAGGCCGTGGGTTCAAGTCCCGCCAGCCCGACCAAGTTCAGAACAATCCTGTAAAAAGTTATCAAGGACAGAAGGAAGGTTATTCCTTCTTTTTTTGTTTGGAAGCACCATAACTCCAACAAAAAACCGACCGTTTTTGTCCGGTCGGCCTTATTCCTTAAAAAAAGTTAAAACGGAAACCGGATCGACGAATCAAGAGGAAGATCACCACCGTCCACAAACGAACTTGTTGCGCTTTCCGTTAGCTTGATCATAAATCGCGTTTGAAATCTCATTGTATCGAGGGTATCCCCGGGAAGATTATACATTTTCCCATTCCACAAATAGACCACGCGGCCGGTCGAAGGAAGATATCCGAGTGTCCCGGATGGATAAGCACCAGCCGATGAAAGAGAGGAACCAATCGTATAATCCGCAAACGTCGCATCAGGTAGATCCAAAATCCGTTTTGCCCAATCCGTGCCATAAAGGGTCTTGGCGATCTCTTCCGTTTCAATCCACCGCAAGACATTCCCTGGCTCCACAACGTAAACCTTCGGGTCGGAAGCACGTTTCACCAGGTAGGTTCCCGGCCGAACGCCAACGTTCCCTTTCAACGGATAAAGAAAAAGATGAAAAGAATCGATAAAGGCAACATCCTCACCGTCATCCCACCAAGTTCGATAGATATCCCAATGCGGAAACGCGTGGCGACGTTCTTCGCCGTCTAAAACATAGACCGCGCTCTCATCTGGGAGCCGAACCAACAGACCGCGAAGGGAAGACGAAACAGTTGACTCGGATGTCGTCCCGCTGGTTTCTGTTGGTTCTGCTGTAACGGTCCCCTCTGCCAGTGGGGATTCAGAGGCTGTTTGGGGAATAATTTCTACCGTTGCTTTCACCGCATCCAATTTCCAGACCTCATCCTCGGCGCTCGTAACACGGACATAACGATAGGGCGACGAACCTGTAAATGAAATAACCCGCTCTGTCTCTCCTGTAGGGAAAACGGCTGATACGGTTTCGAGGTTCGTTAAATTCGCATCAAGATAATCAATCCGATAGGTGGCTCCGAACGCGAGAGTTGTGTAGGTCAACGTAACCCCGCCTATCCCTTTAGAACCTTCCCCAAAATCCAAAATAACGTTCGCATCCTTATCGAGAAATTGAAGGAACGATCCGTCCGGAACCCCGATCGCCTCTTGAGGCGCATAGGCTTCATTGGATGCCTGATAGACCGCTTGTGCGTAAATCTCCTGCGTCGTTGTTGCCGCTCGGACGGCAGGGATGTTTGGTAGGACAAAAGAAAAGGACAAAAGAAGGGAAAGAAAGCGGTACCATTTCATAAAGATGGGGATGAAAAGCCGAAAACAGTATACCACTCTTTTGCATTCTGGCGCGAAAAACTCGGCATTGTCATCGAGAGTGTGGAAATAGCGGATGCGATGAAAAAATCTACGAACTGGCCTGGGCCGAAGCGAAAAGATTGGATCAAAAGACATAAAAAACAGCCTTCCGTTTCTGGAGACTGTTTCATGGTGCCGAGGGTCAGAATTGAACTGACGACACGAGGATTTTCAGTCCTCTGCTCTACCACTGAGCTACCCCGGCATAATTCTTTTTCCGTCTTCTGCTTACCCTTTACAACTTTTTTTCTTCTTCCCTGGGAAGGACGAAAACTTGTTCCTGTTTCTCACACTCTTCGGGAATATGGATATTGCGCAATATGGCCAAAACAGCTAGTGCCATCACGGTCGTAAAAATCGCAATGGGATAAAGACCCATACCAGTAGCGAGGCCAATGGCTGCTACCACCCAGATACTTGCAGCGGTTGTCAGCCCCAAAACATGCCCACGCGAACGGATGATCGTCCCAGCGCCGATGAATCCAATTCCTGTTAAAATCGTTGAAGCAATCCTTGAGACATCCACTGCTTCCGGAGAAGGCGAAAATCTAGCAACGGCAATGGAAACCATGGTCATAGCTGCGGTTCCCATGCCGACCAGCATATTCGTCCGCATCCCCGCTGGTTTATGACGATATTCCCGTTCATACCCGATGAAACCGCTTAAAACAGCCGCGAGTGCAAGCCGGAATGCTGTTTCTACCCAAGAAATATCGGACATAGGAACGATAAAATTTGTGGCCTGCCATCCGTAGCTCCCCCTGGGAGCGAAGGATGGTGGGCATGCCTGGACTCGAACCAGGGACCTCAACATTATCAGTGTTGCGCTCTAACCACCTGAGCTACATGCCCATGTTTTTTGAAACTTGTTGTGAACTCATCCTGCTTGCCCGCCTGCCCTGCGCCACGCTGGGCGGCGAGAGCTACATGCCCGTAAAGGCGGGGACACTATATCAAGAGGTTGAAAGGGTGACAAGCTATTGTTCTTACAATTTAAGACCTCTTTTTTAAATTTTTTCGTTCTATTGACAAAAGAATAACATTAAAATACTCTTTGAGAGGTAATTCATACCAAATTGATATGTTAAATCGTCTCTTCGCCTCAAAAGTCCAATTTGAAGCCCTAAACAGGCTTTTTCAGGAAAATCATCCGCTCTCGACCAGTGAACTTGTAGAAAAAACAGGAAAACGACAGCCGAATATTGCCAAAGAATTGGACAAACTGGTCACGGAAGGTCTTCTTATCATGGAACGAGACGGGCATCAAAATTACTATGCTTTTCATTCACAAAATTCCTATGTTCCTCTCCTGAAAGCTCTTTTCGAAGAATACCGCTCCCACCAAAAGAAATATATTTGCATTAATGAGGAAGGAAACGTTGGTCTCCTTCCCCTTGGTTTTTTTCCGGAAGGTTTTTTGGGGAAACGATCCAAGGAGGCTGGGATTATGAACCGTCTCCTCGAGTCTTTTGCGTATTTCCGCAACAACTACCTTAAATACTACGTTCAAAAAGAGACCTTCTTTGCATTGGCAAAAGAATCACTTGCTAAGCTCCTCACCGACCCTTCTTTCGTTCATGAGACGATCGGTCCTGTAACCAAACAAAAAGGAGAGGAGGCCCTGCGACTCTTTGAAACCCTGCAAGAAAAAAAATCCCATCTTGCCCCGGTCGCCGCTGAAAAAATTCTAAACCAAATTCAGGAGATCGTGCTCACACAGATCGACTACGGTCTCATTGCTGTTTTTGACCTGAAAGAAATCTACTCGCATTACTTAGAATCCTATCTCAAAGAGCGTGTTCGGACGAAGAAAGATATCACCCTTTCTTCTGCCCTTTCAAAACTCCTACAGCCTCCCGAATGTTCCTTGACACAATGCCTGCGTATGGAACTTCTGGACGGGGCCCTTCAAAAGCTGCAGAGCAAAAAATTCGACGCGGCTCCTTGGCTCCAACAGCTTCAGAGCCGATGGTTCTGGCTTAACTACGGTTACCGAGGACCCGGCCTTCCCCTGGATTATTTTGAACAGGTCTTCAAAGAGCTTTGTGAAAACACCAAACCAAATCTCGAAAAAGAGCGAAAAACTCTTGCATCTTACGCGCGTTCTGTTGAGGAAGAAAAAGAATGCCTTTTTAGAGAACTTGCCATTGATGAGCGCCATCAAGAATTCATTCGTGCCTTGAGCACCCTTTCCTTTTTAAAAGTCTATCGAAAAGACATCGCCTTCCTGTGTATTGCCATGCTCTTTCGTGTTCTTGAACCATACAAAAAAAATCTGACCGAACGTCATCTTGCCTACCTTACTCTAGATGAATCAATTCAACTCGTTCGCGGAGAGCTTCAAATTTCAAAGGAAACCCTTTTACGCCGGGAAGAAGAAAGCGTCTATATCATTCCAGGGGAGAAAATTCTTCTTGGAAGAGAGGCGCGCCGATTCAAGGAATCTCTCGAAGAAAAAGAAGAGGAACAAATTCCTGATCGGGAAAGCATCCGTCTTTTAAACGGGACAACAGCCTGCTTGGGAGAAACCGGAAATTGGATTCACGGAAAAGTGTCGGTTATCAATCATCCGGAAGATATGGAAAAGATGGAGGATGGAGACATCCTTATTTCCAACGCAACAACCCCAGAACTCCTCCCTGTCATGCGCCGAGCCTCTGCCATTGTGACGGACATGGGAGGAATCACCTGCCATGCGGCTATCGTCAGCCGCGAACTCAATATCCCTTGCCTCGTCGGTACCCAATACGCAACTAAACTGTTCCGGGATCAAGATCGCGTCATCGTCTGTCCCCGACACGGACACATCAAATTCCAAGAATAAACAACGATCTATAAAAAATCGCCCTAAAAAAGGCGATTTTTCTTTTTGGACCAATTATCAACTAAACGATTGCAACATCTTATTTCTCCCTGCCTGCCGGTAGGCAGGCTGATCGACCTCCGAAGAGGCTGATCTCGACATATGATGAGAGAAGTAAAACTTCTCTATCTATTCCCTAGAAAGGAGGTGATCCACCCACAGCTTCCGCTACGGGTGCCTTGTTACGACTTCACCCCTATCGCTGGTTTTACCTTCCCCCGCCCTAAGGCGAGGTTCGGGTACCCCCAACTCTCTTGGTGTGACGGGCGGTGAGTACAAGACCCGAGAACGTATTCACGGCGGCGTGGCTGATCCGCCATTACTAGCGATTCCGGCTTCATGGGGGCGGGTTTCAGCCCCCAATCCGAACTGGGACCGGCTTTAAAGGATTGGCTCCGCCTTGCGGCTTGGCAACCCGTTGTACCGGCCATTGTAGCATGTGTGTAGCCCTGGACGTAAGGGCCATGCTGATCTGACGTCATCCCCGCCTTCCTCCCTCTTGCGAGGGCAGTCTCCCGTGGAAATAAAACACGGGACAAGGGTTGCGCTCGTTACCCCACTTAAGGGTACACCTCACGGCACGAGCTGACGACGACCATGCAGCACCTAGATAGCACCTTCGAAAGCGGCCACTGTTTCCAGCGGCTTGCAGCTATCTTTCAAGCCCAGGTAAGGTTCCTCGCTTACCGTCGAATTAAACCACATGCTCCACCGCTTGTGCGGGTCCCCGTCTATTCCTTTGAGTTTTAGCCTTGCGGCCGTACTCCTCAGGCGGGATGCTTAATGCGTTAGCTTGATTAGTCGACACTGGAAGGGTCGATACTTCCAATATCTAGCATCCATCGTTTAGGGCGTGGACTACTGGGGTATCTAATCCCATTCGCTACCCACGCTTTCGTCCCTGAGCGTCAGGATCGTTCCAGCGCGCTGCTTTCGCTTTTGGTGTTCTTGCCGATATTAACGCATTTTACCGCTACACCGGCAATTCCGCGCGCCTCTCCCGTCCTCTAGTTCGGCCGTATCGCGCGCAGATTTCGGGTTGAGCCCGAAGATTTGACACGCGACGCACCGTACCGCCTGCGGACGCTTTACGCCCAATAAATCCGGATAATGCTTGGGGTCTCTGTATTACCGCTGCTGCTGGCACAGAGTTAGCAACCCCTTATTCCTCAGGTACCGTCATTTGTTCGTCCCTGAGAAAAGCCGTTTACGACCCGAAGGCCTTCATCCGGCACGCGGCGTCGCTCCTTCACGCTTTCGCGCATTGAGGAATATTCTTGACTGCAGCCACCCGTAGGTGTCTGGGCAGTGTCTCAGTCCCAGTGAGGCGGGTCGCGCTCTCACGCCCGCTATCCGTCAGAGCCTTGGTGAGCCATTACCTCACCAACAAGCTGATAGAGCCTAGGCCCATCCCGGGGCACCGGAGTTTTCCAAGGGAATGTCCGAAGACCCCCCTTGAATATCGCGTATTAGCCCTCGTTTCCAAGGGTTGTTCACGACCCCGGGGTAGGTTGCCAAGGTGTTACGCTCCCGTTTGCCACTATCCTCCTTCGCCCTTGCGGGCTCGGGAGAACCGTTCGACTTGCATGCCTTAGACACGCCGCTAGCATTCATCCTGAGCCAGGATCAAACTCTCAGATAAAATCCATTTCACCGAGTTAAACTCGGCTTCGATGGACTCTGTCAATCCTCTTTGGTTCTTTTGAACCGATTTTTATTGGGAGAAATAGACGTTGCAATCGTTTAGATGACAATGATGCATCTTTTTGGTTGGTCCGTCGTTCTTCAATTGTGAACGTCCATCTCTTCCATCAAACGTTTTAAAATCACCCGCCGCCTTTCGGTCGACGAATGACCTTTCCTCAAGACGCCTGATTTGTAGAGTGCGGAGGCATTTTAGCAGCCCTTAGAAACGTGTCAAGAGGACTAATGGCAAAATGGCCTCAAAGAAAGAAAAAAGAAATTTTCTCTCATCTAAGCAAAAAAATAACTTCTTCCTTTTCAAAAATTTTCTCCTTCTCTTTCTTTGCTTTTGAGCCTGTTGAAAAGGTGGGGAAAAGAACAAAAACCGTCTTGCCAGAGACAAGCCAGACGCCTATACTAAACGGCGTCACAATGAACCTGCGGGCGTCGTATAATGGTTTATTATGTCAGCCTTCCAAGCTGAAGATGGCGGTTCGATTCCGCTCGCCCGCTCCAAAAAGACCCGTCATTTGACGGGTCTTTTTGTTTCCCTCAGGCAGCCTTGTTTTTCTGTTGATCCATTTTCCGTGTTTCCTCAACCGTTTTTAATTTTTGAGAGGCCCTGAGAAATGTCTCCTGATTTTTTAGAGATGCCTCCAGATCGTTTAGTCTGCGGAGTTCGACATCCACTTTTGATGCTTCCCAAATAGCATTCCATTTTCTAAGAAACTGGCGACCAAACCAGCTGGCCTTCTGGTTCTGTTCCCTTTCCTTCAAAAGACGCTCACGTTTTCTGCGAATACCCTCCAGCGTCTCCTCCATCTCTTTTTGACGATTTGCTTCTCTCATCCGTCCATAGTATTCCTCCTTGTCTGAGGAAGGTTCCGGTATCTGATCCCGCCCTTCTTGGGTGTTTGCAAGATGCAGCCCCTCCTTCCTTCCTTCTGGAGTTTCTCTTCTCTCACGCTGCGACTCTGCCCGTGCCTCGCTGGTTGCGATGAGTTTGACCATGCGTTGCAAGCGCTGTTCAACCTTCTTTCCAAGCGCGGCGGCAAGCTGCCGAAGTTGTTCTTTCCTCAAACCTTCTGCTCCTTCTTCTCCATACCATTGACCGGCTTGATGAGCCAATTCAGCCCGATCCTCCCCTTTAAAAAATTCTTTCAGTTCCTGAACAGACAATCCAAATAAATCCTCCTCCCTGGCCAAAGGGTCGAAACCTGTCTGTTCCTTTTTGCGGATTATCTCTTCCAGGTGAGGACGTTGTTGATTCAGTTGATCTCGAACGCGACCAGCTTCCTTCAAGTCGAACCGGAGAGCATTCGTATATTGTTCCAACAAGGCCGCGGGTTCCAAAACATAAAAGTTTCCTACTTTCATGCGTCTATTTTGCAACCTCTCTCCTACAATAGTATCGGCTTTTTGATAGAAAAATTCAAAAGGAAGGCGAAGGACCCCTCCCTTTGCCCCGGAACGAACCGGGATCTCCAGGGTTCCGCCGAAACGAAGCGTGTTGTCGTACTTCAGAGAAGTAATCTCCCCTCCGTTGTCCAAAGAAACGTTGGGAAGTTGTTGAAATTTCCCATAAATTTCCTTGAAAGTTTTTTCCTTGCGAATAGCTGCATCCATGTCGCCGGGAAAATCACTCGATCCCTCTTTTCCGTCGGAAAAAAAGGAATCCTGGTAGTAGTTGGTCAACTCATGAAGGGCATAGCTTCCAAACAAGGTCACATCCTCAAGCCCCTTTTCCCCAATCGTTTCTGCCACCCAAGCCGTTGCTGCTGCGAGAGCCTCCTGCTTGGATTCAATCGAAAGATCCGGATTCCTGAGATCAAAGACAGAAACCCCGTCCTTTTCTTTTGAAACCTTTTCTTCTGAAACTTCAACAGGAACACCAGGCGAAGAAAGTTTTTCCCCGAACAGCCAACTCCTTGTCCGTTCCCAAATTCCACTCTTTGGTGTCGAGGATATGTCCGAAGAAACTCCAGACACATTCTCCCTCTGATGAATCGGCCTTTCCCATTGTAAAGCTCTGGCTGCCCGTAACACTTCGCTTACATCTGCTTTGATGGTTGTAGGTTCCTCCGGCTCGCCCAATTCAAGCTCTTCTTCCACCTCTTTTTTGCTATTCACCTCAACCGTCTTTGCATATAGATCGGATTCACTGTCTTCTTTATTCACATCAAGTTCTGGAAAGTCCTCCCCAAACAAAGGAACATTCTCTAGAACCCCAAGAGATTTTGGCACATGCGAGGTCTCTCTCTTTTTCCTTGGTTCGGAACGCTCCAGAACCGTTCCTTCTAATTTACTCTGGTAGAAAGAAGCAAAATCGGGATTAAAGGCTTTTTTATCGTACGACACGATTCCATAACGTCTTTTGTCCCCCCCAAAAATGCGAAAAATTTTTCCGACTGTTTGAAGCCCCTTTTCTGGAGAAAAACGAAGAATATCATGGGTCTCTTCTCTATCGCCCTTAGAGACCAAAGACAATCCCTTTTCTGATAATCCAAGTTTATTTTCTAAGTTCATGATGTCTGGATCTGTTTCCACTTCCAAAAAAACCGCGCCTAAAAAAGGGGGTAAAAAATCTTTGAGCGTTAAATCCGATCGCGGAGAACGCCGTTCCCTTTCTTTTCCGTCTTCAAAAAAAACTTCGGCTGCTTGACCAAGATCGACATCTGTTCGCACATTCAGCATGCGGACAGAAACTTCCTCTTCCGAAGGAGCGTCGGCTTTCAAAAATGCCGACAAAAAAGGCACGCGCTCTTGAAACAAACCGCGCAGCTTCTCCGCCGTCATTTCCGAGCCATGGGCATAAAAATCCCAAGAGTGTTCGCGCACTTGTGATAGGTCATGTACAACCTTCCAAAACGCTTCACGATCCTCTTCCCGAATTGCATCCGCCCAATAGGCAAGCATGATATAGTCCCGGGATTTTCTGACCTTTTCTATGGCTTCACTACTTTCAAAATTCGTCCTCTCAAAAAAACGTTGATGGACATCCTCTGCGGATTCTTCCTCCAAATTCTGTTGAGAAAAAACGCCTTCCTTTTTTGGTTTTATTCCTCTCTTTCCTCTTAAAAAACGCTCTTCGATCTTTTCAATGAGGCTATCAACTTCATCGGCCAAGACATCTGTCTTTACCGCCTCTCCTATTGCTCTTTTTTCCTCCGGGGAAAATGCAATTTTGAAGCCCTTTTCCAGAACACGAAGAATAGCATTTGTTAATTTCTGCGCCTTTAAAATTTTTTGTTTATTCTCCCATCCAACCCGTGCCTCTTCAAGGGTTAACTCTCTCGCTATACCCATTCTTCTCCCTTCTTCTTTCACAGCTATTTTTTCTCCCTTCACCTCTACCACCTTGTATTCCTGCATTCTTCCGTCTGGAGTCGGCAAAACCACCAAATCGCCGGTTTTCAAAAGTTCGACGTCTTTTCCCCGATGATGGGATCCTATTGCCCTTTCCTTTTTTGTTCCTTTCTGCTCTCCACTAGGGACGAGTTCCTGACCCGTGTCGGTCTCAAGGTCTAAGACCAGGTCGCTTTCAAGCTTTTTTGCGGCGTGACGTTGTTCGCGTGGCATAAAAAAGAAAAACTAACGAACGAAACACTCCGTCCCGGCAAGCGCGATCGCAAGCGCGTCAGCGGCATCATCGGGTTTGGGAATTTTAGAAAGATTGAACAGGCGTTTGACCATGCGCTGCACACCGGCTTTGTCGGCCCGGCCGTCTCCGCAAACAGCAGACTTGACCTGATTCGGCGTTAATTCCACAACAGGAATGCCCAGTTGGGCGGCAAGGAGCAAAACAACCCCCCGGGCCTCGGACACGCGCATAGCCGTTTTTTGGTTCTTGGTCACGAATAGCTGTTCCACGGCCAAAAGGCCAGGCCGGAGTTCGAGAAAAAGCGCCTGTAAGTCTTCCGCAAGCGAGGCGAGCCGACGGCCAAAATCCTTTGAGATCGGCGTGGTCATGACACCGAAATCCACAGCCTCCCATTGAAGGCCCTTGCTACGTACCGCCGCGAATCCCATGCGGCCGAATCCTGGATCAATACCCATAACAATTTCCTCCTCTCTTTTTTTTCGCATACGTTTACGCCTGATTGGTATAAACCGCATCCACGTCGTCGTTTTCTTCCAACGCCTCCACAAGAGCATCGAATTTTTCCTGAACCGCCGGATCGGAAATCTCCGTCGTTGTTTTCGCCACGTACTCCATTCCAACTCCATCCGGTTTCAACCCCAATGATTCGATGGTATCCATCATGTGTTTAAGGTCTCTGGGATCGCAAACAACTTGAACGCCGTCCTCTCCCACCGGAAGCAGATCTTCAGCTCCGGTTTCGATCATGATAAGGTCGAATTTTTCCCGATCACCGAACACGCCCCCCTCTGCGAATGTCACAACACCTTTCTTTTCAAACATCCACATCACGCTCCCGGCCGCACCAATGATCCCGCCTTTTTTTGATGCAATCATCTTTACGTCCGCCACCGTGCGATTATGGTTATCCGTCACACAGACAACAAGCAGAGCCACGCCCCCCGGACCGAACCCTTCGTAAGTGACTTCCTCAAGAGCGTTTCCTCCTTCTTGACCCGTACCACGCGCCACAGCCCGTTCAATATTCTCTTTGGGCATACTGATGGCCTTGGCAGCGTCAATGGCAACACGAAGTTTAACATTGAAGGCCGGATCCCCGCCCCCTTCCTTGGCCGCCACAGTGATCGTCTTTACAATCTTGGCAAACACGTTTGCTTTCTTTCCATCCGTTTTGCCTTTCTTCAACTGGATGTTGTGCCAATGGGAATGCCGTGCCATAAACGGGATTTTGCAGAAACAGCCTAGCATTTTTTCATTTCCCTGTCGAACAAAAATCGTCCCGCGACCAGCGGGACGATTTTTCTTTTCTCCGTTCTTTCTGCTAACTCTGCTCCTCAAGAACCTCTTCCGCCTGAGGAACAATCTCTTCCTTAACCGGTTCTTCGCCCGGCAGGAAGAATCCCGTTCCGGCCGGAATAAGCCGTCCGATAATCACGTTTTCTTTCAGACCCGTAAGACGATCTACCTTACCGGTCACGGCCGCGTTAATGAGAACACGCGCTGTTTCTTGAAAAGAGGCTGCGGAGAGCCAAGACTCGGTCGAAAGCGAAACCTTTGTGATTCCAAGAAAGATCTGCTCAGCCGTGGCTTCAGGCTTCCCTTCCGCGTTCATGCGCGCATTCTCGGTCAAATACGTGGTCTTTTCCACGATTTCACCAGGCAAAAGTTCTGTCTCACTTGGGTCATTGACCCGTACGCGACTAAACATCTGGCGGACAATAATCTCGATGTGTTTGTTATTGACTTTCTGACCTTGGGAAGCATACACAAACTGAATTTCTTTCGAAAGATAGCGCTGCACAGCAGCCTGACTCTTGTGTTTGAATAGGATCTGAAGATCCAAACTTCCGTCGGTGAGAGGGTCTCCAGCCTGGACCTCGTCCCCATCCTTGATCGTCAAAGAATATCCGGGTGGAATCACGTATTCCCGCGCTTTTTCTGATGCAAAAATTGTCTTCACAATCCCTTTTTCTATTTTGACGACCCCAGCCTTTTCCGCCAGGACCTTCGTTCCATCCGTCTTAACGGCCAGGACATCACCGACCCGAACATTGTCTCCATCCTTGATCTTGAACTCTGCACTCTTTCCAACAGCCGTTGACTCTTCCTCTGTGCTCTCGTAGGAAATACGGACGATCTTCTGGCCGGCGCGTGCATCAACGATCTGCTTACCGGTCGTGGCTTGAACGATTTCGCGGCTTGCCTGTTCGATACTGACGCGACCGGAAACCTCGCTCATGACAGCCCGTTGCTTGGGGCTGCGCGCCTCGAATAGCTCTTCCACACGCGGCAAGCCTTGCGTAATATCCTTTCCAGCCACGCCTCCAGTGTGGAAGGTCCGCATCGTAAGCTGTGTACCCGGCTCGCCGATGGACTGGGCAGCCATGATGCCCACGGCTGTTCCAAGCTTCACCAGCTTATTGTGGGCCAAATCATACCCGTAACATTTCTGACAAACGCCGCGCAACGATTTGCAGGTCATAACGGAACGCACGTGTGTCTCTTTTATTTCTTCCTTTGACGCTTCGATTTTTCGAATAGTCTCTTCCGTTATCAGCTCACCAGCCTTGACCAAAGCCTTCCGACTTCCCGGAAGTTTAAGGTCCGAAAGGGCGAGACGTCCCAAGATACGCACCAAAAGCGGTTCGCCGATCTCGTCTGATTCTTCCTTGGTCAGGAGCACTCCTTCCGTATCGCCACAATCCACTTCGCGTACGACAAGATCCTGAGCAACATCCACCAAGCGCCGCGTAAGATACCCGGCATTGGCTGTACGCAGAGCCGTGTCGCTCAGCCCCTTGCGTACACCGTGGCTCGAGATAAAAAATTCCAGAACATCGAACCCCTCTTTGAAAGATCGCTTCACAGGCAATTCGATGATTTCGCCGGACGGGCTCGTCACCTGCCCTTTCATCCCAACCATCTGTGTAAACTGGCCCCAAGATCCGCGAGCGCCGGATTCGATCATCGTATAAACCGGCCCTTCTTTGGAAAGTTTTCCACGTGCCGTTTCAGCGACTCGATCCTTGACTTCACTCCAAATTTTTACGATAGCGTTGTGACGTTCTGCCTGCGTGAGCAAACCCTGTCCGAAATATTCCTCTGCTTCACGAACCCGGCGTTCTCCCTCCTCGAGCAATTCTTTCTTTTCCGGAAGATCCGGAAGGTCCGACATGCCCCAGGAATAGCTGAACAGCGTTGCATAACGGAAACACAAGTCCTTGATGGCGTCGAGAACGACTGCCGTGGCATCCTGACCGATCCGTTCAATGGCAAGACGAATGACGGAAGCCAATTCTTTGTTGCTAAGCGGCTGGTTCATGAACGGAAGATCGGGAGGAAGCGCACGATTCAGGAGAATGCGCCCGATGGTTGTCGTGACAAGTTCACCGCTTCCTTCGCCGGTCCCTGGTTTGAGAGGACCACGCACACGGATCCAATCCCGCAGGCCCACGATCTTCATTTCATACGCATAAAGAGCATCGGAAACTGAAGCGAAAGACTTCATTCCTTCCGGCGAAGAGGGTTCGGGAGAGACGGTTGTGGTCATGGCATAGGAGGTCCACACCAAATCACGGCTCGGTTTAGCCACCGGAGACCCATGGGCAGGCTTGAGCAGGTTGCGTGTAGCAATCATGAGATCGGCCGCTTCCTGTCGCGCTTCTTCTGTCAACGGAACATGCACAGCCATCTGGTCGCCGTCGAAGTCCGCGTTGTAGGCATCGCACACAAGCGGATGAACCTGAATAGCTTTTCCTTCGATGAGAATGGGATGAAAGGCTTGAATGCCAAGCCGATGGAGCGTGGGGGCACGGTTAAGTAACACATAAGCATCGCGCGTCACCTCTTCCAGAATATCCCACATTTCCGGCCGATCGCTCTCAATGAAACGATTGGCCGATCGGATGTTATGGACGTACTCACGTTGGATAAGTTTCGCAATGACAAACGGTTTAAAGAGTTCGAGGGCCATGGTCTTGGGAATACCACACTCTCCAAGCTTAAGATGCGGACCCACGACAATGACCGACCGACCGGAATAATCAATGCGTTTGCCAAGCAAATTTTGCCGAAACCGTCCCTGTTTTCCTTTTAAAAAGTCCGCCAATGATTTCAATTGACGCTTCTTCCCCGTGGCGGCGATAACCGTTTTTGAGTGCCGTGCGCTGTTATCGAAAAGCGAATCGACCGCTTCCTGAAGCATCCGTTTTTCGTTGCGGGCGATGACCTCTGGAGCATTGAGCTCCCGTAGGCGCCGCAAACGGTTGTTGCGATTGATAATGCGGCGATAGAGATCGTTCAGATCGGAGGTGGCAAACCGTCCGCCATCGAGGGGAACCATTGGCCGCAAATCCGGCGGAATAATCGGAATGGCCTCGAGGATCATCCATTCGGGATGGATGTCGTTCTTCTGAAGTGCCCGAAGAAGCTTCAGACGGCGCATCATCCGATCACGTTTGGCAGCCGGCGCCCCTTCAAGCCCCCCTTCGAGCTCCTGCACCGTGGCATTCACGTTAATGCGCTTCAAGAGATCCCGCACAGCCCCAGCTCCGATCCCCGCCTCAAAAACATGACCATATTTGAGCGACCACTCGTGATAAGTCCCTTCCGAAATAATTTTAAAGGGCCGCAGTTCTTTAAGCTCGCGATCCACGATCAAAAAATCTTCCTCAAGTTCCTCGAGCTTGTGGTCGCGAATGGAAGTCAGGTGATCCAATTCCTCTTTCTTTTTGGCTTCGTTCTCCTTCTCTTTTTCCTGAAGACGTTCCACGTCACGCACGTATTCTCCCTCGATCATTTTTTTCTTCCCTTTATATTCCTGTCGCACCTGTTCAATCGTCTGCTGGCGAGCCTCCTCATTCACGTCCGTAATAATGTAGCTCGCAAAATAGACGACCTTTTCCAAGGCCTGAATCGAAAGCTCCAACAACGTCCCGATCTTGCTCGGCACGCCGCGCAAAAACCAAATATGCGTCACGGGAGAAGCAAGCTCAATATGACCCATGCGTTCGCGACGAACCATGGAGTGCGTCACCTCCACCCCACACTTGTCGCACACAATGCCCTTATACCGAATTTTTTTATATTTGCCGCAGTAACATTCCCAATCCTTGGAGGGACCAAAAATTTCTTCGGCAAACAGACCGTGTTTCTCCGGCTTTTGCGTGCGGTAATTGATCGTCTCTGGCTTCGTGACTTCGCCGTAGGACCAGGAACGGATTTCATCCGGAGAAGCCAACCGAAGACGGATGGCATCGAAGTCGCTGGTCTTGAGTGTTTCGTTTCGTTGAAACATAGACGTGAAATAATCAGGCACGGATCAAACCCGCTTTGGCTTATGCTCTTCGGACAGTTCGATCCTGCGGCCGTCCTTGAGGAGCTCCACACCCAGACAGAGTCCTTTAAGTTCCCGGATGAGCACATTGAAAGATTCCGGAATATTCACCTTCCGAATTGACTCCCCTTTGATAATGGATTCGTAAGCTTTCCCGCGTCCGGGCACGTCATCCGACTTAATCGTAAGAATTTCCTGTAGCATGTGAGCCGCCCCATACGCTTCCAGAGCCCAGACTTCCATTTCTCCGAACCGCTGTCCTCCGAACTGTGCCTTGCCGCCAAGCGGCTGTTGCGTAATCAAAGAATAGGGCCCAATGGAACGTTGATGAATCTTATCTTCCACCATGTGAATGAGCTTGAGGATATACATGTAACCCACCGTCACGGAATGTTCAAAGGCGTCGCCTGTCCGCCCATCATAAAGGGTCAGCTGGCCGGATTCAGGAAATCCTGCACGTAAAAGTTCCTCACGGATTTCCTTTTCCTTCACGCCGTCCATGACGGATGTGGCAACCCGATACCCCAGGGCATTGGCTGCAAGTCCCAAATGTGTTTCTAAAATCTGTCCCAAGTTCATGCGGGACACGACGCCCAGAGGCGTCAGAATCACATCCACCGGTGTTCCATCTTCAAGAAAGGGCATGTCTTGCACCGGCACAACCTTTGAAATCACGCCTTTGTTTCCGTGACGACCGGCAACTTTGTCGCCGACCTGAATTTTGCGCAAATCCGCGACCGATATCTGAACCGTCTTAATGACTCCAGGGGGAAGCTTGTCTCCGGCCTCGCGAGAGAAAACCTTAATATCAACAACTTTTCCGTGTTCCCCGTGTTCCAAATAGAGAGATGAATCGCGCACGTCACGCGCCTTTTCTCCGAAAATGGCCCGCAAGAGTTTCTCTTCCGCGGAAAGCTCGGTCTCACCCTTCGGGGTAATCTTTCCGACCAAGATATCCCCGGATTTGACCTCTGCACCAATACGGATGACCCCTTCCAAATCCAGATTCTTCAATTTTTCTTCCGAGACGTTTGGAATGTCGCCCGTGACGACCTCGGGGCCCAATTTTGTATCACGAACGTCGACGGAGTACTGCTCGATATGGACAGAGGTAAAGCGGTCGTCGTGGACCAAACGTTCGCTCAAGATGACGGCGTCTTCATAATTATATCCATCCCAAATCATGAAGGCGACCAGCGCATTTTGACCCAAAGCAAGTTCGCCGTGATCCACGGCCGCGGAATCGGCAATGAGATCTCCTTTCTTAACCTTTTGACCGACGGAAACAGCAGGTCGCTGATTAAGGCACGTAGAAGCGTTGCTGCGCTGAAATTTCGTCAGGCGATACGCGCGGGCATTCTTCTTTGAATCGGTCACTTCAATATGTTCGCCATCAACGGCTGTTACGATTCCGTCTTCGCTGCAAACAACCACGTGACCCGAATCGCGTGCTGCCGAACCCTCCACACCCGTGCCAATAATCGGTGCTTGAGGACGAATTGTCGGAACAGCCTGGCGCTGCATGTTCGTTCCCATGAGAGCACGTGTGGCGTCATCATGTTCAAGAAATGGAATGAGAGCCGTACCGATCGAAACGATCTGCTTGGAGGAAACATCCACGTAATCAATTTCTTCAGCCGGCACGATCTGCGGCTCCCCAAATTTACGGGCACTGACAAACGGATCCGTTAAATAACCCTCCTGATCGCGAGAGATACTGGCGGGAGCCGTCACGCTCTTTTCTTCCTTAAAAGCGTTGAGAAATTCAATCTCGTCCGTAACGCGTACGCGAACGGTTCCATTTTTGGATTTTACTTTTTCCACTTTCCGATACGGCGTCTCAACAAACCCGTATTTATTCACAACAGCATAGCTTGCCAGGTGTCCGACCAACCCGATGTTGGGTCCTTCTGGCGTCGCAATGGGACAGATACGACCATAGTGGGTTGGATGGACATCGCGCACCTCGAATCCAGCACGCTCGCGGGTCAAGCCTCCCGGACCCATAGCAGAAAGCCGACGCTTGTGTTCGAGCTCGGCCAGCGGGTTGGTCTGATCCATGAACTGCGACAGCTGGGAGGACATGAAAAATTCACGTACCGCGCCGATGACCGGCCGAGCGTTAATAAGACGCGCTGGAGTAAGCATCTCAATATCCTGCGTAGACATGCGGTCTTTTACAATACGTTCCATGCGAGCAAGACCGACGCGAAAACGACTCTGAATAAGTTCACCAACAGCCCGAACCCGCCGATTCCCAAGATGATCTACGTCATCAGCCTCTTCTTGACAGATGTTCAACCGAATAATTTCCCGGACGATCTGAACAAGGTCTTCCTTTCTTAAGATACGCTGTTCCTCGGGTGAAACCGTAGCCTCGGAAGCATCCAGTCCGAAACGTAAATTAAATTTATAGCGGCCCACCTTGCCAAGGTCGTAACGATCAAAATTAAAAAACATGGAGTGAATGAGCTGGCGGGCGTTGTCCGGCGTCGCCAGATCCCCCGGACGAATGCGTTTATAGACTTCGATAAGACCTGTCCCCTCGTCTTTGGAAACGTCCTTCTGAAGCGTAGCCTCCGTATAATGGTTCAGGGGGTGATTATCGATATCTTCGAAAAGCGGACGGATCTCCTCATCCGAACCATAGCCGAATGCTCGCAGAAGTGCCGTCACTGTCACCTTGCGTTTACGGTCGATCTTAACCCAAATGACGTTCTTGGGATCGGTTTCGAATTCCAACCAAGCTCCACGGTTGGGGATGATCTTTGCGCCGTAATAGCGGCGGCCGCGCTGCACTTCCGCTGTAAAAAAAGCCCCGGCTGAACGCACGAGTTGGCTCACGATCACACGCTCGATGCCATTGATCACGAAGGTACCCCGAGGTGTCATGACCGGCAGATCTCCCAGATAAATCTCCTGCTCTTTCATTGTCCCGACGCGTTTGTTGTGAAGCCGTGTCTTGACTCGCAAAGGCGCCTCAAACGTTACATTCTTATTGCGCGATGTGAGTTCGTCAAACTTCGGTTCATCCAAATAATACTCATCAAACGTCAAATTCAAGTCTCGACCAATAAAATCCTTGACTGGCGAAATCTCATCAAAGAGTTCGCGCAATCCCTCTTCCAAAAACCATCGATAGGAATCTAACTGAATCTCGGTTAGATTCGAGAGTTCAATGGCATCCTTGCTGGCCCCGAACGACCGTCGGACGCTTTCCGTGGGAGGAGTAAGTCGGTAGCGCATAAAAAAACAAAACCGCATCCGTTTTGGACGGATGTTTCTTAAAGGTCTTTGCGATGAAAACGCGAAGCGCTATTATGCATCCGGACTTTTCCGAATGCACAACAAGCCGCGAAGGGTGTTCCCGCCATGAAAAAGGCTTTTCTCCTGCTAAAAAACAGGGGGGAATACCCGGTTGACCGTTCTGCCACAAACGGGGTATGCGGGCACGTGCCCGTCTTCGATGGAAAGATACTGACCTTTCGTTCCCCTGTCAAGAGGCCGGGGGGGGGAAAAAAACCACTCCAAGGCTGTGAAGCTCAGGCAGCGATCGGGGAGAAGAGAAGCCGAATCTGGGGACGAACCACGGAGAAATTTTCTCCTAAAGAACGGAGAATGGGTCCGCAACACTCCGGATTTGGCTGGATCGGCCGAACTTCACAGCCGCAGAGCGACTTTTATCAAAAGGTTCAAACAGTTTATCGATTCGAAAGAACCTCGTCAACTTTTTTTGCCGTCTTCTCTCCTACATTCGCCAGCCCTCCATGCTTCCAAAAGGGAAAGGGCCTTCTCAAAGGTTTGCTCGGGCCGTTCATAAGCTGTCGTATCAAGAAAAGCGTCATAATGGGAGGAGTCGAGAAAATCCATCCCATAATATTTTCTATAACGTTCGCGGGAATTGGCAACCCGGGCTTCTAGGACGCGACGCGTTTCTTCCACAGAGAGATACTCAGGTTCGTCCTTTCCGCCAGAAAGATGGCGTTTCGTTTCAAAAACACGCCGTGCACCCTCCATGGGGTCAACACAGAGGAACAACTTGAAAGCCTGAGGAATAAAATACCATGTCATCCAACCGTCGATCACAAACGACTCGCCGGAAGTGCCCAATTTTTGTTGATAGTCATCCACTTCTCGATCGGTGGAGGGATCTTGCATTCCAAGTTCGTTCAAGGCGTCGATCGTTATTCCGCGTTCCTGTGCCATACGCCCGCGAAGATCGCCCATGGAATACCAGCGGATGCCAAAAAAATCAGCCAAATGTTTAGCAAGGGTTGTTTTTCCGGCCCCAGGCAATCCGGAAAGAGCAATCATCATAAGGAACATCTCAATAGCATTCAGGCTGTTGGCAAACGAGAAAGGAGATCCTCAAGATCGGTGGGAAGAGAGGAAATAAACGTCCGACACTCCCCGGACGGAAGGGTTATTTCCAATCGTTCCGCATGGAGAAAAAGCCGCGATAACGGAATTTCCCGAATACCGGCTGTCTTGCGCCGATAGTAAAGAGTATCACCAACCACCGGGTGGCCAATCGCACGAAAATGAACACGAATCTGATGCGTCCGACCTGTCTCAATCCTCGCTCGGACGAACGTAGCAGTTTTGAAGCGTTTTAAAACATCAAAATGCGTCACGGCTTCCTTTCCTTCTGATCCTTCCGGACGGGCTGTCATCCGTCCTTTTCGATCCGATCGCCCCACAGCGAATCGAATAGTCCCTTCCTCTTTGGAAAAACGGCCATAGGCAAGAACGAGATATTCCTTCCGGACCAAACGACCGGAAAACTGCCGTTTCAAAAACGCATGAGCTACGGAAGTTTTTGCCAAAATAAGAACGCCGGATGCATCCCGATCCAATCGATGCACTACTCCTGGGCGCAGGCCGTGTTCTCCCACATCCTTCATTTCCGGAACCTGTTGGACAGCCCAATCTGCCACGGTCCATTCCCTGCAGGCCACCGATGGTTTGTGAACCAAAACGCCGGCGGGTTTCTCAACGACAAAGACGTCGTCATCCTCATAAAGAAGTACGAAGTCTTTCTTAATTTCCGGTTCCCTTTCTTTCTCTTCCTCTTCTTGCCACTCAACGAGATCACCCTCCTTCAGGCGCTCGTGCGACGTCAAAACTTTCCTGTTGATCGTCACGTTTCGCGCTTTGACCCAGCGTTGAATCAAAGCGCGCGACAATCCGCAATGATCGGAAAGACCGACATCGAGCCGCTCTCCGGCTTCTGTTTTCGAAACAATCCATGAGGACATAAAGGTAACCGTCTTGCGAGAGCATAACAGAAAAAAAAACGAACTCCAAGCCGGCGACCTTCCTGTTTTTCCTCTTCTTCAGTAAGATAGCGCCAAGAGAATGGGTCCGTAGCTCAATGGAAGAGCTCCGAGCTTATACCTCGGCGGTTCCTGGTTCGAGCCCAGGCGGACCCACCACTCCTATGCCATTCTTCCTCATCATTGGATTTTCTCTGCTCCTCATGGGCATTTTGCTCCTGCGTAGCGGAATCAAACGGAAAGATCCTGGTCTTATTTCTGGCGGATCCGGAATGATTCTGGGAAGCGTTTTTCTCTTTTTCTTCGTTTGGATTCTTCTCCGGATCAACAACTATCCCCTCTGATCTCTTTTTCCCCTTCTTTATGCTGTCTTTTCCGGATGTTTCCTCCTTTACGATCCTTCTCAGCCTCTTCTGGTTCCTTTTCTATTGGATTTTCGGCGGAGTCTTCTTTGCTTTTGTGGCAATCCTACGGTTGGCCCGAATGCGGAAAGTGCGGTTTAGTTGTCTGTTTTCCGTTCTTTCGGTTGTTTGCGCTGTTGGGGCAGCTGTCACAGGTGCTCGCTGGGCTGGCCCGAGCCTCGACCTCTGTGCGTCGGCGGAAGGCATCGCCGAATTCCCGTTCCTGCTGGCCTGTGGGTTTGCCGGCGTCCTTTCCGCCATGCTTCTTTGGACAGGCATTCTCCTCTTGGGTGGATTTTTCTTCTTCGAAATTTCGCGACGTAAAGACCGCTCTTGGCTCGCCTCTTTTGAGAACAAACGGGATTGAACCGGACGCAGGCTCATGATACGATCCTGTCTGTAAAACCCTGATTTTTAACTTCGCCTCGTCTACCCTTATGGATACCCCCGAATCCCCCTCCAAATCCTTTCTCGATTCGCTCGCACCCAAGCAAGCCTTTGTCCTCGGAGGTATTACAAGCATTCTCGTCCTTTGTACGATCGGATTTTTTCTCCTTGGATCCTATGTCATGAGAGCCAATGGATGGACGACTTCCTCTCTCACGCTCAACGAAAAACAAAATCAGGTCGATTCCTTAAAACCTTCTGCGGTCCCAGAACAGGACAATAAAGCCGCGGCCACCCAACCTTCGGTCAAACCAACAGGAACGGTTCTCCCCCTTTCCGATGCTGACCATGTGCTTGGAGAAAAAAATGCTCCCTTGACCCTCATTGAATATTCCGATATTGAATGCCCATACTGCCAGGGGTTTCATGCAACCATGCTCCAAATTTTGAAAGATTACCAAGGGAAAGTGAAATGGGTCTTCCGACATTTTCCCCTCTCGTTTCATCCCCAAGCCAAACCCGCGGCCGAAGCAGCCGAGTGTGCGGGAGAACAGGGAAAATTTTGGGAATACATCAACAGTCTCTATGAGAACCAGACACTCCTGGGCGCGGATTACTACCAAACGCTGGCGCAGAATCTCAAGCTTGATCTCACAAAATTCACTTCCTGTTTGGCATCCGACAAATACCTCTCTCGCATTGATCAAGACACGCAGGGAGGATCGCAAGCGGGTGTGACCGGAACGCCCGGATCGTTTCTCATTGGCAAGGATGGCAGCGCCCAAACGATCAAGGGAGCCCTTCCTTATAGTTCCATAAAAGCCATGATTGACGCGGCATTAAAATAAAAATAGGACTTTCTCACTTGGCGCATAACTTTGTCGAAATCTTCGTTTTCTGTTCGACGTATTTCTCTATACGTCTCACAGAAAGCCTCGATTTCTCCTTGTTCTGCATCCAATTGAGAAAGTCCTAAATCTATTCCATCTGAACGCCCTCTTGACCCCTCAAGGTCTTTTCGCTAGGATAGCCACCGCTGATCCTCGCCTCCAACGAACGGCTTGGGGAAAGCCGGTCCTCTTGGAAAAGCGACTAATCTCTATTTTATGAGTGAAGATATCGTCCCATCCCAGCCAGAGGAAAAGACAGAAGCGGCTACACCAGTCCCTGAACGTCCGGAGGAAAAGACAACAGATGTGGTCGAAACAAATGAAGAAGCGGTCAAACAGGAAAAGGAAGAGAAAAGTCTGACCATCCGCCCAGAGGAGGTCCGAACTGGCATGACCATCCGTGTGCACGAACGGATTGAAGATGTTTCTCCCAAAGGAGAGAAACGCCAGCGCATTCAGATCTTCCAAGGCATGGTCATTGGGGTGCATGGTTCCGGTCTTTCCAAAACCATGACCATTTTCCGCGAACAGAAAGGCTACGGCGTTGAAAAAATTTATCCCCTGTTCAGCCCGGTTGTCACTGCGATCGAATGCGTAAAACGAGCCCAGGTCCGCCGGGCCAAACTGAATTTCCTCACCAATCCGCGCCGCCGTTTCAAGCGCAAATTCAAGGAGCGGAAAGAAAAAATCTAGGGAAGAAAAAAATGAAAATCCGGATCATCGCAAGTGTGCGCGACGATCCGGATTTTACGTTGGACTCTCGAATTCTCTTTCCCGCAGAATGGACTTTCTGCGGGAGCGAGGGTCAGGCCTCCGCATCCTCCCCATCGTCCTCGTCGGAGCGACGGAAGACGACCACCTCGACGTCGCCGTCCTGCGTGATCTCGTCGGCCTTGAACACCACCGGCGACGGCTCCTCGCTCGTCATCATCTGGTCGATGACAACGCCCTGGAGCCGCCCCGCGATATCGATGAACTGCGAGACTCGCCCGGTGAATGAGTCCCAGGCGAAGATCGCGTGTTCGGAGTAGATGTCTACCTCGACGCAGCGTCCCGGGGTCCACTGGCCCTCCCAACGAAGGACCACGGCCCCGGCTTCGTTTCGAGCGACCCAGGCGTCTGGGAAGGCACCGGCGTGAGAGCACTGGGTCTCGAACTGGTCCAGTCTCTCCTTCAAAGCCGCCTCGAGCGCGTCCAGATCGGCCAAATCGACCCCAGCCCCGAGGCCAATGGGCTCAACCTGGC
>DATDUW010000040.1:0-12288 GCA_035290185.1 Patescibacteria group bacterium
GAACAGAAGGTAACGGATGCAAAAAAGCTCATGATCAACGGCATTATCGGCCTTGTAGTCATCTTGGGAGCTTACGCGATCAGCTACTTTGCCTTGAATGCTGCCACGACGGCTTTCCAAAGTGCAGAGAGTGCATCGGAATAAAAAAATAGGATGCGGGCGGTCCTCTCTCGCGAGGGGACATGCCGTGAGAAGGGAAAGGTTCCCTTTTCGCGGTATGGGAAGAACGGGAAAACGAAGGGAGCTTTTGCAAACAGTCGTGCTTGCGGCTGGAACGCTCTTGGCCGCAGACGCGCGAGCAGGAGACGCCTTCACGACCGTAAAAACGGGTGTTGGAACAGCCGCACAAGAAGCCGGACTTTCGAATCAATCCGTGGGGCTCTTGCTTGGAAAGGGGATCTCAACACTGATTACGATTTCCGGAATAGTCCTCGTTGTTTATTTTCTTTGGGGCGGTTACCTGTACCTCCTCTCCCAAGGAGAACAGACCAAGGTTTCGGATGCCAAGAAGACCATGTCGCATGCGGTCATCGGGATTGTCATTGTGCTTGCATCCTATGCGATTGCCCAATTTGTCTTAGAGAGGCTCTCCCAAGCTGTTGTTACACCCTAAGAACGACAAAAAATTCATCTTAACCTTTCAGAGGAACGTATGACCCACTTTCTTTCTGCAGCTTCCGCCTTTCTTCAAACGCATCTGTTTTTTCCTATTGCCCATGCTCAGGCTGACGCGATAACTTCTGCAGGTGATGCCCTCACCGATGTGGGGGCTGGGCTTGGGACGGATTCGTCTCAAACCGATCTTCCCACACTGATCGGGAGCCTTATCAATGTCATTATCAGCGTGTTGGGCATTGTTTTGGTTATCTATTTTCTCTTGGGAGGATTTAAATACATGCAATCTCAGGGAGACCAAAAGAAGATTGATGATGCAAAGAAGCTTATGACCAATGCCGTGATTGGTATTGTCATCATCGTTGCGGCTTACGCGATTGCGACCTATGTTTTGACCCTTCTGACAAGCGTCGTAGAGCCTTCCTAAAAAAAACAGGGTTCAAAAAACCGCCTCGAGATGAATCCGGGGCGGTTTTTAAATGGTTTTTTAAGCTCTTTCTAAAGTCCCTGTCTCGGACCGTTTTTGAATCTCTTCTCGAAGAGTTGCGAGTGTTTCCGGGTGTTCGCGCAGGTATTGGCGGGCATTTTCACGGCCCATCCCAAGTTTTTCTTCTCTGAAAGAGTAGGCGTTTCCATTTTTTTTGACGATTTCGGCTGGCACGCCCAAATCGAGCAAATCCCCGGCCACGGAAATACCTTCGTTATACATAATGTCGAACTCGCAGGTACGAAACGGCGGAGCCACCTTGTTTTTGACAACTTTGATACGCGTGCGATTTCCAACGATTTCTTCCCCTTGTTTAATTTGGGCGGCCCGGCGTATTTCCAAACGGATGGAACTGTAGAATTTGAGGGCATTGCCCCCAGGAGTCGTCTCTGGATTGCCGAAAACGACCCCAAGCTTCATGCGGATCTGGTTGATGAAGATAACAATGGTTTTGGATCGGTTGATCACGGCCGCAAGTTTGCGCAGAGCCTGACTCATGAGTCTGGCCTGCAGCCCCATGTGTTGATCCCCCATATCGCCTTCGATTTCAGCCTTGGGGGTCAGGGCAGCGACAGAATCAATGACCACGATATCCACGGCATTGGAACGCACGAGGGTTTCCACAATTTCAAGGGCCTGTTCTCCTGTATCCGGCTGTGAAATGAACAGTTCATCCACTTTCACACCTATTTTGGCTGCATAGTCTGGATCAAGCGCGTGTTCCGCATCCACATAGGCGGCGACTCCCCCAGCTTTTTGTACCTCGGCCACCACATGTTGGGCCAGGGTCGTTTTACCAGATGATTCTGGTCCAAAAATTTCAATAATGCGTCCGCGCGGCATGCCACCAACACCCAGGGCGAGATCAATGGAAAGGCACCCTGTTGTAACAGAATCCACCTTCATGGTTCTGGCTTCCCCGAGGCGCATGATGGAACCCTCTCCAAACCGTTGTTTAATTTGCGCAACGGCTTCAAGGGCCGCCTGCGTCTTCCCCGAGGCTGTGGGCTCTTCAATGACATGTTTGGACATAGCCCACCTATCTTAACGAAGAAGGAGAAAAAAGCAATGGGGAGATCCGTTAAGAAAAGAGAACAAAAAAGAAAAGAATGCTATCGGATCGGTTCCTTGAGGCTGACGCGGGCAGAAGCATTTTTTTCTTCCAAAACAACACGGATGTAAGCGGAGGCCTGGCGGGAATGGCGTCTCGAACCCTCGATTTCAATGATATTGAGGCCGCGTTCAAGGGAAACGTTACTTGAGAAGGAACCATCTGGGGACGGAAGGATTTTGGAGTGGTTGATGAAGATTTCCGTTCCCGGTTCTGTTTTTCCGCGTACAACAACGACAGGTTCGGATGTGGCGGCATTGTCAGCTGGTTCAAGAACCATGAGGTCCGGAGGTCGGCGTAAGGCATGAATTTGGCTGCCAATATAAAAGAGGACAACCGCAGCAAGGAAGATGGCAGAGACCGGGCGGAGCCATTTATGAAAATCCGAAAGGAAAAGAGATTGTTTTCGGCGAAGGGTTGTGTGAAGAGATACCGGACAGGGACACTTTCCACATTCCGCATCAAAACGAGAAAGGAAATAGTTCGGGTCTCCTCCCAGATAGCAGACGTAGGTTTTCAACAAACGCCTGGCATAGACCGTATCAGGAAGCGAAGGGTAATCATCGGATTCAAAAGCTGTCAGATGACGATATTGGAGCTTGGTTGCCAGGGAAGCTTCGCGCAACGTACGGCCATCAAGACGGCGAAATTCGCGCAGGAGTTCCCCCAGCGTTTTCCCTTTCGGAACCGATTTGACCGTGAATCCCATAGAGACAGATCGATAGTGCCAAAATTAGGGCTGGACAGCAAGCAAGAGAGAGGAGGGTCTTTTTAAAATGGGGATTTTGGAGGATCCGAATAGGTGCCCTCCTGGGCATCCAAAAAAGCTTGTAATTCGTCGTCTTTTTGTTCTTCATCATCCTTCTGTTTACTATCGTTTTCTTCGGAAAGACTTTCTTGACGTTCGGAAAAGTCAAAAGAGTCTTCTTGGGGCCATTCTGAAACCAAAATTTCGCGCGGTTTGGATCCGTCAGGTGGTCCCACAACCCCATGTTCTTCCAGGATATCAAGGAGCCTGGCTGCCCGCCCGTATCCGACCTTAAGTCTTCGCTGCAAGAGCGATGTCGAAGCCCTTCCGGCCTGAATGGCGATAGCAGCCGCTTCACGCAACAGGGGGTCGTCATGGGTATCACTTGCTCCCCCCAGCACCGTTTCCGAACGTTCGGATGCGGTTATGGCATAGTTATAATCCGGATTTGTCTCTTGTTTGAGGGCTTCCACGACCCGGCGAATTTCGGATTCCGAGACATAGGCGCCCTGTACGCGTTGGGGTTTGGAAAGTTCAGCACAGCTATAAAGCATGTCGCCGCGTCCCAGGAGTTTTTCTGCACCGGCGCAGTCGAGAATCGTCCGTGAATCTGTCTGTGAAGCCACGGCAAAAGCAATACGGGCAGGGAAATTGGCTTTGATGAGTCCCGTGATTACATCTACGGAAGGTCGTTGGGTGGCCAGAATCAGGTGAATGCCAACGGCTCTGGCCATCTGTGCGATGCGCACAATCGTGGTTTCTGCCTCATGACCGCTGGCAACCATAAGATCAGCGAGCTCATCAATAACGACCACGATTCTTGGCATGCGCTCCTCGGCACGTTCATTATAAGAAGCGATGTCGCGTGCCTTGAACTTGGAAAGAACGTCGAGTCGGCGGTCCATTTCGCGCACGGTCCACTTGAGTGCGTTAATCGTTTCGTCTGTTTTGATAATGGGAGGAACAAGCAGGTGCGGAACGCCTTCGTAGGTTGTCAGTTCTACGCGTTTGGGGTCTACAAGGATCAGCCGGAGATCATCAGGACCGTTTTCATAGAGGAGCGAAACAAGGATGGCATTGAGACAGACGCTTTTTCCAGAGCCCGTTGCTCCTGCTACCAACAAGTGTGGCATTTTTTCTAGCGGTGCGGTCCAAGAACGTCCAGTGACGTCTTTCCCGAGGGCAACCGTAAGATCGCTTTTGCGTTCCCGGAAGGCTTTGGATTCTAAAATTTCCCGCAAGGAAACCAGAGCGGCACTTTGGTTAGGAACCTCAATTCCCACGAGAGATTTGCCAGGAATAGGTGCTTCGATGCGAATCGGGTGGGCGGCCAGGGCCAAGGCTAGATCGTTTTGAAGAGCGACAACGCGCGAAAGTTTAATACCTTCGGACGGACGCAGGGTGTATTGGGTAACCGTGGGTCCCACGGACACCTCGCTCATTTCAACCTGAATATGAAATTGGTTGAAGAGGCGGCGGATGATTTCCCTGTTACGGTCCACATCTCCTGAATTTGCTTTTATGGTCCGATATTCCAACAGATCGAGAGGAAGCGATGCTTTTCTTCTACGTCGGGTCGTTAAAGCTTTTTCAGGCAAGGGTGCTGGGGTGGAAAGTTGGATAGTTTTAAACGCCTTATTGTTTTCAAGGATTCCTGCTTCCACGGATGGGACAACGGTCGGCTCTGTCGAAGCGGTGTTTTCCGTCCATTCCTCTTGGTCTCCTTCCTCCTCGCCTTCTGTTTTTTGTTTCCGTTGTATGAGAAGTTTTTTCCAGACCGTCGGAATCATTTTGATGGCCATGACAGGCCAAATAAGCAACCTTCGGAGCGGGAGGTTCAATGTAAAGAGAAGGGAAACAACGACCAGGGTGAGGAGAACGACGGTTCCTCCCCAGAATCCGGCCGTTTTTACAAGGGGAGCGGCAAGCAGCTGTCCCACGAGGCCGCCGGCGTGTGCAAGGGCTTCGGGGACAGGTGCTCCTCCGCGAAAGGAAAAAAGGTTGAGGAGAGCATTGAAAGAAAGAAAAAAGACGATTCCTCCCGCCAATTTAAAAAAACGGAAAGGAATTCGATGGGGAAAAAGAATGGCTGTTCCCGATCCTAAAAAGATGGCTGGAACGATCCAACGGTCCCACCCGAAGATGTTTTGAAGAAGATGATTGAGTGTTTCTCCTGCCGTGCCAGCCAAACCTAAAAAAGAGAGAAAGAGGAAGGCAGCGCATGCAAACAGAAGTACCACGGCAATACCGCGTCCTGTGTCAGGATGTAGTTCAAGATGGACTGCCGGCGGATGAAAAATAGGACGCGGGGAGTGTCTGTGGTGCCGTCTCGACATAACGGGGCCAGTTTAGCATAAAAATGTATTTCGTTGAACGCGCACGTCCTGTCCGATCTTTAGGCGATTTTCTCTTGACCGTCGGAAAGAAATCCATTATCGTATGGTCGCCTTCAATAAGGGGATTGTGAACGGTTCTCCCCGGGCCGTTAGCTCAGTTGGTAGAGCGCCTCCATGGCATGGAGGAGGTCATCGGTTCAAGTCCGATACGGTCCACCAGCCTTCGCCAAGGCTTCGGCTGGCACGGCCAGCAAGAATAAAAATATTCGTAATTTTTTCTCTGACTCTTTGAGTCTCTCGGTTATGCCAAACAAACGAAATGCGGAAAAAGCCATTCGACAAGATGAAAAACGCGTTACGCGCAACCAAGCTGCGAAAGCAGAATTGAAAACGCTGCGGACGCAGTTGCGAAAGGCCCTTGTGGCCGGAGGTGAAAAAGCCCTTGCGTTGCAGCGCGCCATTACAAAAAAGGCAGATAAGGCCGTTTCCCGCGGAATTTTAAAGAAAAATACGGCGGCACGGATCAAATCAAGAGCTGCAATTAAACTCAATCAAGCCGAAAGAAAAACCTCCCAAGCCTAAGGCTCGGGAGGTTTTTTAAAGGTTCATTGGAGAGGTGAGAAGAGAGATGACGGCCAATTCGACGGCAGTCCGTTCCGTATATTTTCCCGTTTTGACGCCCGCATCCAAGCGACAAAAGAGGCGATGGATTTCAAAAAGCGTTTGCAAAGGGAAAGATCGCGCTTGGGAAAAGGCTTTGCGCATCGCGAACGGGTGAACATTGAGCATTTTGGCGGCTTCACCGGCTTCCACACGCGGCAATTCTCCACGGAATGCAGAAGCACCTAGTAAAAGTCGAACATGACGGACAAGCAGGTGAAAAATCATACCATCAGCCGTGCCAGCCAGACGTTCTTTTTCAAGAAGCTGAACGGCCAGAGATCCACGGCGAGTAGCCACGGCATCCATGAAGTCAAAAACACGCGAAGGAAATTGTGAGATGACAAGTTCTTCGACGTTTGACTTGGTTAAGGGAAGGCCCGGCACATAAGCGGTAAGTTTTTTTAGCTCCCCGTCCATGCGCCAAAGATCGGAACCAACGCGATCCGCAAGGGCGCGTATTGCGTTCGGTTCGGCCGTCGCGTTCAATGTTCGAATGCGCGTAGCGATCCACCGTTCGAGTTCCCGACCCTGGAGGAGGGGAAAATCGTAAGCAATAGTTTCTGGGAGGGAAGTGATCTGTACGAAGAAGGATTTTTTGGCGAGCTCCCCGACCCCGGTGTCTTCCCAGAAGAGGAGAATGGTTGACGCGGGCACGCGGGCACAGACCTCGATCCAGGATTTTTCCGTATTTTTTTTCTTTTCTTCCAAGAGATTGTGAATGACAACCATGCGCCGTTCGGCTAAAAACGGAGCACTGCAAGCCTGTTGAAACACGTCTGCGGGCGTAGGTATCTTTCCAGAATTCTCTGGAAAGGAAGAAAAATTGAATCCGGAGGGATCGAATTTTTTTTGAAAGGCCTGATGTAATTCTTCGACTTTTTCTTTGGAGCGGAAGGTATCCGTGCCCGTTACCAAGATGATCATAGTGGCCGTATCTTAGGGATGGATTCCAATAACGGACAAGAGACTTTCCTCTGCGTGGTGTGTTCGGTGGTAGGAAAAGAAAAGGTCGGGATGACAGGATGTACATGGAGCTGAAACGTCAATTTTTCCAGGAAGGACACCTGCCTTACAAAGCTGGCGGATGGCAACGGAACGTAGGTTTACAAAAATTTGTTTGTCTCTAAAAAGAAAATCTTCCTCGAAAGCCCCGGCCATGTGTAAATCTTGGACCCGTTCTCCATAGATGTTGTAACAACACGGACCAATAGAGGGACCAATTGCGACGATAAGATCAGCTGGGTTCGATTTTTGCAATCGGAATGCTTTCACAGCAGCATACGGCATCCTTGCCGCAATTCCTTTCCACCCCGCGTGAAAAAGGCCGACAGTGCGACGGAGAGGATCGATAATAAAGATAGGCAGACAATCGGCTGTTTTTACTCCCAAAAACCGCGCGGGAACGTTCGTTATGAGCCCGTCTGTTTTTGGGATGTATGGTGGAGCCGCTGTATCTAGGAAAGCTATTTTTCTTTTATGGACGTTTCCGGAGAATGTTACGGATGTCGGAATCACTCCAATATTTTTTAAAAAAGTCCGTCGATTTTCAACGAAGGGGTCCTCTATTTCATCAGAATTTGGGTAGTGCAGCGAGCCGAAAATACGTGTGGATGTGGTGTGGATGAGCCAAGGGAAGGGGAGAAGGAGAGGGGACTGCCAAACGGAAGAAAGCATATTTTACAAACGGAGTTTTTCAAGGTCTCCCCACGACGGGCCGACCTCTACGTCAACGAGGAGGGGAACGTCCAGGGTTACGACGGTTTCCATAATGTGTTTAATCCCTTGGGCTGCTTCGTACACAAAGGATTTTTCAACCTCAAATAAAAGTTCATCGTGAACTTGAAGCAGAAGGTGTACACGGTCTTCCGCGCCTTTTTTGCGACAGACTGTTCGAATCCAACCATCGATCTGCACCATAGTCATTTTGATGAGATCCGCTTCCGTTCCTTGGATGGGCATGTTAAGGGCCATGCGTTCGGTAGCGGCGCGCAGAGCTGGCACGCCAGAGTGAATTTCGGGGAGGTGGCGGCGACGGCCGAAGAGCGTCTCGACGTACCCGAGCTGTTGAGCCTGAATTTTTGTTTCGTCCAGATAAACATGCACCGCATGATGGATTTCGAAAAAGCGGTCAATGAACAGTTGCGCTTCCTCAAAAGAAAGGCCGGTCGAGCGCGCGAGCGATCGTGGTCCCATACCATAGAGAATACCAAAGTTGATTGCTTTGGCTGCGCGACGTTGTTCGGGTGTCACGGTCTCTTCTTTCGTATCCCAAAGTTCTGCGGCCGTGCGTCGATGAATGTCTGCTCCGTCGCGAAATGCCTGAAGAAACGGTTGGTCTTTGGCAATGGCGGCCATGAGTCGGAGCTCGATTTGGGAGTAGTCGCAGGCAAGGAATTGTTTTCCTTTTTCAGGAATAAACGCCCGGCGGATGGATTGTCCAAGGGTGGTTTTGATCGGGATATTTTGAAGATTGGGATCAGAGGAAGAAAGTCTTCCGGTTGTTGTTACGGCTTGTTGAAATGTCGTGTGAATCCGTCCGTCTGAAGTGACAAGTGTTGGAAGAACATCAACGTAGGTAGACGCAAGCTTGGCGATCTCGCGATGTTCTTGGATGAGCGGGACCACCGGATGGATTTCCGCCAATTTTTCAAGTTCAGAAGCCGCAGTTGAAAGGCCTTCCTTTGTTTTTTTTACGCCTTTTGTGGAAAGAGCGAGGACGTCAAATAGGACGTGCGCGATTTGGGAAGGGGAGTTGACGTTGAAGGGAGACCCGGCGATTTTGTGGATTTTTTTTGTGAGGCGTTCAAGCGTTTTTTCAAAGGTTTTGGAAAGATTTTTTAGCAGATCCGTATCGAGGCGGATGCCAGCGTGTTCCATGTGAAAGAGGATGGAGATCAGCGGCATTTCGGTTTCTTCGTAGAGGTGCCACAACCCGTCTACCTTGAGTCTTTTTTCTAGGTGTTTTTGGAGGGCGGGTAAGCAGGCGGCAGACGCGACGGGGTCTTCGATTTCCACACCACGAACCATTTTCGTGTCGCCTATTTCGCTCTGTAGGATATGGGGGAGGTCGTGGTCCCGGCCGCCGGCTTCCAACAGGTAACCCGCAATCCGAATGTCCTTCCATCGGATGCGTTCCGTCAGAGGCAAGGAAGCCGGTGCCGTGGCCGCCAGCAGGTGGAAAATGCGTTTGACGTCGTGAGCGGCCACGGATCCCGCAGCCGACAAGGCAGCGAGAATTTCTTCAATCGGTTCGGCTGTGGGATCCGGGACCACAACCGTCAGATCCCCGGAAGAGACGGAAACAAAGGCAAGACGGTTCCCAAATAAGTCCACCCCTTTTTCTCCAAGGGCGAATCCTAAAATTTTGGCTCCGGAAAACGCCTGTAGATGTTGACGAAGTTCCTGTAAATTCGTGGTCGTTACGGTTTTTTTTGTCTCGTTTTTCTTTTCGATATTTTCGACGGTTTTTTCTGAGGGGGAGGAATATTTTTTGAGCAGAGTTTTGAATGCAAGTTCTTGGAACAAACGAACGAGAGATTCCTTCTCCGGAGCCGTTCGGCGGTATCCTTCTTCGCTGAGCGGAAGAGGGACGTCGTTGACGATTCGAACCAATAGACGACTTTTCAAGGCCAGTTCTTTTTTTCCTTGCATTTTTTTGGCAGCTTTTGGCGAAACCTCTCCACGTTCCAAGGCTTCAAAGAGAGATTCCACTGTTTTGAATTTTTGAATGAGTTCCGTCGCGGTTTTTTCTCCTACGCCTGGAACGCCCGGCACGTTGTCCGAGGGGTCTCCGCGCAGAGCCTTGTAGTCGACGAGCCGTTCCGGGCCGAATCCGAAACGTTCTTCCACTGCGGCTTCATCGTAAAGTTTTGTTTCGGAAAGGCCTTTTTGAAAGAAAAGGACGCGTACGCGTGGATCGACAAGCTGGAGGGCATCTAGATCCCCGGTTACGATTAAGACGTCCATTCCGTTCCCTGAGGCCTGGCGGGCGATGGTTCCAATAACGTCATCGGCCTCGAATCCCTCTGCGCTTGCATTTTGAATTCCGTAGAGGTGGACGATCTGTTTGGCAAGGGGAATCTGATCGTAGAATTCCTGGGATTGTTTTACGCGTTGTGCCTTATACTCCGGGGAGGCTTCGTGGCGGAATGTTTTTCCCGGCAGGTCCCAGGCAACGGCCATGTGCGATGGGTGACGGCTCTCAAGGAGCTTCTCAAGGACCATGGTAAATCCATAAACGGCATTAACGACCCTTCCATCGTGTGTGGAAAGTGGTGGAAGCGCATGCCAGGCCCGATGAAGCAGGGCATTGCCGTCGAGAATAAGGAAAAGGGGAGACGTCGTTGTCTCACTAAGATTTGACATGAAAGTATTGTAGGGGGTTTGGGAGAGAAAAACAAAACCGGACCCAGAACAGGCCCGGACGAAAGGGATGAGGGTTTTATCCAAACATCTCGGCCAGAGGGGAAAGAGCTGGTGGGGGAAGAACAAGACGGAAATCGTTCCGTTCAAACATTCCAGCCCCAAATCTCCGTGTGACCGCTACAAGGTGAGTCACGCCACCCTTTTTTGTCACAGAGAGGATCTGTCCAATGTGGGTTGTGTCTTCGATTGGTTCCCCAAGGGAAGGGACAAATTGTATCTGTCCCCTTTTTTGAGTCAGGTGATACAACTGGTGCCAGGTTCGGCCGTTCCGCATGGTGACAATGACATCGCCCCCGCAGATACAACCAAACATAGAAAGAGGATGGGGAAGTTCCCAAATTTTGATTGGGGCGGGAATTTTTTTTTGGGACACTGCCTCGAGGAGCTGGCCTCGGGCGTATCCACAGATCTGGGGGTCACCGACCTCTCCAAACCCCAGAATTTCTTCCTGAGGATCGACAAGGAATTCCGTTTTTTCTGGTAGGGGAAGGAAAATGGAGCCCACTTCCTTTTTTCGAACAAAGACGACGCGTCCACCAGGACGCCCATCGTTTGATCCACCGAGAAGGATCAATTCCCGTACCCCCGCAGTCTTCAGGAGTCCTGAGAGATGAAAGATGAGAAAACTATAGCTTGGATTCTCTCTTGCGGAGACCCCCACACAATCTAAAACCAAATCTTCACCAAAAAGAGCAACCCAGAAGAGATAATCCATTCCTGATCTATCTTTCGGGTTCGCTATTTCCAGAGCCCCGATATTTCGGAAGCATTCTTTTTTTTGGTTTGAAAGTCCGTCATCCCGTACCACGATATGAAGAAGCCCTTTTTTTGAAATACCGATTTTGACGATGCTTCGAAGTTGGTTGTTTTCAAGGACAGCAAAGACCTCATACATGGATTTTGCTGCCCCCACGAGTTCAAAGAACATTTTTTACTCCTTTTTGAGGGAACACGAAACACGAACCGTAGTATTCAAGAGAAAAGAAAAAATGTCAATGAGCGGTGATTAAAATTTCGCTTATTTAAAATTAAAATTCCATTCTTGAACTCAAGAATGACTCAAAAATCACGATGATTCCCCCTCATCTTTAAATCCCGCCATGGACGATTTCTACTTCTTTGACAATAGGAAATTGTTGTAAGGTTTCGCGGATTTGTGCTTCGATTCCCTCCTCTTGGCACGGATTTCCGACGGGCGAGACAAGTGTGATCGTTGCCACGCCGCCGCTGATGACAAAGGATCGGATGATAAATCCGTTGGGGATTTGCGTATCATATCCTTGCAGGATTTCTTCCTGGGTTGGACCGGAAAGCAGTTCATGGAGTGCCGCGCGTCCCTCTGTTGCTGTTTGGGCTACGGTGCGAGAAACGGGAAAAACGGATGAACAGGATGCAGTTGGATTCAGGCGATTCTTTTGAAGAAAGATTTGAAATGTCGATGTTCTTTCGGAAAGAAGGCGGAGCGGAACGGAGACGAGGTTCTGTTCGGAACCATCAGCAGCCGAGAGAGAAAACACATCAAGCGTAAAATTTTTTTCCGGAAGCGTGGGAAGATAGACTTCGAATTGGAATGGTCCGAAGGTTCCGACTTCCGTTGCCGCGGCTGTACCAAAACCCGAGGCGCGTTCCGTACCCATCGAGTCTTTTACACGCCAGACGTAGCTATTTTCGAAGGTTCGGGCGAAACCACCGACCAGGAGCGGAGAGGTAACCGTTGCCTCCGGCTCTGGAAAGAAGACAACGATATTCTCTCTATCGCGGGCGCGGATCGTGCGGGCCGTGACTTCCAGACTGGAACGATCCCGGGTGCCATACACCTCCACCAAGACTCCATTTTTTAGGAAAATTTCCGCAGAAGATTTTTCTCCATCGGTTTCAAAGGAAACTCCCTCTTCCCACCGGA
>DATDUW010000041.1:0-11293 GCA_035290185.1 Patescibacteria group bacterium
ACAACCGAGAAGCTCCCAGCCGTTGATCGGCCGCTTGCCTGACCTGACGGCGGCCTGGCGATGGGGGGTCGTTTGGGAGGCGGCATCCACCCGATCACGGATGGACGCCCCACTCGCAAGCGCCCTCTTACACTCCGCCTCGTAGGCCTGGGCTGCGCGGCGGTTGGCCTCTTCTTCAGCTTCGACGCCTTCCAGACACTTGCGTGCCTGGTCCAGGGCATCGGCTTCGCGGCTGTAGTAACCGCGAATTCCCTCGAGGGCCCTCTCAGCCTTCTCGATCTCCGCGGAAACCCCATTCCTCTTTGCCTCGGCCAGTTCGATCTCGGAGGCCAGGATGGCCTTCCCGCCGAAAGTGGCCGAAGCGGCCCGGAGACACTTCTCTCCAAACTTCCGGTGGGCCTTCAGCCAGTCGCTTCCGGTCGAAACGCGGGGGGCGGTGGTCGTTTTTTGGTTCTTCATGGTCTATCCTCCGTATGGGCTGGTCTGTAAAACCCGCCCCTGCAATCGCTTTCTATGACCTGTCCCGAGGAAATCCCAGGGCAGGTCTTTAATTCCTGAAACGGACTGTGGTCGGACAGGGGTTTATTCCCGTCCGCAATTCTGAAGGCGTCCCGCGGGACGTGAGGTGATCCAGTAGCCATGGTTTCCCTTGGCATGAATCGTGGATGTTATTTGATCCGGGCAGAGCCAGTGAGAACCGCAAGGGTTCTACCGGGGCCACCTGGTTAACATCCACCGCTTTCCTTCTCTTAAAAGAGTCGAAAAGACGGTTTTTGTTCTGGGCGCCCTCGAGCGTCCAGTCTCTCTCCTTCAGAACTGCGGAAAGGAATTGCCCATCCGTTGTTCTTCTATCGGCAGGTCTAAGACCTGCCGTGTCTCAATTGTAAGGTTCAAAAAAACCAATGGCTGTGTTTCAGGGAGAACATTGAGAGAAGCCTGTAAAGGCAATCTTAAGCAGTCCCATGAAACCCAATCATTGGTTTTCATGCGGTATTCTCTCTCTATTCGGTTGGAAGGGACAAGTCCGTTTCTCATCCTCATGTTATCAGTCTATCACATCCTTTAAAGTTTGTCAAGAGGCTTCAACATTATGTTTTATTCCTGTCCTCTCATGCGAGATTTCCTGCTTCTTCTCCCATGCTTTTCTCATCTTCGTGTTATAATCATAACACAGTTTCAGAAATGTGTCAAGTTCTAGAAACAAATAGAAATTTCCTCCTCTCTATGCCACGCGTACGCCCTGAATCTTTTACAGATCACGAAAAATTCCGCAATCCGTCTGACCGGATGGATCAACCTTCCTGGGAAGAAAGGCTACCAACTCCCATCGGTGTTCCGGCGGTTGTGGTCCTATTAAAGAGCCTGTTTTCATAAAAGGGTGATCATCTGTTTTACGTCCTTTAGCGTTATTCGCCGCTTTCCGGGTTCATTTTTATATCCCCAATTACGCTTGGTGCCAAACGTAAAACCGCCAAATTTTTGAAACAACCTTTCGGAAAACGCGGATTCCTGCACGTAAATGACGCCACGTTTCGGCGCCCATAACATCAATGGGACCGGGTGCTTGAGGTGGGACGCAATCCGTTCGGAAATGCGCCAACGAATGCCGTACACACTCCCGGTTGTGACAACGAGAAACCCCTTCCACATTTTTCGCTGCTTCCACGCGCGATCGGCCGCCCCTCTCTCTTTGGTTTCCTCACGTGGATCCGTGTATGGTCGCATGAGCTGATCGCGATAGCGTAGGACCTCTCGAATGTCAGAAGCGGAATATCCTTCCTCCTGCAGGGCCCAGACAAAACCCCGATCCATGATCCCGATCCCCCGGACGAATTTCGGATCGAATCCCCGCGCGCACAATCTGGCATCGGTAATACGAAAGCGCGTAAGAAATTGTTCGAGGGACGAAGGGAGCGATTTGCGCGTTTTGGCATGCCGTGAACGATCCAAATTTCCGTACGCGTGATGGTCGATCACTTCGACTTCCGTGCCGCGCCGACGCAAGGTCGCTTCGGTCTTTAGGCCCGGCATTTCTACGATCCTAACGCGCTTCCAACCGGCCGCTTGAATTTTTTTGACGATCTCTGGTTCCTGATCCAAGGAGGCTCCGTGCGGCTGACGTGATTCAATCAGGGGAATTCCGAACGCTTTCGCAAGCATTGCAATCAAGACGGCTTCGGGATCGTTGAGGGGAACGAGGAGTCCGGAGACAGAAGATGACACAGCAAAAAAAATCACGATTTTGTTGCCAACCAATAAAAACTCTTTGGTTTCAAAAAAAGAAAATGGATCGGATCAAGCTCTTGAAGATTCTTCCAACCGTCGCGTGAAAGGGCGGACAAAACTTCTTTCTTCTGGGAAAAATGATCCGAATAAAGAAGACCAAGGTGTTGAAACGGTTCTGTTAAAAAACCAACCGCCACATAGAGAGCGTCTGTCTCCAAAGGAGCCTCTTTGAATCGTTCTTCCATTTCAGACAAAATATCCGAAGAAAAAACAATCATATGTTTAAGATGTTAATTGCTGAATCGATTCTGAAATCCATGTTCCCGTCACTCCACGACTGTCATCGTCCGAAACCCCGTTTCCCGATTGACGCAATTGATTCAAAAGAGCGCCGTATCCTCCGGTAAATAAAACACTTTGTCCAACGATCTGCGTTTGCATAGCCTTTTCTTCGCTTTCTTCTCCAAACGTCGCGAGACCATAATCGATAACATAGACGCGGCCCTGGTGGTCGAGCATAACATTGCGGGCATGAAAATCCCGATGATAAAAGCGATTCCTCTTCATGAAAAGGACGAAAAGATACAATGATTGGAACTGCTCAGGCGTCAGGATGGCCGAACGCTTCCGAAAACACATATTCCACATGAAACTCTCAAATTGTTTTGGAACATTCCCCATTTTTTTTACTTCTTCAGGGACGATCGTAAAAAATTCTCGAATGAAATCTTCATCATTCACCACACCGAACAGGTCGTGTAAATTTTCCCCGTTAAAACCTTCCTGTTTGAGAAGAGAAAAATGCGTGTGTAGATAATTTTCCAAAAGGAGCCGCCAAAGTGTTTTTCCACGAACGCGTTCCATGATGATAATCTCCTTATCCTTTCCGTCTGCACGATCCGTCTCCTTCATGTAGGCCAGGGGACGCGGAACAAATGCCATCCCGTTTAACCTGGGATTTTTTTCTCGAACTTCCTGTGTTAAAAAATACGCCTTTTGTTGGCTCTCAAACTCCGCCCTCAATGAAATATCATACCCCTGGATGGGATCCCCTGTTTTTCTCTTGACGACAAGATTCTGAAATCCGGGCTCCCCGCGAACAACACGAACTTCCGCCGTTGTCCCACAGCCAATAGCGTCCTGCCGAAAAGAATCAAGAAACGACTTTTCCATCTCGGAGAGAACAGCTCCCTCCCTTCTTTCAAACTGTTTCAGTTCTTCCTCTTTCCAATCCAAAAGTCTTTCTCCGATAACAGACATATTTTTTCATGCAAACCCTTAATAGACCCATCTCATTCGCCAACCCCCGCGCTGGAAATCAGACGAAGGCTTTCTGCCACGGCTTGAAACGATTCCCAAGGCATCCCCTCCCATTCAGCGACCACAATCGTTTTTTCTCCCATGAAAAACAGATAGAAAACAAAAGAGGAGTCTTCTGTTGTAGAGCCGTTCCTACGAAAGACCAATCGACGACCCGAAAGTCCAGGAAGACTGACGTCTTCCGCTGAAAGCAATTCCAACCCGGATTCCATTCTGGCCTGTAGGTCTTCCAGCTGTTCATCCTCGAGACTCATGCCCATGACCGGCGTTGTTTCCTCTCCCTCCAAAAGAAAAATGCCTGGCTCCTCCATCTTCTCAACGCGCACCTGGGGAGGAAAAGAAAATGCCACACCCATTTCCCGGCTTTCATACGTGTTCCAATCCGCCGGAAGGGCAGCGAGTACTTCCGGGGTCTGGATTTCAATTCCCGCTTCAGGCGAAAGAGCGGTTGGCTCGGTTTGAGGAGAGCGGCAGCCCAGACCCAACAGGAGAAGAAAACTTGCTGCAAGGAAAAAACGTGGCATAGACAAGAAAAAAATTAAAACCCGACGGTCACGTCCGCCTCATTGGTCCTGAACGTGTGACTTGTCTGTGGACGGTCGCCGGTTGTTCTCAAGGTGCTCGAAAGCGTACCGGAAAGAAGCACGTCACGGTGTTCCTCCGCGGCCAGATTCACTTCCGCGTCCGGACTTTCCACATAAAGTTCAATACGGTCCTGAATGGTAAGTCCGGCTTTCTTGCGCAGATCATTCACCTGCCGAACCATTTCGCGCACCATGCCTTCACGCAAGAGTTCCGGCGTGAGATGCAAATCCAAATCCACCTCATACTCTCCTTTTTTCACAGCAACCGCCTTCACATTCACCTCGTCTTTTATAAGCCCGATGAATTCCTCTCCCAACGTCCCTTCTGGAACCACTACGATTGCCCTCGCAAGGGCCTGCCGCACGGGAATGCCCGCGGCCGCACGTTTTTCAAGCAGGCGAGAAATCACGGATCGCCCCTGTCCCATATCGCGCAAAATTGTTTCATCCATCATGGAAACATCCGCTTGTGGCCAATCTTCTAGATGAACGGAACGTTTGCCACCAGACAGACGCTGATAGAGTGCCTCGGCAAGAAACGGCGTAAATGGAGCCAGAAGTTTTGAAAGAGTCAGAAGACAGGTTCGCAGGGTTGCTAAGGCCGCGGTCTTGTCGGCTTTATCCTGACCCTTGAACCGATCCCGGCTGCGACGCACATACCATGTTGAAAGGTCACTCACGAATTCCCCGATGGCACGTGCCGGCTCCGTCACTTTATACGATTCCAGATCTGCTGTCGCGTCACGAACGAGCGTATGAAGCCGAGTCAGAACCCATCGATCCAAAATATGGATCGATGGAACGGAGATTTCGGTTTTTCCCTGATTCTGCGCGTACAGTTCGTAAAAACTCAACACGTTCCAAAGGATCAAAAAAACCTTTTTCACCATCTCGTCCAGGGCTTTGAGATCGAATCGTTTCGGATCTCCCGGCTGATTAACGGTATACATGTACCAACGCACAGCGTCTGCGCCGTACTGGTCAATAACTTCTACGGGATTGATAACGTTTCCAATGGACTTGCTCATTTTCTTTCCCTTCGCATCAAGGACATGACCCAGACAAATCACGTTCTTATACGGTGCCTCTTTCCCGAGAAGAACAGAGACGGCCAGCAGGGTATAAAACCACCCGCGCGTCTGATCGATCGCTTCGGAAATATAGTCCGCGGGAAAAGAAGGCGCTTCTCCCACCCCCCTTGATCCCCCCTCAGGTAGGGGGGAATCTCCCTCAATCCGTTCCTTATTTTCAAACGGATAGTGCCACTGAGCGAACGGCATGGCGCCGGAATCGAACCAGACGTCGCAAACTTCGGACACACGCCGCATCGAGCCGCTGCACTTGTCACACTTCAAAGAGACCTCGTCTACAAAGGGACGATGCGGATCGAAAGACTCTTCTACCCCATGGGTAGCTCGTTCTCGAAGCTCTTTAAAACTTCCCACACAGCTCTTTTCGCCACACGCTTCACAGATCCAAATCGGTAGTGGGGTGCCCCAATAGCGCTCGCGAGAAAAGGCCCAATCCTTGACCTCGCGCAACCACTCGCCAAAGCGGCCATCTTTGATGTAATCCGGTTCCCAGTGAATGCTCTCGTTTGCTTTAAGCAGCTCATCCCGCAACCCGCTCATGCGGATGTACCAGGAATCCTTGGCATAATAGATAATCGGGGATTTGCAACGCCAGCAGAATGGATAGGTGTGGGTGATGGTTTCTTTTTTGAGAAGAAGGCGGCGCGTTTCCAAATCCTCCATGACTTTCGGATCCGCGTCCTTCACAAACATTCCCGCGAATGGTCCGGCCTCTGACAAAAATTTTCCATCCAAGCCAACCAAATGGTGCTTCGGAAGCCCGAGCTTTGTCCCAAGGTCAAAATCATCCGCGCCATACATGACAGCTGTATGGACGATACCAGACCCATCGGTAGTGGAAACGAAGTCGGCTGGGACAACAGACCAGGCCTGTGTTTTCTTTTTATTGTCATCCTGAGGGAGTCTGTTTCTTTGTACGACCGAAGGATCTTCTTCTGAGTCCGAGAGAGATTCTTCGCTGCGTCCCGTACCCCCAAAGACCAGCGGGACTTCACTCAGAATGACATTATTTAAAAACGGATACAGTGGCTCGTATGCCGTTCCAACCAATTCCTCTCCAAATTTTTCTTCAACGATTTCAGCAGCTCCTAATCCGACCGCGGTCATCCGATCTTTTGCTATCCACAAAAACTCATTCTCATAACGCACTTTGCCGTAACGGATCTTTTCTCCGACAGCCAACGCCACATTAGCCGGCAACGTCCATGGCGTGGTTGTCCAGGCCACGAGAAATTCCGGCTCTTCCGGATTCGGCATGGTTCCATCCGCACGCCTTGTCACACGAAACTTCACAAACACTGCTGGATCCTCCACATCCTTATACCCCTGCGCGAGCTCATGACTCGAAAGCGACGTGCCGCAACGCGGGCAGTGCGGAGTCACGCGATAATCCTGATAGAGCAACCCCTTATCCCAAATTTGCTTGATGACCCACCACAAGGACTCGACATAGGCAGGCTCATACGTCACATACGGATGTTCCAAATCCAGCCAAAATCCGATCCGGCGCGTGATCTGCTGCCAGTCTGCCAGGTATTTCCACACGCTTTCCTTACATCGCTTATTGAACTCTGCGATGCCGAATGCCTCAATATCTTTTTTCCCTGTAAATCCAAGTTGTTTTTCTACCTCGAGCTCGACCGGAAGGCCGTGCGTATCCCATCCGGCTTTGCGATCCACGTGATAACCCTGCATCGTGCGGAACCGCGGAATGCAATCTTTAAACGCGCGCGCTTCCACGTGGTGAATCCCCGGCTTTCCGTTTGCGGTCGGCGGGCCTTCAAAAAAAACAAACGGGCCCCTGGGGGCTTCTTTTTCCAACGTCTTTTCAAAAATTTTTTCCTTGTCCCAAAAGGCGAGGATTTCTTCTTCCTGTTTTGGAAAATTGGGACGGGAGTCTGGCATAGACAAATGGAGAGTTGAAATGAAAGAGACCCCTCCTTTTTACAGTCTATTTTGTGCTTCGTCTAGTGAATACATCCGGGATATTAATTTGAAAGACTTCGGACGAGATTCGAAGATTGAAATTTTTTGTGAGTCGTGATCATTGAGGAATTTAGAGGGGAATCTCCTCCCCTTACTCAAGGGGAGGTTGGGAGGGGTCACAAAAAAGGTAGTACCAAAGGAAAAAGTCCTAAAATTGAAAAGCGCGTATCCCCGAAGGAACACGCGCAAGCCTTTTGGAAACCCGCTCACATCTGGTTGATGCGGCGGAACTCGACCGCCAGACTCGGAGCGTGACTAACGGCCTGATAAAGGAGGCTGTGCAGGCATTCAATCCCGCTCCTGCACGCCTCCTGAATGACGAACTGCCACTGCATTTCCGCGGGACCATCGAGGTCGACCCGCGACGGCTCGATTCCAGCGTCTTTGCAGACGACCAGAACCTCCTTCCCAGTCGGAATCTCCCTCGCCAGGACAACCCTGGCTTCCTTCGCCTGGCTGCGGGTGAGGGTATTGACCCCGTGGCCGTGTGGGTTGGTTATGAAAACCCTCTGGTATTTTGCCAGAATGTCTTCCAAAACCGGTGCCCGCGAAATGAGCCCCTCGATGAGTCTATCGAGAGACCCCAACCTCTCCGCCTTGTCCCACGTATCCTGGACCAAGACCTCCAGTTCGACCCCGCTCCTGCATTTCCCGAGTCCGGCATCCAAGGCCACAAGATCCAACCATCCCTGCGAACCGATGTAATGCGCAATCTCATCTCGGTCTACAGGAGAGAGGCTGGACTTGGGACCCTTCTTGCCGCCGTTTCCGCCGGACTTGTTCTCCTCCGCTTTCTTCTCCTCCAGCTCGAACTGAGAGGCCGAAGACACATGGGAGGCGATGTTGGCCGGAAGAAAACCCTTGAACTTAGGGTTATACAGAACCGAGAGAGCCTCGGTCCAGGTCGTGATCCCCTTGGAAGCCCCTATGTGATGGAGCAGATAGCCAATGAACTGAACCTTGGATCCATCGACCAGAGCCTTCTCCATCATCGGGTGAAGTACCTCGCCGAAGTCGTCCGCCAGAGAAACTACAACGGCTTTGTCGAAAACCGGCACCCGAATGTCTCCCAACGTGGTGTCGAAACCATCTGGGAAGTCGCTCATGGGCCGGCGCTGGCGCGTCACCCAGTGCACGAAAGTCGTGGACTCCTTGTCCTCGACCAACACGCCGACCATTGGATGGGAGGAGTTGTTGGGACAGGGGGTGCGGGGATTCTGGAATCGACGATCCCGCGATCCACGCACGAAGGCGAAGGTTTCACAAGTGAAACACATTGTCGCCTCATCCCGCATCCCAGCCTGGCCGATGACGTGCAGGACCTCCACCAGATCCTGGATGTCACCAGGATTCAGCCAAAGGCCGAGCTTCTGAATAATCGTCTCCATACCCGACTCCGACACGGAGACCAGACCGTCAAAACCGACCTCACCACGAACTTTCAACCCCTCGATGATCTTGAGGGCCATGGTATAGTCCGTGTTGAGGCGTCCGATCAGATAGTTCTCCAAGGCTTTTTTTTGCGCGTTCACCAACTTCTTCATGTTTTCTCCTCCTCCGGCGTCTCTTAAACGCCGTTTTTCAGTTCAGTTTACGAAAGACCATAATCGTCTCTATCAACCAGAAACAGGAATAACCCCGTTCTGCTTTTTCGAGACGAAAAAAAATAACACCTTCTGGTCAGGGAAAACCATTTCCCCGCCCCTGGTGCACACAAAAATCGTGGGCAAAAAGGGTGGAAAAATGGAATTCTTTTTTGCAAAGAAGGCTTCAGAATAACAGAAAAATGAAAAAATGTCAAGAGAGTCTGATTAAAAAAGGCAGGCCGAGAATAGCCTGCCCTTACGGGAAACGCAGATCACCTGTCTCTGCTCGCGATGATCCGTTGATCCCGTTCCTTGAGGATTCGCCTCAACTCTTTGAAGTCGATGTCCTGTTGAAGGAGAAAATCAACGGCCCTCTCCCTTTCAGGACTGAACTCGACCTCATAGCCAGTGACGTGACCGGCCAAACAGGGAAGGGTCAACACAATGGAACGGAAATCTCCAGGAGTCATTGAGTTCAGATTCCGTTTCATCTTATTGAGATCCGCTCCGGTAACCGGAACATCCAAGATGTATGTCGCGCGAACAGGCGCGGGCGGTGTTTCTCCGGTGACCCCTCCGGCTCCCGGCGTTGTTGTCCGGACCGGCTGCTGACTTCCTCCTCCAACCGGAAACCGCGTTGCCTGATTGGCAAAAGCCCGAACCTGGTTGTCGAGAATCCCGCGGTACACGGGGCCGACCAGAACCAGAAGAGCCGCCATGGGGTTCCTGAAGAACCCACCCGTCCCCTCCACGTTCGAGTGACAAAGGAACCTAAGGAATTCGGCAAGAGAACACCCCTGCTCCGTGAGAATTCCTTCGAGAGTCGCGTCCACAACGACCCCCCTCATTTTCTCCTTCAGAAACAGCCGAATTCCACGGTCATCCCGTGGATATTTTGTCCCTTTATAGACCACAAACATCTCGGTTCCGGGAACCAAAATATTGAGCAACCAACACCTGGTGGACGGAACCTCTGGTCCATACACTGCGAGCAACCCCTCACACGTCTCGTGCGGGCAGTCGTCCCCGGCCCAGCCTTCGAGGGCATAGGTGGTTCCACGCTTCACGATTGGGAACTGACCACACTTGTCGCAGACCGGTGCGTTGGGACCCAATGGAAGCACCACCGAAAGGGCTGTCCCGAGGTCCTTGATCGCAAAGAAATCCTCGACATCAATCCCCAAATGCGCGAGAAACTGCTTGAGGGTGGCTCCTTCAGCCACTCTCTCGATCCGATCGTAGGTGAGTGTTGACCCCTTGGATTTCAAGGGGTCCAAAATCTGGCTCTTTACGTCCTTATCCCTCATGTTGAGAAATTGGGCAAAGAGCTTTATGTAGGCCACAAGGATCACCCCGACCACCGGCAGATTTCCGAAACTCATTGTTTTTTCCTTTCCTCTATTGCATTGTCAAAAAAACCAACTGTCAAACCACGCGGTCTGACGGTACACCTTTGTCTATCGGGAAATTTGTTCCCCGCTTTTCGGCCCTCAAAGTAGGGAAGAAAAGAGGAAAACAAATAGGCAGAAATAGGAAAGAACGATAGGCAAGAATAGGACGAAATTCCCATTTTGTCAAGAGGGACGGACGCATTGACAAAACAAACAAAATCCGCTACGGTTTTGCGTTCCGAGAAGTCTGTTTCTTGGAAACCCCCTCACTGTCTTCCGCGTCGGAAACAAGGGGGATCGAACCTTTCACGGAGGAAAAAGTAATGATCCATTCTACGACCTTCTGCCCCATCGGGACTGGGGCCATGCTTGGAGCAATGGAGCGCGTGGTGGGAGGACTCTTCTCCCAGGACAATCTGCCACCGGAGCTCTTTGAGATGCTCGTCGCCTACAAGCGCGAGACTCAAAAAAAGGACCTGCCAGGCCTCCGGACCTTGGCCGGCTACGAAAGTGCGCCGCTCAACAAGGCCCTAAGCGGGTTCGGGGTGGCAATCCAACTCCCCAAATTTTCTCGGCCGGCTGTCGGGGTCGTGGCCCTTTACCGGGTCAATGTGCGATTCGACCCGCCGGGACTACCGGACAAACTGAGAATCGCCGATGACTGGTACCCAACAGTCATCATGGCAGACGGCCCCAGTTGTTGGATGAGACGTGATCAGGACTGGAGCCCGTCTGCACTTCCCGTTGTTGTGGAAATCAAAACGGACAGCCCCGAAGACCGGGTCTACCTCATCCCGTGCCAGCAGCAGCTCGCGGGGATGAAACTGCTCGCCTTCGCGCAGGAGACCCTGGCTCGCCGCAACGATCTCACGAAGATCGAGGCGGGGGTTATGTTTCCCATGGCCAATCTCAAGCACAAACCCAGCCTGAGTCAGCTCCACGGCCTCAAACTCCTCGGGTCCATGGGAAAAATCGAGTTAATAGACATTTTGGGTTGCTCAAAACATTGTTTTTTGGCTCAGGTAAGCCTAGAGTAGAAGATATTTTGTATGACACATAAAAAACTGCCCTTTTTGTGGCAGTTTTTCCGTTAAAAAGAATGGTCGGAG
>DATDUW010000042.1:0-39175 GCA_035290185.1 Patescibacteria group bacterium
CCGCCATAACATCGGGTTTCTTCTTATCGACGCCCTAGCACGCGAGCTTGGTGCTTCCTGGAAAAATCAAAAGACGTTTTCGGGTAAGGTTGCCGAGACGTCGTTGGACGGGGAAAAAATCCTTCTCTTGAAACCCGAAACCTTCATGAATCTGTCCGGGAAATCCGTCGCGGCAACCGCATCTTTTTGGCATTTCTCTCCTCAAAAAATGCTCGTAGTCCACGACGATGCTGATCTTCCGTTTGGCACCTTACGTTTCCGTGTCTCCGGCTCATCCGCTGGCCATCGCGGCATGACATCGATTCTTTCATCTCTGGAAACCCAAGAGATTCCTCGCCTGCGCGTGGGCATTGGCCGGCCGGAAAATCCAACTATTCCGCTTGAAGCGTGGGTGCTTGGGACATGGGATCCTGAAGAGATCGCACGTCTACCCGACGTGACCAACGAAGTTCTCTCACTGCTAAAAATAAAAATAAAAGAGCCTGGAGTCGGTTAACCTATGGACGACGTCGGTTATCTCATCGCCATCCTGCGCTTCCCGCCATTGGGCCCCATACGGTGTGCGCGACTACGGGCGGCTTTTTCCCATTGGAAAGAAGTTTTTATAGCCTCAGACGAAGCGCTGATGAACGCCGGAATAGAACCCAACATCGCAAGGGAATTCGTTAAAATGAGAGCATCACTGGACCCAGAACGAGAATGCAGCCTCCTGACATCACACAACGTCCAGGCCATTCCATGGGAAGATCCGCGTTATCCCGCCCTTCTTAAAACCATTCATGATCCGCCACCGATCCTGTTCGTGCGTGGCTGTCTCCCTTCTCCGGATCTGCCGCGACTCGCGGTCGTTGGAACACGCAAACCAACGCCGTACGGACAGCGCGCTGTTCGGATAATCGTGGAACCACTTGCGCGACAGGGCATGGTCATTGTCAGCGGCCTGGCCTACGGCATTGACGCATTTGCCCACGAAGCTGCTTGCCAAGCTGGCGGAAAAACCCTTGCTGTTTTAGGATCCGGTGTCGATGCACCGAGCGTTTATCCGGCGGGCCACCAGGCTCTTTCCGAACGAATTTTGGCATCCGGCGGCGCTATTCTTTCAGAATTTCCCATTGGAACACCCGCGTTAAAATTCCACTTTCCCTTTCGTAACCGCGTCATTGCCGGTTTATGTCAAGGCACACTCGTGATCGAGGCCGGAGTAACTTCAGGAGCTCTTATCACGTCCCACGCCGCGCTGGATGACGGCCGCGAAGTATTCGCCGTCCCGGGACCCTTCGATGCACTCTTTTCTGCCGGGCCTAACAATCTCATCAAAATGGGGGCGCATGTCGCGACACAACCCGATGATATTCTCTCTATCTTTCGAATGGAGCCGACTGTTTGCGCCTCTGCTCTTCCCATCCAAACGAAAAAATGTTCCGAACCGGATCCAAATCTTCCCCCGGCCTCTCCAACGGAAACAATCATCCTACAACACCTTTCCACGGAACCAATCCACGCGGACGATCTAGCACGTGAACTCCATCTTCCGATCCCGACCGTAACAAGCGCTCTTCTCCTCATGGAAATGAAGGGGTCCGCACGACAGGTGGGTGGAATGTATTACGTAAAAGGATAGAAAAATCAGAATTTTTTTTCCGGACGTTCTCGCTGGGTCCCATGATACTTCTTCCACATCCTCTTAAACTCTTCCGAACTTTTTAACAATTCACCCAACGTTCCAGAGGCAATAATCCGACCGTTTTTAAAAAAATACATCCGGTCAAACAAAGGGAGAAGATGCAGGCGGTGGACGGAAGAGATGATGGTTTTGTCCTTAAACGTGCGGAACACACCTTCGTAAATGAGCCGTTCATTTTTAACGTCCACACTGCTGGTCGGCTCATCCAAAAGCAGAATGGGAAGTCTGGTTGCAGCAAGGATCCCCCGCGCCAAGGCCAAACGTTGTTTTTCTCCTCCACTCAGGTTCACTCCTTTTTCCACGATGGAGGATTCAAGACCCCTGGGAAGACGGCCAACGACTTCGGTAAAACAGGCCAAATCCATGGCCCGCTGAAGTTCTTTTTCCGTTATTGGGGCGCCGAACGTCATGTTCTCCCGAATCGTCGTGGCAAACAACTCTGGATCCTGCGGCACAAGGGTCACCTGCCGACTCACCGCTTCTAATTTTCCCCGCACAGGTTTGCTGTCGCAAAACACCTCAACATGGGATGGTTCGTACAGCCCGCGCAGAAGTTTCAATACCGTGGTCTTCCCTCCTCCACTCGCGCCAATGAAGGCGATCCGCTCCCCTCGGCGGAAGAAAAAGGAAACACCTTGTAGATGAGCTTCTTTCCCCTCTTCGGAATGGTAAGAAAATTGAAGGCTACGAATCCCGATCGTTTTCCACCGGGCGGATAATCGGAAACGGTTCTTACGGCTAGGCACCACTTTGAATGATGTTGCTAGTTCTTCGGAATTCAAAACAGCTGTTTTTTGTTGGACGATGTCGCCATACAGGTACGTAAACCGAAAAAAAATTTGTGAAATATTTTGAAGATAGCCGTAGAGAAGGTAGAGCGTCCCGATCAAAATCTCCACACCAAGGTGAAGCTGAAGAGCGACATAAGAAGCCAGAACAAACAGCGTCATGAGGGTACTACACTGGGAGACCAAAAACCATTTTGTCTCACTAACACGGACATTGTGAACGTAAAGGGGAAAGGGCGCCAAAATCTTTTTTCTAAGGGCTTTGGACGCCAGTTGTTCAACGCGAAGGGTAATAATCGTCCCAATATTACTTATGATGTCAAAAATTTTTGCAGCTGTCTCATTACCCATCCGATTTAAATCTTTGTACTGACGAATAAGAACACGATCAAACGCCATGACAAGCCCGAAGGTCCCGATCATGAGGAGGACAACGATGTAAGCGGCATGAATGTTAAAATAGGCTAAAATGAAATAGGAACCAATAAGACGGACCACGGAATTGATGACTTCATACGTGCGTGATCCATATTCATAGAGTGCCTGTGTTCCCTTCCCAATCTTATCGATCGTGTCTCCGGAATGATGGTCTACATGCCAGGCAGATGGAAGGGACATGGTCCCGTCCAAAAGAAACTTCTTATAGTGGGCACTTGCAAGAAAAGCATTTCTATTCTCGATCACGCGCGCCGGACCATGAAACAACCAAAAAACTGGCCCGGTTAAAAGGAAGAGCGCAAACAAAAAAATGAGATAAGGAAGATTCGAAGGGACAAGACCGTGCTCTTGAATCGTATTAAAAATTTTCGCGACGAGAAACGGATCGACAAGCTCAACCAATCCTGCCAACAAAAACAGGATAAAATAAAAAACAACCCTCTGCTGGTTTCCTTTTGAATACTTCCAGAGCTTCCAGGAAAGATAAAGAACCGGATTGTTCCTCCAAGTCATACGACAAAAAGGATAGCATGAAAAAAATTCTGATGGAATTTTTTCCTTGCACGTGGTCGGTTCTTGTGGTTTGATGGAACCAAGAAAAATACCTTAATGCGTCCCTTCTATGAAGGTCTCTGCTCTCATGAAGAGCCCCGTTCCGACCCTTTCGCCGGACACGACCTGGCGGGAAGCGGTTTCGGTCTTTATGCAAAATCGGCTTTCTGCGGCCCCGATCGTAGACGCCGGTGGGTCCTTCATCAACCGCTCCCTACCACGCTGGTTGTTCAACGAGTTTCTGGGGCGGTTTTCTATTAATCCACATCCATGCATATTCGTCGATTTTCCATGAAATTTATTTGTGTTTAAACTAAATAGAGATTAAACATGCGTTCGTATAAGAGCCAAAATAAGGACAAAATCAGAAAACTTTTGGCCTAAGAACGAGTTGTGCGAAATTGACTTTTCGTTTCTTTTGTAAAGATGAACATTTTGGGCTATTTTTTTAACGACATGAAAAAATTCTTAGCAAAAATCTACGCATTTAAATTCTTCGATGACTTCGTGCTGATTTATCCGTTATACGCTGTCATGTTTACTGACTTCAGCATGGAGCCATGGCAAGTGGCCACCCTTCTTGCAGTCTGGTCGACAACAGCATTTTTATTGGAAGTACCATCTGGAGTATGGGCTGATAAATATTCACGAAAAAATATTCTATTCGTGGGCCAGATGATACGTTCTCTCGGTTATGCAAGCTGGTTACTATTTCCAAACTTCTGGGGTTTTTTGGTCGGTTTTGTACTTTGGGGAATAAAAAGTGCACTCACTTCCGGGACATTTCAAGCGTTAATCTACGACGAGCTGAAACTTTTTAACAGAGAAAAGGAATTCACTAAAATCCTCGGCAGAACAAAAACAATATCTTTTACTGCAATCCTTGTCGCTTCAGCTCTTGCCTCTCCTGCGATACTACTAGGTTATCCTTTCGTGCTGGTTTTAAGCAGTGTTGCGGTTTTATTAGCTGGCATTATTATTGCCACGCTCCCAAAAGCACAAAAAGTGGAATCAACCCACGAAAAAGAATATTTTTCTATCCTTAAACAAGGCTTAGAAGGTGTTTTCAAAAATACTGTTGTCTTTCGCCTGATCATGTTTCTGTCGCTGGCCTTCGCTTTGGGTGGCGCACTAGATGAATATTGGACAATTTTTGCTAACGAAGCAGGACTACCGAAATACGGGCTGGGACTTTTTCTCGCCCTGATGAGCAGCTCACAAGCGATAGCAAGTTTTGTAGCATATCGCTTTGAGAAACGGACAAACGATTTTTTTTATCTACTCTTTCTGCTAAACGGAATCTTACTATTTGTCGCTGGTTATTTGTTTGACATCCCAGCCCTTTTGTTACTTATTGCGTTCAGCTTTTTATTCACAATTATTCAAGTTGTATTCGAGGGTAGATTACAAGACTCTATTGCTTCCACGACGCGCGCCACCATCTCTTCGGTAAGCGGTTTTTTTACTGAGATAGGAGTGCTCGTTGTATACTTCAGTTTCGGAGTGATAGCCCAGGTCAGCGACTACCGCAATGGTTTCCTGCTTTATGGGGTGATTGTGGCCACTTGTGGACTTATCTATACGCTTTTTGCCAAAAAAAATAGCCCTAAATAATTGATAAAAATCAACATCACATAACACGGCATATCTAGTTCAGAAATTTTGCAATAGAATAAAGCAAAGGATTGCAGAATTTCTTCACCTATATTTGCCTCCGTTTCACTATGGCAAACATCAAATATACTGAAACGTTATGGTGAAATGCATGTTTTCCTTTTGGACCCTGGTTCAAAAAAAGAATTCAATTTTGTTTTTTTATTAATTTGACGGGGGTAATAAGGAATAATCCTTTAATTTTTAATGCATGAATACAAAAATAGATACAATTATTATCGGCGGTGGCATATCTGGCCTAAGTGCGGCATATCACCTAAAAAAGCAAGGTGTAAATTTTAAATTAATTTCGGAAGATATCGGTGGTAGAATTCATGAATCAAAAGATGGCAATATACAATATGGCGCATACTACATCATGGATATTTACACATATACTAAGGAGTTTGCCAAAATCGGACGAAAAATTAAGCCGTCCGAATTAATTTTTCACAAGCGTGGCAAAGGCTACTCAATTATACAAAAATCATTCGTTAAATACATTCCTCAATCAATTAGGTTCGCTCTAATTTTGCGTAAATTCAAAAAACAATACCGCAATTTCAAAAAGGACTGTTGCAACATCTCGCAAGCGGAAGTTATTCGAAGTAATCCATACTTATCAAAATTGTACAAAACAAACGCGGCAAAATTTATTAAAGACAATAAAATCAGCGATGTAGTTTGCCAATACATGGAAGAAGTTTTGCATGGCACAACTTTTACATCAGTTGATAAACTCAATGCTTTTACATTTCTTCAATTCTCTTTACCGTTAATCACTCCGATTCATGAGTTTGTATTAGATAAAAAGAAAATCATAAACGATTTTAAAAACGATGTCATCGTTGACACCGTTGATGGTCTAAAAAAAGAGGGTAATTTTTATGTCATAAATACTCAGAGCAAAACATACGAAGCGTCAAATGTCATCGTGGCAACGCCACCGCACATTTCAAAAAAGCTTCTTCACCTGAAAAATATTAAGGGTGCTGTTGATGCTCATATGTTTCATATAGTCGGGCAAGTGCAGGAAAAATGGTGCAAGGGTTATTGTAATTTATTTTCTGATGAAAATGACATGCTAGCGATTGCCTTTATGCCCGACCATTCGTGCCTGTTTTATTCGAAAAATCCAAATCCAGATTTTAGTAAATATTTTTACGATTTTAAAATTCTGGAATCAAAATATTGGAACCCAGCGTTCAATCTTGAAGGCAATGTCCTGTGGGACACTAAAATAGATGAGAATCTTTATTTAATTGGAGATCATAATGTTTGTGGGATTGAGGATTCATTTATTACAGGAATTTACGCAGCTAATCAGGTAATCGCAAAAACAAACTAATAAGGAGTTTTAAATTTTGGGCATTCACCCCTGACCCATCTGCCCAACATCCAAAACGGAAAAACAAAATTTGATTTTTTATTAAAAAATTTTTTCTTTTCTACATCTTCGAACGGAAATTTTTCTCCAACTTGGTCATAGCTTTTTCTATTCGGTCCAATCGGGAAAAAATTTTTTGAAGACCGTGCCGCACTTCTTGAAGCTCCCATTCTTCTTCCTGAATTTCCTCTTCCGTCTTCTCAATCATCTTCTTTTCTCCCTTCAAACCGGAAATGATAATTTCGTTTCCGATAAAATTTGAAACAAACACCCCCGTGACAAGAAGCAGTATACTCCCGACAAAAAGAGAAAAAGGGGCATCCCACCACAATGATCCGTTATCCAGGCTGATTGTCTTGCTTACGACAGGAACAGAAAGGGCATTCATGATAAAATCCATTCCGTGCCAAACTCCGCGCCAAAAGAGGACAATACCCACCCCTCCAATAAGCGCATAAAGAACAGGACGGCGACTCAACCAAAATCGCACCTTGTCTTCTAACGTATCAAAAAAGACGAACAATTTTTGCATAATAAATATCTATGTATCTTCGAAAACCAACACCCGCCCTCGCCGGGTTTCTCCAAGCCCTTGGCGTTGTTCTCTATTGCTCCCTCATCGGCGGTTTTTTCATGAATGTCATGCCCCTTCTCTTTGCATCGCCGCCAGAATTCCTGGGCTTTGCCTTTATGCTCACCCTTTTTGTTTTGTCTGCCGGCATCACGGGATCCCTCGTTTTCGCCTATCCGGCCTATAACGCCTTCCGTCAGAAGGATTTTTCGTTTGCCTTAAAAACGCTCGGATTTACGTTTCTCTTCGGTATTCTCCTTCTTCTTTCGATTTTCGGATTCTCCCTGATCCTCTCTTCCTGACAGTGGAGGTGGTTCGAACAACTGTTGGACGTCTTCCCACGTGAGCCCACGGAAAGCACTGACGGATTCGGACAGAAGCGCGTCGAACACGCGCTTTTTCTTTTCCTGCAACTCCAAAACTTTTTCCTCCACCGTCCCTTTTGTCACTAATTTGTAAACCGTAACAGGCTTTGTCTGCCCGATGCGGTGTGCACGATCCATAGCCTGGCGCTCCACAAGCGGATTCCACCAGGGATCATACAAAATCACGGTATCAGCCACCGTCAAGGTCAACCCCGTCCCAGCCGCACGCAAAGAAAGGAGAAACACAGGGATCAACGGGTCCTCGGTAAATTTTTTCACAAGACCTCCACGATCTTTCGTCTTTCCTTCAATGGTCATGGTCCGTATTTTTTCCTTTTCAAGGGCATTTCGGACAAGGTCAAGCATGGAGGTAAACTGGCTGAAAAAGAGAACTTTGTGTCCGCCGGAAACGGCTTCGCGCACAAGTTCAAGCGCGCGTTCCATTTTCCCGGAATGAGACGGATCCGCGCTGGCGGATTTAAGAACGAGCGCCGGATGGTCGCAAATCTGGCGCAGACGCAGGAGCGCGGTGAGAATCTGAATGCGGGAACGCTTAAACCCGCGGGTTTCCACCGTGCCGAACACGTCGCTCCGAACCGCTTCAAGCGCGCGCACGTACGCGGCCAGTTGTTGCGCAGTAAGGGGACATTGGGCAATTTCCTCCAAACGTGGAGGTAACTCCGGAGCAACGACCTCTTTGGTACGACGAAGAATGAAAGGGGCTGTCCGCGCCCGCAGCTCGGCAAGCGCCCGCTGGTCTCCGTGCTCGGAAATAGGTTTTTGATACCGAGCGCGAAAGACGTCTGCCGATCCCAAGTAGCCTGGCATCACGAATTCAAAGATGGACCAGAGCTCATGGACGCCATTTTCCAGTGGTGTACCCGTAAGGGCAAGTCGATATTGCGACGGAATGTGCCGCACAAGGCGAGCGGTTTTTGTGGCCGCATTTTTTACAAATTGTGCCTCATCTAAAATCGTGTAATACCATGGCTGTTCCGGCTTCAGATAGGCTTCCACGTCGCGCAAGAACGCAGCATAAGACGTAACCAGGAGATCTGCATCCTTTCCAACACGCCGTGCCTCAACGCGGGCTGTTGCCGTTCCTTCGACAGCCACGACTTGAAAATTCGGTAAAAATTTGCGAACCTCGCCGCACCACACATCCACAAGCGACGTGGGACAGAGGACAAGGGACGGTCCCGCTCCTGACGGACGCTCGGTTCCAAGAATGGCAAGGGCCTCCAACGTCTTTCCAAGACCCATCTCATCAGCCAAAATGCCCCCAAACCGGTAATGACGCAAAAAAGCGCCCCATGCCACAGCATCACGTTGATACGGCCGTAGCTTGGAAGCGAGTGCGGGGGCAAGGATTGGCTCACGTAGGAGGCGACCAGCGCGCGCATCACGCAAGAGTTCGTCCACGGCCGGAGGCGGCGAAGCCATTTTGGTCGACCCAAGACGTTCTAGTCGCGCGGCAAGATCAAGTGCGCGCCACAAAGGCATCCGCTTCCCCACCCCGCGGCGTTTTGCCCCTTCGGACAACAGATCAGAAACAGCAGCAAGAGCCTCCGCGTTCTCCACGGTCACAAAAGAACCGTCGGAAAGGCGAACGGCCCGATCCAACCCCCTGGCCAAGCGCTCCACCTGCTCGGGACGAATCGAAAGCCCCGCACAGTGCCAATCCACGGAAAAAGAAAACCAATCTGTCCCCCCTCCTAGCTTCCACTGCGAAGAAAGCGGAGCGATCTGAACATTCGTAATCCCACGTGCGCTCTCGTCTGGTTCAATTTTATAGTGTTTGGAAAGCTCGGGGAGACCCTCGGCAACCGCGCGGTAAATACCCTCCGTCCCTCGCGCAAAAAATCGACCCGTCCCCGCGTCAAAAAATCCGGCGGAACGGACAGCTTTGGCACAGGTTCGTTCGGCGTGAAGATCGCGCCGAATCAAACGCGATTCTCCATCGGCATCTATGACGATCTCTTCTTCTTCGGAACGCCCCGAGGGAGAAAAACGTTCATGGGAACCGTACAAACCGGCCGGTTGTAGCGTCAAAAGGTCTTCCTTCGCATCGTAAGAAACCCGAAGAACAAGAGCCTCTAGACCATGATCTCCCCGGCTCAAAAGACGCCCGCGTTCAGCTTTTTCCATCTGTTTCAAAGCGGTGAGACCAACCGCCACAATATGCTTGCAAACCCCGCCCCAATCGTACGGACAGGTGCAGGAGGTATTCACGATCTTTCGGCCGGAGGTATCGACAACGAATGACGCTCGATAGACACGCGATCCCTCAACCCTTCCAGAAATGCAGGTATTTCCATCCGCTAACCGTTCTGTTTCTACCGCCAATACGGCCCCGTTACGGGCATACGTTTTTCCACGACGAAACGTCTCCGTATTCGCCGCGGAACGTAAAGCTATTTCTTCTAATAAAGGCATAATCCTCCGGGTATTTCAGATAATCTCCCAGAATAGAGGAAATCACGAAAAAAATCCAGGGGCATCACCGATAAATGAAGAGATCGCCGCCCATAAAAAACTCTCTGATTTGACTATTTTGTCCTTCTCCCATTAAATGTCCACTTCTCCCGCTGCGTCTCAAGACGCGGCTTTTGTTTTATAAGGAGCGTTCTCTTTCCAACTTTGCTCCTTCCTTTATCAACCCGAGAACATAATCTTGGACGATAACATACGGCCTCTGTTCCTCTCGCTGTTTTTCAGAAAGAACAACGACCGGAAATTCAGTCTGTAATTCACAAATTTCCTTTCTGATCCCAATGCGATCCCCTTCCATTTCCACTATGCGAGCCACACTATCTTCTCCAGTAAATTGAGGGGTCGATAAAAAAATTCGGTCGCCCAATCGAAGAAAATGAGAAGAATTTTCGGTCGTCCAATCCACTTCCCAGCGCGGAGCGTTAATGATTCTTTCTTCTAAGGCACGAACCGATCGTATGATATAGGTTCGAGAATCGGGAAGGTAATTTTCGACCTTCCAGAGTCCTCCTTGATAATAGACTTCTTCCCCTTCCTTCATCCGAGGAGGAACCATCAAATCCAAAGCTTGAAGTCTTAAGTCGACCCATCTCTGACGTGCCTCACCCTCAAGCGCTTTATTTCTGCTTTGTTCTGGGCGTTGTCGTACCAATTGCTCAATGATAGAGAAAAGCCGTTCACCTCTGTTTTCTATCTCTAGGTATTCCATTTCCGTAAGGCTGGTTCTCTCTGTCATCCTTTGTGAAACTTCTGGATCAAAACCTGAATTTTCTCCCATAAATCGCATGGTTGTGAATTTTTACGAGACTGGCATTTCTTCCAACGTAACGAGAACTTCTTTTTCCGTCCCATCCTGGAGAACCTTCAGTTTCACCTGATCTCCAACCTTTTTTTGTTGGAGAAGTGAGGCGAGCGAATGTTGGATATCAATTTTTACCCCGTCCATTTCCAAAATGACGTTTCCTTCCTTGAGTCCAGCCTTGTCAGCCGGGGATCCGGAAACCACGGCCACCTGTCCTTGCTGAGGACCAGGAAGAATCAAGGCCCCCTGATCAACGGTGAGTTTATACTGTTCTTTAATTGCTGGCGTCACGGCTGTGTACCGGATGCCGAGGTAAGGCCGCATGACCCGACCATTGGCAAGAATTGAATCCACTGAAGCCTTGACACTGTTGGCTGGAAGGGAAAAACCAACATTTTCGGATCCGAGCGCCACGGCCACATTCACCCCAACGACCTTTCCGTTCAGATCAATAAGCGGTCCACCGGAATTGCCGGGGTTAATCGCAGCATCCGTCTGAATCACATTTTCCAACGTCTCGCTCTGACCAGACACTGCCCCACCGGCTGTGATGGAACGCGAGAGACCAGACACCACACCGACGGAAACCGTGTTGCGGAATTCACCCAAGGCATTGCCGATCGCAATCACAGATTGACCAAGGCGTAACGCATTTGAATCTCCAAATTCCAAAAAAGGCACGTCTTGAACATCAACCTTCAAAAGGGCAATATCCAAAACCTTATCAACGGCAATAATACTGGCTTTCTGTTCCTTTCCATCAATCGCAAAAACCGTATAGGCTGCGTCCGATTCAGCCACGACGTGTCCATTCGTTACGAGGTATCCGTCCTTTGAAACAAAAAAACCGGATCCACCACCCACCTGCTGGGTTTTGGTTCCTGTCTGACGATAGCGTGGAATGCGCAGCTTAAACGGTGAATTCCCACCAAAGAGATTTTTGAATGGTTCCTCGTAATACTGCTGTATAACCGGCACATCACGGGTGATGATAATAGAAACAACAGCTGGGTTAGCTTTTTCTACCACATCGCTCACATCAACCGCGGCCACCGTCGTTGTCGAAGAATTCGTATCCGTTGTTATCTGGTTCATTTGCTGATCGATCCAAGAACGCATGTTGGTAGTGATGTTCGAGGAACGAAAGGCGACGATCGCAACAAAGAGTCCAACGGTCACAGCAACACCAATGATCCCACCAATAATACCAGTGATAATTTGTCGTCGTGTTTGATCTTGTCCTGTTTGGGTCATAAAATTGATTGATAAATTTTATGTTCATTTTTTTGAAATCACACTCTATTGTGACAAAAAATGGAGAAAAAATCAAATACCCTCGAAAACTATCCTCCCGAAACCGCCATCAAGACAATCCCGGCAAACATGACGAAAAAAAAGAACAACTTACGAACCAAAGACGTCCTGTCGATCGCCTCTTTAAAGAATCCCGAAAGCTTTTTACGGAATACGATGGCATAGAAAAGAACAAAAAAAGGTTGAAAAGAACCCACAGATGTTACGAACGTGATGGGGACGAGAAAAAAGGCATACGTCGAAGCCGCAGATCCTGCAAACGTCAAAAATTCTTCGACAACAAAAAAGGGGGCAGCCGGACGAAACGAACGCCAGCTCTCTGTCATTCCGCGACGAATGCCTGGCACGACCAAGAGAAGGAGAACCCACGCGATAGCAAAGACGGACTGACCGGCCACAGCCGTTCCCCACCCCACGCCGTGTTCAAAAAGAAACTTAAATCCCACGGCTTCCCATGCCAGAAAAAAAGAAACCAACAGCATAAACCCAAGGGCGGCGTTGAGGTGAAGATCACTCCAAGAACGCAGGGACAAAGCAACGCTCGCAGCAACGATGACGAAAAAGCCAACATATTGGAGCGGTTCCAGACGTTCCCCGACAAAAAGAAAGGCAAGAATAGGGACAAAAATCTTCCCGAGAGCGAACAAGGCGGCGACCACGGAAGTGTCCTCCTCCTGCAAGGCTCGATAGTACGGATACGAATAGAGAATGTTCACAAGTCCCAGCAGAGCAAAAACAGGAAACACCCAAACGTCTGGCCACGAGGGCTTATCAAACAGCCAGACAAGCGGAAGAAAAAAGAAATTGAAGAAGGACGTAAAAACGATGAGCGAAAAAACATTCTGAACGCGCTGATTGGTAAGGACATTATCTAAAACGTTCGCCCATCCGTGAAAAAACGGCCCGAGGAGCGCGAGAAAAATCCAACCCACAAAAAATGAAATATCATTCAATAATCCAATCCTTCCCGAGCCAAAACCCCATCGTAAAAATAGTGCCTCCGCATACCGACGTCGGTCACCAGATCCGCAGTCTCCACAAAAGAGGACGGAGCGCGACGGCCAGTCAAAATCAATTCGATTCGGTCGTTTTTGGAACGGATAAGGTGAAGGACGTCTTCTTCTCGAAGCATTCCAAGCGCGGCTGCTGTGTTGATTTCGTCCAGGACAACGACATCGAAAGAAGCATCCGTACACATCGTCCGTGCGACCTCGAGCCCGCGCTGTGCTTCACGACCGTCTTCCTGCGTAACCGTTAAATCGAAGGCCCCTGTTTCTGCATTGATCCGATCCCGGCCTGTGGCCACATAGGTGACCGCTTCCGGAGACAGTTGGTCGAGAAGCCGCCGTTCGCTATAGTGCTCCCCTCCCTTGTCAAAAAAAACAATGCCCACGCGCTTCCCGGCCCCCACGGCCCGAAAAGCTTCTCCCAAAGCCGCTGTTGTTTTTCCTTTTCCATCACCCGTGTAAAGCTGAACCAATCCATACCCCTGTCGAACCGTCCGTCGCAAAAATGGATGAATCTTATAGTGCTCTCGATAGGCCTCCAGTGCCCTTCCAACCAAACCAAAGGGGGACAGATCCGCTTCGGTTCGAAGGTCGACCCATTGATAGGCGTTGTGTTCAAAGGAAAGTTCAACTACTGGCTGGTCAACGGAAATCCGATAATAAACACCGATGATCGGTTGGGGATCTGATCCGCCGGTTTCCCATCGATCGACAAAAAAAGGCCTGGCTTCGGCAAGTTGAAAAGTCATCCCCGTCTCTTCCCGTACTTCGCGTGCCAAGGCACGGATCGGTTCTTCCCCTTCTTCCAAACGTCCACCAGGCGCATCCCAACGTCCATTTTCAACCAATCTTAAAAGAAGAACACGGCCGTTTGCATCCACACACAAGGCCTTTTGAGCAACATAACATTTTTCCATAGACGTTAACTGCATCCGCTCGTCGAGCCGCAATTCAAACACTTATAACAGGAACCGTTGCGCACCATCATGGAACCGCAACTGCTGCAGGCCGGGGCATCGGATTGATTGTCAAACGTGGCTGTCAGGCGACCGGTTCCTTCGTGGTCAAAAAGCGGAACCTGCTGTTGCGGAGCCGCTTCGGATGAAACAGAGGTCAAAGGGGGCTCTGGCAACGGATCACCGGCTGATTCAGGAAGAGCATGAATACCAACGGCTTGCTGTTGGTCTTGGGAAAGAAATTTGAGCGCCATCCAGCGGAAAATATAATCCACAATAGACTTGGCAATGCGAATCTGAGGGTTGCTCGTATAGCCGTATGGTTCAAAACGGACATGGACGAACTTATTGACAAGCACAGGAAGCGGCACGCCATATTGAAGCCCGATGGAAACTGCCGTCGAAAAACTGTCCATAAGTCCGCTGATGACCGAACCCTCTTTGGCCATGCGGATAAATAACTCTCCGGCCGTTCCGTCGTCGTACAGCCCGACGGTGATATAGCCCTTATGATCACCAACGGAAAACTTGTGAGTGACCGAACGCCTCTCATCCGGCAGACGGCGACGAATGGGTCTGGCGGCTGTACGGCCGTCCCCGGCCGCTTCAGGAGCAACGGATTTTTTTATGGATTTTGAAGCATCCTTTTCTGTGCTCGTTGTTAATGCCTGTTGCCGCTTGGACCCGTCGCGATAAATGGCCACGGATTTGAGACCCATTTTCCACCCTTCCGCATAGACATTCATAACGTCTTCCGTTGTTGCTTCGTTTGGCATGTTCACGGTTTTAGAAATGGCGCCAGAAAGAAACGGCTGCACGGCTGCCATCATTCGCAGGTGGCCCATGTGATGAATGGTCCGTTTTCCGCGAGCAGGCTTAAAAGCACAATCAAAAACAGGCAGGTCTTCTTCCTTCAAATAAGGAGCCCCTTCGATCGTGTCTTCCCTATCTACATATTCTAGGATCTCCTTTACCTCCGTTTCTGGGTATCCAAGCCTTCGCAGGGCCTCAGGGACAGTTTGGTTAACAATTTTCATAAGACCCCCACCCACAAGCCACTTGTATTTGACAAGCGCAATATCTGGCTCCACGCCGGTCGTATCGCAATCCATAAGAAAGGCAATGGTTCCCGTTGGGGCCAAAAGCGAAATCTGAGCGTTGCGCACACCGTGGGAACGCGCACCCTCCATGGCTTCTTCCCAAGCTTGCCGTGCCTCAGAAAGCAGGTCAGCGGGAACACCTGCCGCAGAAATGTGTTCAGACGCCTCTCGGTGCATGTTCAATACACTCAAACAAGAATCGGCATTTTCAGCAAAACCGGGAAAGGGCCCTGTGTGTTCCGCTATTTTGGCGGATTGAGCATAGCTGGATCCTGTCTGCAGGGCCGTGATAGCCGCCGCCAGATTCCGTCCCTCATCGGAATCATACGGGAGGCCACGACTCATGAGCAGAGCCCCTAAATTCGCATACCCAATACCAAGCGGCCGGTAGACAAGACTGTTTTCTTCAATGGCTGGAGTGGGGTAGCTCGAATTTCCCACGATGATTTCCATGGCCGTCGTAAGGATCTCGTTGGCTTTTTTAAACCCTTTTGTATCGAACTCTGCCAGGCTCTTTTCTTCGGTTCCCCCTAGCACAGAAGAAATTTTTCGAAATTTCATCAAATTGATAGAAGCCAAATTGCAAGCAGAATCGTCTAAAAACATGAATTCGCTGCAAGGATTGGATCCGTTAATGCGCCCGGAACGCTTACAAGTGTGCCAACGGTTGACGGCCGTATCATACTGGATGCCGGGATCACCACACTGCCAGGCAGCCTCGGCCATCATACGGAACAGATCACGGGCCTTGTAGGCAACGCTTGGCTTGCCGGTCGTGACCTCACGGGTTGTCCATTCTCTGTCCTCGGCGACGGCGTGCATAAAATCATCTGTCACGCGCACGGAGTTGTTGGCATTCTGAAAAAAGATGGAAGAATAAGCAGATCCGTCAATGGATCCGTCATAACCGGCGTCCATGAGCGCCCACGCCTTTTTTTCCTCTTCCACCTTACACTTAATAAAGGACTCGATGTCTGGGTGATCGATGTTGAGAATGACCATCTTGGCGGCCCGCCGTGTCTTCCCTCCGCTCTTAATAACGCCTGCAAAGGCGTCCAAACCCTTCATAAAAGAGACAGGACCAGAAGCGCGACCGTTTGATCCGGCAAGATATTCTTTGGATGAACGCAGAGTTGAAAGATTTGATCCCGTCCCTGATCCCCCCTTGAACAGCATGCCCTCCGTTACAACCAGATTCAAAATGGAATGCATGTCGTCCTGCACGGAGTTAATAAAACAGGCCGAACATTGCGGAGTGGGTTCAATCCCCACATTAAACCAGACCGGCGAATTAAAAGCAGCCATCTGGTTGACGAGCAAGTGGGTCAGCTCGGCTTCAAAAGCATCCGCGTCTTCCGACGTCTGAAAATAACCATCTTTCCTTCCCCAATCCGCTGGGGTCTTGGCCACGCGATCGACAAGCTGGCGCACGGACGTCTCCCGGTCAGGCAGGCCCACCTGGCCATGAAAATATTTAGAAACAACGATATTCGTAGCCGACTGCGACCAAAAGACAGGAACTTCCACGCCTTTCTGTTCAAAGACAACCTTGCCTTTTTCATTCGTAATGCGCGCATCGCGCCGCTCCCAAACAAGACGATCGTAGGGATGAATACCCGGCGTTGTAAAATGTCTTTCAACACGAATCCCTGACCCGTACTGCGGTTCGGATGCTCGCTTTTGCGCTTCTCCTACACGCACGCCCGCATACCGACGCGCCGCGTGAGCCAAATTATGGTCAAGCAAGGTTAAATGAACAACCTCCCGAATATCAGCGGAGGCAGGAACCGTATGCCCGTCAAAACGACGCGTAAGCCGCATAAGGGCATGACGAACCACGCGGTCTGTGAGCGTGCGCTCCCGCTGATACCCGTTTCCAAGAGCGCTTTCCACGGAATGTCTCAATTTTTCGACCTGAAACAGTTCTTCTTGCCCACCACGTTTTTTCACGCTTTTCACGGAAACCAGATAGCGCCATACGGCATCGCCTACGTCTGCAGCCGGAGGAGGAACCGAAACCGTTTGAGGATTCGCATCGGAAAGCGGGGTAAAGTCTGACATAAGCAAAAAAATGACGAAGTGAATTTCGTTTCCCCCTCGCCATCTTCTCCCCGCTCGCTTCTCAATAAGGCCCCGTGAGACCCTCCTTGAGACAAAAAGACAATCCTCGGCAGGATCATCTCCCTTCCACAAAAGCGGAACGGACAAAGGATAAACAGCGTCTAGAACATCTTCTAGGATACGAGGAGAGAACCGCGATGTCAAAGCCACTCCGTTCCCTGGAATTGGAGAGAAAAGAGACAGTGGCATCCTCTCTTATCCACACGGTCTCCTTTAGAACGGCATCGTCAAGTTGATCGGAACCTGTGGAACCTCTTTCGGTTCAAAATCCACGGGAATGCCTTTCCGGGCTCCAAGGCGATCCTCATACGCCAGGGCCTTATATTTTAGGCCGTACTCATACACGCCCTTTGTAACCCGTACGTCATCTAGACAATACGTTTTTATTTTTTCGATCTCCCCCTTTTTCCACCATTCCACGGCCTGTAAACCATGACCGGTCTTTCCAGTGCCGATCGTGGCTTGGGCCACGTGGTCAAGTTTAAGACGAAAACCGAGAGTTTTTTCAATTTCCGCCAAGATGTCCAGGTTGGGAAATTTCAAAAAATCCCCAGCATAATAATTGTTCATCACCGGAAAATCGAACGAGCGTGTGTTGTAACCAATCAAGCGCCCCGAACGCTCCAAACGCGCCCAGAGTTCTGGAAGCTCCCGCTCCTCATAGGCCTTGTACTCGTCCGTCTCATAAAAATAAACACCCACAACGGAGATCCGCAGCTTGCTGTGATGATAGCCGCCGACGTCTTCAAACGTGTTTTGGGTCTCAATATCAAGGACGACTTCGTTAGACATAGACAGTGTAAATCGTTAAACAAGTCAGAGGCTCGCTGACGGGTTTTCAACCCATCATTGCAACGGGTGTGCGTCCTGTTTCTCGGAAATCCGATACAAGTAAAACGTCTCCGACCCGACTTTCTCAGAAGTTATGAGCGGCAAAGTCGGATAACGGAACGTGCGGGAGATGACGCGCGTTCCCGCGGGATAGGCTTTGCATAAAAGCGGCTCCAGGCGTTCCTGAACCTCTGAAAAAAGATAACACGCAACAACATCTGCCTCTGGAAAACGCGCGTGAAAGAAATCACCACCACGGAATTCCAACATCGATGACACACCTGCCAAACGTGCGCGCAGCCTGGCCAGAAGGCGCAGACCTGGATGGATTTCAAATCCGATCCCCGTTGCCCCGAACTCCTTGGCTGCTGTCAGAAGCAATGAACCGTCCCCACACCCGAAATCTACGACCCGTTCCCCTTTTTTGAGTCCGGCCAGATGAAACATCCGGCACCCCATTTTACGGGGTGTCGGTACCCAGGGAACCTTCCACACGGCTAAAAAAAGAAGGCTGAGGAGAAAAAGAAGAAAAACAATAAGCAAAAGCTCAAAAAGGAGTACCAGGGCTATAGCCGCAGAGAGGAAAAAATCCGGCATAAGAAATCAGGGAGTCGGTGGGGGAACAAAAAGGGACCGGGCCGCGTTCCATAATCCAGGCCGACCAGCTTCCTTTTCCGCATACCACCATTCCACGCCCCAGAAAGAGACTTCTTTTGTTCCGACGGCTGAAGCAAACTCCGCGTTGCGAACCAGGGCCACAACCGAAAAAGCCTGAGCACGTTCTTTGTCGGAAAGGGAGGTGAACGGGCGCGAAAACCATGGCTCGGCCTGAAGTTCAGAAATGAAGACTTCGGTTCCAAACAAATGAGAAAACGAAGCGCGCAAACGATAATACCAAACAGGGAACGGAAACGTCACAAAACCAATGCCGTGCTGCCACACGTTGCGATAAAGCGAGACGCCGAGATGGTCTGTCCAGGGTGCCAATACCATCCACGGATCCCATTCTCCGCTGACCGTGAGAGCAATCGGCAGATCTGAAAACGAACGGACTGTTTCCATCTCGCGGCGTAAGACGCCGGGATTCAGAACCGGACAAGCACCGAACGGCAGGGTCGGCTCATTCTCAACCTGCCACCTTTTCACCGAAGGATGGCCGACATATCGCTGAACCACGGCGCGTTCGAAGCGCAAAAGGCGTTCCTCGCGTTGCGACTCAGGCAAAGAAGACGTCCAGGACGGAACATAACACTCCGGCCACCGCGGGACTTTGCGTCCGATAACAAGGGTCACCGTTGCCCCGCTTTCCCTGGCGCGCTCCAACATCCAGTCTAGATCATCCCAGCGAAAAAAACCGTCCTCGGGCTCAATCGAAGACCATTCAACCGGAAGACGAAGATACTGAACCTTGAGATCAGAAAGAATGGATTCGTAAGCTTTTTTCCAATCAGAACCAAGATACTGACTATAGGAAGCACTAAAGGTCGCCCCCCACACGGGAGTTCCTCGCTTCATCAAAGCCTGTGTCCAGGCTGCTAAAACCGACAAACCGCAAAGAAATAAAAAAATGGCCGCGGCAAGCGCACGGACGAAATTTCCTAATCTCCTTTGTTGGTGCTCTCCCATAAATCCAATTCTTCCTTTTCAACCTCCTTCCCCCCCCAAATCAAATATCCTCCCGTTTTTCCCGCAGAAAGGCAAACCATCCCTCAAGCAGCTGAATACCGGCTTTGAACGGGGCTTCAATAATAAAATCAAAAAAGAAAAGAAAAATATTGACGCGCGGGGCGCGTAGGCTGATCCACCGGCCAGCCCGGACGACCGGCAAAAGAAAAAGATCGAAGAGGAGGCTCCAAACATTTCCTCCGATCCCTTCCGAAAGAACCAATTCGCGTCGGCTTCCGCGAATACGGATACCAAAAAACGTGACGAGACTCAAAAAGAAGAGAAAGAAGACAATCGAAACCGCATTAAACCCCAGGGAATGTAAAAAAGTTGAAATAAGCGAAAGGGTCACAAGAAACATAAAGGCGTAAAGGCCGTCAAACACAGCACGCGCGCGCCCCTTCATCCAAGCTTTTTTCGGAACGAAACGCATGGCATGACGTTCCTCCAGCCCCAAAACGCCCTTCACATCCGAAAGAACGGCCGCGGTATTTCTTCCTTCCGGAATCGTGACGGTGAGTCCAATGATGCCAAGCAGGAGCGGATGAAAGACGATATTCGTCAGCAAGGGAAGATAATCCGTGCTCTGGACAACGAACGCCTCATACGGCCACTCCACCAAAAAAGCTAGGACGGTTTTGGTGAAAAAGAGAAAAACAATGGCACGCAGGATGCTCCGCCGTATGCGCGCGTGGAAACGGTCGTATCGGGCCGCAGCTGCCTCTCCGACCGCCTTTTGAAGGGCAACGGGATCCGTCCCAAGCGTTTCCGTGCCAAAAGGATTTTTCTGTACGATGTCAAACAGGACATGGTAGACGATGGCATGCCGCTGCACCATTCGAAACAGCCGGTCTGCGGACGGATAGCGGATTTGCCGTTCAATAGCTTCGAGAATTTCCCCCAAATGCTCAGCGACGGTGCGAGTCAGTGTCTCGTCTTCCTGTTTGGTCCAGGCTGGATAAAAGAGGACAAAAGCGCGATAACGCAGCGTCGCCGGATTTGATTTGATAAGCGCGCGATGGACAGCTAAATACAGTTGAAGATCCCGGTCTTCGGATTGCACCTCCTGTGACTCCCACTTCAAACGGTCTTTGATATCCTGATAGACAAAGCGGGCCAAAGATTCCTCCGCGAAAGGCGGAACAAGTTGGAATTCAATTTCCGTGGAAAGGAGGTCTAAAAGCCACTCGAACCACTTGTGGCTATCGGGTGGCCGAACTTCAAGGGTAGCAAACAACGGACGATATTTTCCAAGAATGGCCGCAACATCGCCGATAAGAGCAGACGGAACGGCGTCATTAGGAAGGTAGCGAGCCCAGATGAGCTCATTGATAAGATCGCGGGCAAGCTTTTCATATTCTTCCTCGCCCCAACGGCGCTTGAGGATGCGCCGCACGGCATTGCGTCGCAGAAGATGTTCCTCTCCATACTCTATGGAATTGCGGAGCATTTCATAAGCCGCAGCAGCAGCCGAAACGGTTTCGCTGACGTGGAGAAGTTCCCCTTCGGGTTGTTTGGCTTTTACTGCAACCGCACGTTGTGTTGCAGCGACAAAAAAGGAAAACGGAAGATCGGACATAGATTTCGCCAGCATCGTACCCGAAAGCACGAAAAAAAACCAGAAAAAAGTCCTTTTGTCTCTTAAAATCGACGTGAAGATGCTTTAAACGGACACCAAACGCCGCAAGGGGAATAAAAGGAGGAATCCCACCGTATTCATGCCAACGAAAAGGAGGATCAAATCTTGAAATCCGAAAAGGAAGGCAATAGCCCCGCCCAAAGAAGCCGCGCCGGCTCCGGCTAAATCAATGAGGGTAAAACGCACGCCCCAAATCGTTCCGACCTTTTGGCCGTCAATACAACGCGTGTAAATCGACATATAGGAAGGATAGGCAAGGGCGGCACCCACACCCAAAAGGCCCTGAATTGCAAACAGTTGAAGGGGCGTTTGAACCACCAAATAGAAAAGCGGGAGAAAGGCTCCGAGAAACGTTCCCATCCAAAGAAAAATAAAATCGTCCCTCCTGCCGGAAATACGATCGATAAGGGAGGCAAAAGGAATCTGAAGCAGGCTTTTAACAGCCAAAAAACAGGAAGCAGCCAAACCCACGGTCACCTCATTTCCCCCTTCAATGCGTCCAACAATGAAAAGGGGAAAAATCGGCGCTAAAAATTGGGAGGCACCGAGAATGACAACATCCGAAAGGGTCATGAATCGAAGAATGTGGCGCCGCTCCACAGCGAGACGATGTTGTACGGGGTCGGAAGACATAAGGGGTATGTATAGGAGGGTCCTCGCCCCCTTGAAGCCTCGTGTTCGAAGGCCAAGGAGACTGGGTCCAATCAGATTCAGACGATCAGTGGCAGCGGATGGACTTCGCTCTTGTGGCCCAACACTACGTCTTCGATCCGGTATGTCCCGTGAGTCGGTGCCTCAACATACCCGCTCCAGGCCATGCGAGCCAGGCCGCCGGATCGCAACCAATCAAAGAGCCATTCGCTCGCATAGCGCACATCAAGTTGGGGAATGCCTCCACCCACATACTGAAGCCACACGCGATTAAACTCTTCCTGCGAACCAATCGGCGGCGCCATGATGATCGCCAGTCCCAAACCCGTATAAAAAGAGAGCTCGCTCGGCTTTGTCCACAAGATGTCCGTCGTTTTTAAAATCTCACTAAACCCTTCAAAATAGTCCTTTCGACTTTCAAAGGTGGGAATCGTGATCCATTCCCCTAATTGTGGCCCAAGCCTTAGTTTACGTGCGGCCTGAATAAATCCTTTTGCTATATCTTTGCGTAAACCAGCCACCAGGTTCAAACGGAGTTCATGCCGCGCAACATTGGCTGCCAGACTCTGGAGAATCGCAAACCCCAATTGTCGTTGAGCCCCTGCCCCACCGACCGTATAGGTAACCGTGAGCGGATGGGTTGGATGCATCCGGAAGCGCCGCTCTCCAAGCTCTGCGCGTAGCGTCCGTTCATAATGGTCAAAAAAAATACCGTTCGGATCCAGATTGCGCAAACGAGCTACCATCAGATCCTTGAGAAGAGACGCTTCTGGCCCCCCGATCAATTCCTTAGGCAAAGGAAAACCCGTAAGCGAAATATGATCTTCCCGAACCCCGTAGAGCTTGAGTCGTTCCGCCACACGACCGTTACTGGCAATATAGCGGATGCGTGAATGTTTCGGATCCAGTGGTGCCCATGTCCGACTCACGTCTGCGTCCGTCGTCACGCAATAAATCTCTCCGGGATAATGAAACGTGTCCGCCATAAAGGCGGGGACAAAAAAGGTCGTGATCAATGGAACCGGCTGCGTTCCCAATGCCTCAATCAAATGGCGTCCGAATCCTTTCTGAATCAAATGATAAATTTCCGTAAGTTGAACACCTGGTTTTGAAAGGTCACGGCGTGGATAGAAAGCGGGAATTTCTTGCCAACGGTCCAGTGCCTCAAAAAGCAGAGGACCGATAATAGGCACGGATTTCAAGCGCGAAATTGTTTCGTACAGCTTGCGACTGTCAGTCCACCACTTGCGGTCTTGTTGCGGAATCCCCGGATAATCATTGGCGGAGATGACTTCTCCATCGGAAAGGTCGCGTAAAGCATACGCGGCCCGACTATGGCCGTATCCCATGTTAACATCCACAACCCAGGCCCTGCGACGGGAAGAAAAACGAAGGGGGGAGGAAGACATAGGATGATGGGAGTCTTCCTAAAAAAAGGTGCGTTCCTGAGAATGGCGAACAATGGCAAAAGCATCTTCGGCTGTGTCCACTACCTGGAACAGAGCAAGATCTTCCTGGGAAATCGTCTCATACCCTTCGACCAGCGTCTTACGCAGCCAATTTACAAGCGGGTCCCAAAATTCCTTTCCCACACACACCATGGGAACACGCTGAGCTTTATGGGTTTGAATGAGTGTAATCATTTCAAAAAATTCGTCCAATGTCCCATAGCCGCCTGGAAAAAAAACATAGGCTTGAGCAGACGCTTCGAGCATGACCTTGCGTGTAAAAAAATAGTGGAAACCGCGACCGCGTTTCACATACGGATTTACACGCTGTTCCATGGGGAGCTGGATGTTCAATCCGATGGATTCCCCCCCTGCGTCAAAGGCTCCTTTATTAGCTGCCTCCATAATGCCGGGCCCGCCGCCAGTAATCACCGTAAACCCTTCTTTGGCAAGGAGACCAGCGAATTTCTCCGCCTCCTGATACCAACGTGTCCCCGGGGGAAAACGGGTACTGCCATAGACCGTAATTTCCCGCTGCGAATCCGAAAGGAATTGAAACCCTTCGACGAATTCCGCCATAATGCGAAAAATCCGCCAGGTCAGTTCATGCATCCTTGGAGGCGTGGCGCCACCGGAGGCAATTTCAGGATTCGATAACGGCATGCGGCAAGCCGTTCCAACCGGCCGGGAAGGCTGATCGACAGACGGAGAAGCAGGAAAAGGCGTCTTGACAGGGGTCATAGGAAAAAGAATCTAAAAAATCATTTTTATCATAGCATAAACAGGGCGCACTTACTTAAAGAACGTCTATCGAAATGCAAACCTCAGATCCGTGATAATCCTCCAAGCAGTCGATCAAATTCCGTCTGCAACCAAGGCGGCTGAACATCCGCGGTCACCAACCGTATTTGATCAAAATAATGGAGACGAAATGTCTTCGGTGTCCGAAATTTCGTCCAAAAGGCCTCCCCATCACGGAGGATCCCTTCCGTAAGGCTTCCCATATTGGAAAGGACATCCGCCGCCTTCACAAGTTTTGCTTCCACAGAGGCTTTTTCAAGGCGTTGCAACAGATCGCGTTTCCGTTGTTCCCAATCCACGATAGCTAAATTCTCCGTTCCCATTGAAACGATTTCCAAAATCGCATCCCCGAATTCCACCTGCAAGGCCGCAAAAGTGTAGGGTGTGTCTTCCACTGTGTCATGCAAAAGCGCACCGGCCACGGCCTCGGGACTTCCATTGGCCCGAGCTACAATCAGCGCTGTTTCCATGGGATGAACAATAAAAGAGGTTTTGTCGTCTTTCCGCATCTGGCCGGCATGGAGTTCGACGGCGCGCCCAAGCGCGCGACAGATCAAAGGGTGCATACCGTTTACTTGCGCCGATACTTTCCAACCAACGCCACTTTCGCCACGGCCGAGGATTCCAAAAAAGCGATCGTCTCCATGCCCGCGTCTGAAAAATCTCCCTGTTTCTCCGCATCAAGCGCATACAGGGTAAAAACATATTTATGCGTTCCGGTAGGCGGACACGGACCACCATACCCCTTCTGTCGATAACTATTCGTAAGCTCCTGGCCACCCGTTCGCCCACCCTGGGCAATTTCGGTTACAGATGCCGGAATCTTCACAACCAACCAATGGATAAACGTCCCGGTCTTCGCCTCGGGATCCACGCAAACAATGGCAAAACTTTTTGTCCCTTCTGGCGCTTCTCCCCATTCCAAATGGGGAGAAACATTGGCTCCATCACACGTATGAAGGGTGGGGATGGAACCCCCGTCTTTAAAATCAATACTTCGCAGATACATAATAGGTGAAATTTACGCATGAAGAACCACATAGACGACTGCCCCTAATTCGTCTGGACGATCTGAACCACGAAATGCAACGACGGACGGATGGGACGCAAGAAATCGGATAACTGTTTCCCGCAATGTCCCTGTCCCCTTTCCATGAATGATGCGCACAACAGGGATTCCTTGACAGACACCTTGATCCAAAAAAAAATCCAAATTTCGGACGGCTTCATCACGACAGCTCCCATGCAAATCCAACACAGAAAGGGATGGGTCCATTTCAGCGGCGCGTATCAAGGCTTCCGCCTCCTCACGATATTTTCCCTTGTGCTGGATCACAGGCTACCTTGAACATCAATATCCTTCAACTCTAAATCAGCCGATTCATCCGGTTTTACGTCCGGTTTTCCTCTGGACAACTCAACCCCGATACGCTCTGTCAACAGATCCAGCCCCTCACCCGTAGAGGCGGAAACAAAAGATGCCACCCCGGGTTCGATAGCCAACCTCACCAACCACCCATCAAAATCTTTCGGCTTCTTCCAAGAATCGCATTTATTGAACACGTAAAGACACGGTTTTCCTCCTACCCCGAGTTCGTCAAGAATCTGGCGCACCGTACGAATTTTAGAAGCAGCTAACGGATCAGAGATATCAACCACATGGAGCAGGAGATCGGACGCCATTACTTCGGAAAGAGTGGAACGAAAAGCATGGAGAAGCTCGGGGGGGAGCTGACGAATGAATCCGATCGTATCGGAAATCAAAATAGATTTTCCCGTTGTCGGGACGTACAACTCTCCTACTCGTGTATCGAGCGTAGCAAACAGCTTGTCAGCCACATATTCACGCCGGCCAGTCAGGGCGTTAAGAAGCGACGTCTTTCCTGCGTTTGTATAACCCACGAGCGAAACCGTCGAGAGAGCGTTGCGTCTTCGGTTCTTTCGGTGTCCTTCCCGCACCTTCTGATACTGTTCAAGTCTTTCCAAAATTTTCCGCTCCTTTTCTCGCAAGTGGCGTTTCATAATTTCCGTATTCGTTTCCCCAATACCGATCGTACCAATGCCGCCGGCCTGACGGGAAAGTTCCATGCCCATGCCGAAAATGCGTGGGCCCATATGGCGGACGCTGGCGAGTTCAATCTCAAGGCGTGCCTCCGTGGTCGCGGCGTGCTTGGCAAAAATTTTGAGAATCAGATCGATACGGTCCCACACCTCGATCTTAGCAGGTTGCAAAGCATCGGAAAGATGAAAAATTTGGCCGGGCTTCAGCCGATCGTTCACAAGGAGAAGTGTTGCCCCAAGCGCTTTTCCTTCTTCTGCAAGCTCCGCGGCCTTCCCAGTTCCAATAAACGTGCGCGGATGCGGCGCGGATCGACGCTGATAGCTTTTAACAACCACGATGCCCCCGTAGGTTTTTACAAGTTCCTCCAGCTCACGCAACCGCTCGCGACTCTGCTCCGGCCGCATGCGCGGAGGAATAAGATCAATAAGAATAGCACGCATTTTTGTCCGATCCAGCGACGTTGAAATAGAAGATTGCCCTGATTTCGCTTGTTGCGTCATAACCGTTCCATCGTATCGAAGACGAACAAAAAAGGCCAGCAAAAGCCGGCCATTTGTATGACCTTTTTAATCAAACATACTTTCCTCTGGGTGAGGCGGAAAATCATGAATGTTCCCGTAGTCATTTAAAATGTCCTGAAATTTTTTGAAAAGCGCCACCCACTCTTTCTTTGCGATCAATTCCTGCAAACCCTCACCCTCGTTCATCTCATTAACCAATACTAACGTCCTTTCAATGAGTGTAGGACTATTCTCCCAAGCTTCTCTCAATTTCTTAGAATTTGGAAGTGCATCAGGATTTTCTTTGTGCGTCATCCACCTAAAAGTGAGCTTTGTATTTCTTTTACGCTCGGTCGCTTCTCCTGAAGTCTCCTCCACCCCCGCCACCATTTTCCTTCCCTTTGGGATTCCTCGATAGATTAAATAAAGCTCCTGCGCCTTTAAAAAAGCCTCTGACTTTTTCCTCTCCATTTCTTGCCGCCGTTTCTCTTCTTCCTGTTCAGTTAAAAAAGAGGGGCGTTCCACGTATTTCCTCTCCTCCAGGAATTCTACACCTAAACTATTTCCTTCGCTCATAAAAGGTTGCATTTATGAAGAAACTCATTAGAATTAATCCACCTTTTTAAAACAAAATCAACTTCTGTTTATTCACACCGTCTCGCTTCTTTATGGTTCCTTCCTCCCGCAAAGAACGATTCCAAACCCTTTTTCCAAAAGAGCCGCTTTTTCGTTGGAAACAGGTTGAGGAGGCTTTATTCCTCCCTTCCTTTAAAAAATGGGAGGAAGTCACCTCTTTGCCCGTGTCCATGCGCCAAGCGCTTGCCGTCAATCTCCCCTGGATAAGCGTGAAATCGGTTCGAGTTCTGGAAAGTGTGGAGGGCGATACATTCAAAGTTGCTCTCAACCTCGAGGATGGTTGCGTGATTGAATCCGTTCTCCTACGCAATGCGCGCGACGGATGGACGGCGTGCATGAGCACACAAGTCGGCTGTGCCATGCACTGCACTTTTTGTGCCACGGGAACCATGGGGCTGACGCGCAATCTCCTTGCGGATGAAATCGTGGACCAATACCGATTTTGGATCTCGTTTTTACAGGAACGAAACGACCAGGACCGTCTTGGCAATCTCGTTCTCATGGGAATGGGAGAGCCGCTGGCAAACTATGAAAACGTCCGGGAGGCCCTGAACACCATTTTGAAACAGACGGACGTGGGACCGACGCATATTACGGTCTCAACGGTTGGCATTCTGCCACGCCTTGAACAACTCCTTACCGATCCCTCCTGGCCTGCTATCCGAATCGCGATTTCTCTCCACAGCGCAGATGCGGAAACGCGAAAAAAAATCATCCCAAGTTCGTACGACGATTTCCTCCCAAAACTCCGTGACTGGGCTAAACGCTATCTTGAAATCCAAGGCAATCGACGCCATCACCTTACGTTTGAATACGTTCTCCTACGTGGAATCAATGATTCAGAGCAAGATGCAAAAACACTCGCTGACTACGCCGCCTCCATCTGTCCGGAGGAAGTACGTATCAATCTTATTCCATACCACAAAACTGGGGGAACATTTGATCGAAGCAAAGAAGAACAAATGGATGTTTTTCGAAACGTCTTAGAACGCAGAGGCATCACCGCCACCTGCCGCCGCAGCATGGGAGAAGATATCCAGGGAGCGTGCGGACAACTCGCCACGGAAAAATCGGAATCTTGACGAGAAGCACAATGTGTATTAAGAAAATGACGTGAAATCAACCTTTTTTGGCTTGATGAATGGTTCCTTAAAAAGGAGAAATATCGATGTCTAGAAAGCTCAACCCCCCTGGCGTCGGTATGACGCCAAGTAAAACAGCCTTTGGAAGTTTCGTCAGGAGACTCCGACTCGAACGTGGCATGAGTCAAGACTTGGTGGCCGAGAAAACAGGGCTGGCACAGACCATCGTCAGTATGATTGAAGTCGGAACACGCAGGTATCTCAACGACCATCAATTGGGTCAACTTGCTGAAACACTCGGGTGTTCTAAAGAGGACCTGCGTCAGTACATACCGATCAAACGCACGGCACAACCAAAGACCGATCTCGGGAGACTCATCCGTTCACGGCGCGAAGAAATTGGCCTCTCCCTTTCGGACTTTGCTCAGAAGATGGGAATGACCCCTCAAAAAGCAAGGGCATTGGAAACGAAGCGAAATCCGGGGATTCATCACGCACTGGTGAGACCTCTGGCTAACGCACTCGATCTTGATTCTTCCGTCTTTTTCCAATTTGTGAAAAAAGGGAAGCGCCCCGATGGCGAGCTGGGGCGACTTGTCCGCGAACGCCGTGAAAAACTCGGAATGACCCCCGACATTCTGGCGAAAAAATTGGGGGTTACTCGACAGTATGTAAACTATATCGAGTTGGGGAAGTGTTGTCTGAGTGAAAACGATGACCTCATTGCGCGGCTTGCCAAAATTCTCGAACTCGATGTTAAAGTTTTAGAAGCCGTCAGGCCAAAAAGGAGGTTGAAAAAGAAAAAGAATCCAACCTCTTTAGGTGATTTTTTGACTGACTGGAGACAAGGGCTTTCTCTGACGCAAGAAGAAGTCGCGAAACATCTAAAGATATCGCTAAGCACTGTCTCTAGTATCGAAAGAGGACGACTTCGCCCAAGCCTAAACGTCCTCGGCAGATTCGCGACAATACTGGATTGCCAAATCCCGTTGGAATTTTTCCCCACGCCCGTTGGTCATACAGGACCAAAACCAAGATCCAAAATCGAACGAAAAACACCACTTGGCACGGCAGTCACTACACGACGACTGGAACTTAAAATCAGCCAAGCAGAACTTGCTCGGCGGGCAGGCGTGAGCATAGGGGTGATATCTGGGATAGAACGGGGGGCCTATCATCACAAAGGAAAGAGGGTCCTACGAAAAATCTTCAAAGCCCTTGAAATCGAGATCCCCGCAGAATTCGTCCCGGAAGATCTCTCACCCACATCGATCTCGATAACCCTTCGCTTGTCAGGGAATGATCTCGTTAACCTACAAAGGATCAAGGAGCTCACTGGTCTCCGTCAACATGCGGAAGTTGTCAGACGGGCCCTCGCGATCCTCCGATCCGAGCTCGAAAAGCCCGAGCTCGAAAAATAGTTCTTCTTCCCCTATCGCATGAGCCTGTTCTCTCCGGAGTCACAGGCTTTTATTTTTCTCAAATTCGACCAAAAAATTTTTTAAAGAGACAGTCGCTGAAACAAAACATCCCCTGATATTCATCAGAGGAAGTTATGGTTGCGGGGGCGGGATTTGAACCCGCGACCTTCGGGTTATGAGCCCGACGAGCTGCCTGGCTGCTCTACCCCGCTATGTAGCACGATGTTACTGGCTTCTTTTGTGTTCGTCAACTTATCTTATGATAAATTCCGTGGCCTGCCATCCGATTTATCCTCCGAAGCCCACAGGGCGGCGAAGGAGGAAGCCCCGCCCAAGGCGGGGCGAAGGATGGTAGCGGGGGCCGGAATCGAACCGGCGACCTAGGGCTTATGAGTCCCTCGCTCTAACCGACTGAGCTACCCCGCCAGGATTTCGGCGCTATAATAACAACCCGTTGAACGTCTGGCAAGGGTATGTTACCATTTTTGCCATGCCGGGATGGCGGAACTGGTATACGCGCGGGACTCAAAATCCCGTGTTCGCAAGGGCTTGAGGGTTCGAGTCCCTCTCCCGGCACCATATCTATGTTGTACACTGTCTATGCGATTGCGAGCATAGGAAGAAAATATGTTTACATTGGGATGACAGATAACCTAGAAAGGCGAATGAAACAGCATCAAAATGGGCTCAACAGAACAACAAAACCCTATCGTCCTTTTGAACAAATTTATACGGAGACCTTCTCAACGAGATGGGAAGCCAGAGAAAGAGAAAAAAAGTTAAAAACTGGATCGGAAAGAGAAAAATTGTATCTCTTGCGAGAAAAAAAAATCGATAAATCTACAAGGGCTTGAGGGCCTGCCTGCCGGTAGGCAGGTTCGAGTCCCTCTCCCGGCATCAGAAAATAATGGCAATGCGAGGTTTTCCTCTCTCTGTTTTTATGTCCCTTCTCTATCAGAATCAGAGCAAATTTCTCCGCTTTTCCGCAGCTTCCCTCCTTTTGCTTCTGCTCCTCGTGGGTGCCTACGGTTTGGGAGCCAAAGGAACAAAAAAATTGGGGCCTTCTTCCTACAGAATACTTTCAGAACCCATGGATGAGACAACAGATGCTTCAACAGATCCCTTTGGCAAAACACCCGTCAAAGGCGACGTTCCTCACTGTCCGGCGGAAGAACGTCTAACATTCGGCGTCCAGCTCCCTTCCCCAGAAGCATTTGTTGATTTTCTTCGCGCGGATCCAGGCCATATCCAGCCTCGCTTGGATAATTTCAAATCAAAATTCACTGGTAAGATGAATTGGGAAGCTGTTTTAAAAGCCGTTCGGTCCGAACAGGTAGCAGGACGTACCGTCTACATCGTCCAATACGAGCCAGAACGCTGTTTTTCAACCCACACGATCAAAATGACCGAGAATGGTTCCTTTTCTCATTACGGATGCTGTGGACGCTGACGTTCTTTGTCGTTTGCCGCAATATTTGTTATTCTGAGTTGGTTCTATGACCGTTACTGCCCATGCCATGATTGGCGCGGTGATTGGCCAAGCGGCTGATGCCCCTGCCCCGGCGTTCCTCATCAGTTTCGCCCTGCATTTCCTCTTGGATATCATCCCCCACGGCGACCATGGCATTTCCGACAATTTCCGTATCTTCAAACGCAAACGCCGCCGGGCCGTGGCCTATGTCCTTGTAGACGGCATGGTTGCTCTCTTCCTTGTTCTGATTCTTGTTAATTTCAAGGATATTGAAAGCGTCCGTTCCTACAGCTGGGGCATTGCTGGGGCCGTACTTCCAGATTTTCTCGTTGGCATTTACGAAGTGACAAAATGGCGCCATCTGCGCCGCTTCACGCGCCTCCATTTTCTGTTTCACGATTTCCTCCTCAAGCGTTGGGGCGATGTACGGTTGCGCTATGCTCTGGTAATTCAACTCCTTCTGATTATCTATCTGCAATCAAAATTATAAAAAACGGGGGCGACCCCGTTTTTGATTTGTCCGTCTCAACCTACAGCATCCAAGAAAGCACCCCGAGTGTTCCTTGAACAATGAGGGTAACAATAACACCGGCTCCAATAATTCCCAACAGGACGGCAGGCAGGCCGACTCTGGCCGGCACACCAAGCAGGACAGCGAGGAGAGCACCGGACCATGCTCCAGTCAGTGGCAGAGGGATCGCCACAAAAATAGCAAGCGCAACAAAGGCGCCGTATTTTTCAAACGATGAGTGGAATCGATCCTTTTTTCGATGGAGAAAAAGATGGAGAAACCGTTTTACACGTCCTTCCGGACGTTCCAGACGAAGCAGACGCGGCAAAAAAAGAAAAAAGAAAACCGGAGGAATAGCATTTCCAAGAAAAGCCCACAGGAAGGCTGACCAAACCGGAAGATGAAAAACAGCTAGCGCTACAGGAAGAGCTCCACGAAGTTCTGAAATAGGCAAAAGAGCCAAGAAGAATGTGACTGTTTCTGGGGGAAGATTCTGAATGGAGGAAAAAATAAAATTCATAAAATAGCGAGGGATTCGTATCACGGCCACTCAAACGTCCGATAGGCCCACACAGACAGAGCCTTGACGTCTTGGACACGTCCGGCTTTTGAATCCGATCCCAAAGCTACGACAAAGAGATCATGATCTCCGTTTTCTTGCACCTGAACACCCAGGCAGTATCCAGCCTCCGGAAGATAGCCGGTCTTCCCTCCAACCACGCGATACGGGGGCTCGTTAAGAAAACTTTCCAGGAGTTCGTCCGTGTTTTCCAAAGGATAAATTTTTCCGGATGGAGCGACTATTTCCGCATGGACGAGCTCTGTGGCAGCACGGATTGTTTCGTTTTCGAGGACAGCCCGTAAGAGACGAACAACATCCGGCGCTGTGGCCCGATTATCCGGAGAAAGGCCGACCGGATCCGCAAAGGAAGCATCTTGCATACCGATCTCGGCAGCCTTCTCATTCATGCGAGCAACAAAATCGGCCTCGGAAAGCCCCGAAAGCCTGGCAAGTGAGACGGTAGAAGAATTATCCGAACTAACGAGGCTCGCATGAAGCAGATCCTGTACGGTAACTGTTTCCCTGACCGGAAGATGCTGTCTGCCACCCAAACGGACGTCGGCTGCCTCAACCGCGGCTGAAGCAGAAAGGGCAGGATGTCCGGGGGTTTCAAGAAAGACAAGGGCTGTCAAAAGCTTCGTAATGCTCCCGATGGAACGTGGAATAGAACTCCCCTTTTCAAAAAGAATTTTTCCGCTCAGAGCGTCTACAACCATGGCGCTTCCCGCTTCTGTTTTTATCCCAAGACTGAACGGATCTTTTTTGGAAGGTCCGACGGACGCGGCTTCGGGAAGAACATTTTGTTCCCAAAAAAATCCGGTCGGAATCCATCCGCCTTCTGCAATGCGGACAGAGGCCTGAGGCAGCTGTCCATAGGATGGAAGGGGGGAATCAACCCCGGTTGGAAACAGGCGTAAAAGAGCCGCTGTTGCAAACAGGGAAGCCAGGATACGTTCGATCATAAATCCATTTCTCCTTGGGAAGCATCTGTCAACAATCGGCTGATGCGATCATCTGTATGGATGGTTTCAAACTCCGGAAGATCCGAAAGATCATGCAAACCCATATGTCTCAGAAAAGCCGCAGAAACACTGTAAACGGCCTGCAATCGTGCGGCATCTTCCTTTTCCTCAATCAAACCACGTTGTAACAGATTTCGGAGAATGAGCGCACAGTTCACGCCGCGCACCTGTTCGATTTCCGGTTTCGTGACCGGACCGCGATAAGCAATAACAGAAAGAGTCTCAAGAGCAGGTCGCGTCAACTCGCCACCAAGTTCTTCCTTGGTAAAAAGGCGGACGTCTTCCGCCCAGGCGGGATTGGAAGCAAGCTGGGACACGGTTCCCTGTCGGATGAGGTGGACGCCGGATTCCAAACAATTCAGACGCAACGAAAGCCTCTCCAAAGCCGCCTCGATCTCTTCTGGCTTTGCCCTCAAAGCGTGTGCGAGGGTTTTCACCTCCAACGGCTTGGCCGCGACAAAGAGGACGGCTTCAATGCGGGATGCTAACATAAGAATTTTTATTCTACCCGTTTCAAGACAATCTCTTCAAACGCCTTTCCCTGCAAAGCCTTGACAGCCCGCTGTTTCACAAGTTCCAAAAGTGCCAGAAAACTTGCGACGACCTCGGAACGGCTAGCGCCCTCGGAAAGAAGGTCGCGAAAGCTCAGCCTGGCACGCTCCAAAAGATGCACCCGAATCCGCTCAATTTTTTCTTGGATGGAAACCACACGCTGCATGGACGTCTGTTTCAGAGCCAAAAAAGGTTCGAGACGTTTCAGTAGGGCTGAGAAAGATTCAAAAAAGGCCCTAGGTTCAAGTCCGGGAGGTGGCAAAAAATCTGAACGCGAAGCAAGGGTCTGACGCGTTCGCGCATAGGCGGCCGAAGCGCCGACAAACCGCTCTTCAATCGCCTTAGAGGCGTCCACAAAAATCCGATACAAGGCAAGCTGTGAAGCAAGCCTCTCCGGATCCGTCCCCTCCTCTTCCACTGCCTGGGCCGGCAGCAAGACAGAAGCCTTCATGAGTAAGAGCCTAGCAGCGAGGACGAGAAAATCAGCAAGCTCTTCCGAAGGAACGTCTCCTGTTTCCAGATACTGAAGATAATCGTCCGTTACCTTCGCAAGCGAAATTTCCGTAATCGGAAGTTCCCGGCGCTCGATAAGTTCAAGAAGCAGGTGAAGGGGTCCGGAAAATTTTTCCAATCGAAGTTCGAAGGACACAGGATGGTTTTGTCATTACGGTCGCAGACGCTGGACATCACGCGGGAAGATCGTTGCTTCCTTGATATTCGAGAGGCCGAGGATGTTCTGCGTCAACCGCTGCAAACCAATGGCAAATCCGCCTTCCGGTGGAATGCCATACTTATGCATCATGAGGTAATCCTCAAACTGTGCGGGATCAAGACCTTTTTCTTGCAGGCGACGAACCTGTTCGTCGTACCGATTGATGCGCATCCCGCCCGAAGTGATTTCGCTTCCAAAACCGATCACGTCGAACGTCAGGGTGTTTTCCGGATTTCTTGGATCAACTTTCGCATAGAACGGCCGCTTAGCCGGCGACCAATCCGTCACAAAGACGAACCCGGAACGGTAGTGTTTGGGTGCCCACACGGTCGAAAGCCATCGTTCGGCAGCCGGCGAAAGGTCGGGTTCGTGCAATTCATCCACGCCCCCTTCATCCTTGTACGCCTGCAGGGCCTCCTGAAGCGTAAGACGTGGAAAACGATCACCAAGCGGCGGCAGGGTCGCACCAAGAAGCTTGAGGTCATCACCACATTCCCGCTCTACGGTTGCCAACATTTCACGGATCGCTCCTTCCTCCACCGCCATAAGCTCTTCCATGTCATCGACAAAACCCATTTCAAACTCAAGCTGGTTAAATTCAGTCAGATGACGGGACGTGGCAAATTTCTCCGCGCGGAACGAATAGGAAAGCCCATAGACGCCTTCGTAAACACCCATCGTTATTTGTTTATAGAGCTGCGCAGACTGGGTCAAGGTTGCTTCTCGACCGTAATAATCGACTTTAAAAAATTCTGCCCCGCCTTCGGAAGCCGCTCCGGAGAGCACGGGGAAAAAAATCTCCGTGAACCCTTGCAAAGCCATGTATGTACGATAACCGCGCACCAAAGCGGCCTGAACGCGAAAAATGGCGCGTTGCTTTGGATGGCGCAGTGTCACCACACGGTTATCGATGACGGTCTCTGGTTGAGCGTCAATCTCTGGCTTGTTGATCTCGACCGGGAGGACATCAACGACTGGGGACAAAATCTCAAGTTCTGAAACTTGAATCTCAACTTCGTCTTGAGTCCCCCCTGCTTTGTTCTGTTTTTTTACAACCGTTCCTGTTGCCTTTAAAACGGTTTCCACCTGTAAACCCTTGAGCTGTCCAAGCTGTTCAACTGTCAGCACGAGCTGGACCAAGCCCGTACGATCGCGTAGGATCGCAAAACCAAAATTGTTCAAGTCACGCAATCGATGAAGCCAGCCGGCGACAGCAACCGTCTGACCGAGAACGGACGGAAGGTCTTTGATAAGCGTACGGTTTTTCATAATGAAACGAAGACAGGTTTATTCGTCTAGCGTAATGTGTCCGACATATTCCGCGTACTGGTAATCCGCGTCGCCATAGGAACCCCTGTTCTCTGCAAGTGGCATGGTCGCTCCTGTTTCTCCTCCCACGGCTCGAACAGCTCCACCCTCTGCCAGAATCAACACCGAATGATCTTGATCGGTAAATCGATCTGTGAGGAACCAATCCAAAATACCTGTTGCTTTTTCACGACGAATTTCTTTTCCGTCTCCAATTCTTCGAATGGATACGACACGAGATCCGTCTTTTTCCAAAACAAGGATGGCGAAAAACGCACCGTCCGGGGAAAGGCGGATGTCCTCATAAACCTCCTCAGGACTTTCTAACAGAACCTTTCGTGTTCCTTTTTGGAGATCCAACAAAACAGCGGTGGAAGGTGGTTGAAATTCTTCTCCAAAAAATTCCGGAGCACGCGCTGTGACTCCGATCACGGTCTGCCTGTTGATTTCAACATGACGCGTCATGGGCCAAGAACCATTCTCTAAATTCCAGAGAGGGCGAAAAACTTTTTTCCCTGTCTCATAAACCCACCAATAATTTGATTCATTGAGAAATGAATTGGAAGAAGCCTCAACCGTGCCTCGCACATAAATTTGCGCTCCATCATTGCTCACCCCAAAAGGAAAAATCGGAAAATCGCTCCCAAGTTCTTTTGGATCAATGACCACCTGCTCTTTTTCTTTTTCACTCGCAACATCAATAACGGTCATAACGACCTTCTGAAACTCATCTGGGATATCCCATTGCACTTCAATTTTTCCATTCTCAGAACGAATCGCCTTCCATTGTGAGGGAATTTCTTTTGTCTTTCCATCCACAGAAACGAGGGTATCTGTCTCTTCTCCATGGGAGCGATGAAGAAGAACATCTTTTCCAAAAAGAGATGAAATCGTGGAACCTTGTTCCGAAGGAAAAGAAACCTTTGTTACAAAATCAGGTGTCCCCTGCTTCCCCACAACCAAACGATACAGGATGGTTTCTTGTGTATCATCCTTTGCTTCTGGTTCCTTTCCAAAATCCATCACACGCGAAATTTGAAAAAAGACGGCCGTATCTCCTAACCCCGGCAAAACAACCTCACTTTCTGGAGGAACAATCCCATTGTTCTTGCTCCGCGGATCTGTTTTCCAAACCGAAAAACTTATGGCAACCGTTGCAAGAACACCAACAAGAATCCACGGGAAAAATGACGCGTATCTTTTCATAGCGCTTTACGGCGTCGACCGCGTCAACATCCGAGGAAACGGAATGGTCTCGCGAATGTGGTGCACACCGGTAATCCATCGCACGGTCCGTTCGAGTCCAATCCCGAATCCGCTATGCGGCACACTCCCGTATTTGCGCGTGTTGAGATACCACTCGTAGGCCTCAAGCGAATAGCCGCGCTCCACAATTTCCTTCTGAAGGACATCATACCCTTCTTCGCGCTGGCTTCCGCCAATAATTTCTCGCCCTTCCTCGGGTGCAATGAGGTCTGCACACCGAGCGCGAACAACACCCGCCTCATCCGTAGAGCGCTTCATGTAAAACGCTTTGACCGCGAGCGGATAATCTTCGATGAAGACAGGCAGCTTGTACTTCTCACCAAGATAGAGCTCCTCTTCCGTTGTCATGTCATCAAGCGGATCAGCCGGCAAACCGTCCTCTTTTAAAATTTCTTTGACCTCAGCGTGTTTCAGACGCACGAATGGTTCCTTTACCAACCGTTCAAGCAGCGTGGTGTCGCGTTCAAGAATGGCAAGTTCTTCCTTGCAATGCACGAGGACATCCGAAACAATCCGTTTCACCATTTTTTCTTGCAGATCCATGTTCATCTTCTGATCAAAATAAGCCATTTCTGCATCCATCATCCAAAGTTCGGACAGATGATGGCGTGTTTTGCTCTTCTCCGCGCGGAAAACTGGGCCGAAATCGTACACCTTCCCAAATCCCATAATGCCGGCTTCGCTGTAAAGCTGACCAGATTGCGAGAGGAAAACGGGCGTCCCATAATAATCAACCTCAAACAGCTGTGTGGTGTCCTCGCAGCTCGTGGGTTGCAAGATGGGCGCATCAAAACGAATGAAACCTTCCTCATGAAAAAACTGCTCCATCGAGAAAAAAATACGGTCGCGAATCCGAAGAACAGCCCAGGGCGTTTTGGAGCGCAAATACAGATCACGGTTGTCGAACAAAAATTCAGGACCATGCTCCTTCTTTCCAATCGGATAGTCGTCCGGCGCTAAATGGACCATGTGAAATCCCGTCCCCTGAATCTCAAACCCCGACGGGGCACGTGCATCTTCTCGAACCATTCCCTCGACAATGACCGAGGATTCAAGACGGAGTTGATTGAGTGCCTCCCACGCTTCTGGCGTCATTTCGCTTTGAGAATAGACGATCTGAACATACCCGGATCCGTCCCGAAACTGCAGAAAAAAAATTTTCCCGCTTGACCGGAAATTGTACGCCCATCCCTTGAGTTGGACGTGTTGTCCTACCCGCTCCCGTAGATGGTCAACGGATGTGAGGGTCATAGAAGAGTCTTTAAAACAAAGACAGTTTAGTAAAAAAAAAAAGAAACAGCAATGACAAACCAATTTTAAAGAGACCCTTTGTTGGGGTCTCTTAAAGAAAGGAGGGATCCCGGACAGAAAGTCCAGGGGTGGCTTGTCGGGGGAGGGGTAAAGCCGTCGCCCGATTGGACCTTGTGTCCGCCCGGGATCCCATAGAAACAAATTTGACCTTTCCCAGACTCGAACTGGGAACTGCCTCTTTTGGGAAGCCGCTCTGCCGTTGAGCTAAAAGGCCGCTGGTTGTTTCGTTTAAAAGAACAAAAGAAGAAGGGGGGGCCCGAGCGTCAGATTGAATCCGACGTGTTGGTTTCGTGGGTGTTGCTGTTGGTCAGCGCACTGACCATACACCCGGCTCGTGTCGGATCTATCGTCCGTCCGAGCCCCCTGTTCTCTTTTAGTAGCTCCGCGCACCTACTGACATCTTGTACGCGACGGATCGCGCAGCTCCGAAAGAATAGGCCTTAACCTATCCACAAGGGCCCCAGCACAGCTGGCGTCTTTGGAGCTTTCAGTG
>DATDUW010000043.1:0-25057 GCA_035290185.1 Patescibacteria group bacterium
CACTGACGGCAGTAGACAGGCTTGTCGCCCGAAGGACGGAAAGGAACCTCGCAGGAGTCGCCGCACCCATCACAAACAGCCTTATAAGAAGGCCGATCATCGAAGGAAGACCGCCCCCCGCCCGCAGAACTTCTCCCACCGAACCGCCCACCGGTGGCAGTATCATGACTGTCGTCTTTTCGGAAACACTGACGGCAGTAGACAGGCTTGTCGCCCGAAGGACGGAAAGGAACTTCGCAGGAGTCGCCACATTCGCTACACGTTGCCTTGAAAAGAGGCGGGCCTCCGCTTCCGGATGATCCGCGTCCCCAGGAACTTCCTCCGCCTCCGAACTTGCCGCCACCTTTCCATCCGCCGCTTGAACGATCGTCTCGATAGGGAGTTTTCATAATGGGCCAAAAGGCATTCTTGTAAGCGATGGGAGTTTACTCCGTCCATAGAGAAAAAGCAAACGCACAGACAAGAATCATCTTGCAATTTCGACCACCATCCCTTATTCTTCCTGTGTCTTTTTCCAATCAGCAATCTTTCCGGGATCGTCTAAAGACAGCCTCGCCCGTAGGCCGTACGTCCTCACGGGCTACGGCCGAGGAGAAAAGTTTTATAAGATAGCAACGGGGAAAAAGGAACTGAAGAAAAAAATAGGAGACACCTATTCCGGGATCGTCTAAAGGCAGGACAGCGGCCTTTGAAGCCGTGAATCATGGTTCGAATCCATGTCCCGGAGCCAACAAAATTCCTCAGCGAATACTGGGGATTTTTATTATACCCATGTGGGAGACAGAACTGGTAAGATACTTCCATCCGATCATCTACTCAACTTGTATGGATATTAAAATTACCTTTGGCTTAGAACAGGATATCGATCGAATAAACAAAACTCTTCAAAGACGGGATTGGTATCAGGAGCATGGATACCGACCTCATCTCCCAATAGGAATCACAGCAACAAGCTCTCAAACACAAATTCGCCAGTCGGTCATTGCGGACCGAAATGATTTGGTGTACGAAAAGTTTAGAAAAGAAATCAAAGAACGGGTTGATTTATTAGGAAAAAGGTTCGAGGAGACCGTGAAGAATACGCTGGGGGTACAACTTCCAGATACCATCAACGTTGATCTGGTCTGCTACGGAGTTTGGGGTTCATATCACCTGCCTGACCGCATCATCTTTAGCATCCGTACCAAGAACGGTGTTTTGACACTCTTTCACGAGATGCTCCATCTTGCCATGGAAACAAGTATTCTTGAAAAGAACATAGAACAATGGGAGAAGGAGCGCATCATCGATCTGAACTTGCATTCTGAACCGTTTGGATTTTTAGGATATACGCACTGGCAAAGGGATTATCACGGGGTCGAAAAGTATATCGACCCGATATTCTCGCAATTCTTTTTTTCTGAACGTAAACGGTTTTTTGAAGAGGTTGTTAAGGCTCGTGCGCGACACTCTTAAGCCATCCATAAAATATGCCAACAAAATCCTATTACGGTAAAGAGGGCTCTTACCTAGAAGAACACAAAGATTATTACACGGAAGAAATCCTCAAAAGGGATGTCAATTTTATCATTAAGTCGCTCGGGTTAACAAAAAAAGACAAATATCTTGATTTGCAATGCGCCCAAGGAAGGTTAGCGATCGAACTCGCAAGAAGAGGTTTCGACGTTGATGGATTGGACTTTTCCGATCACATGCTTCGTCTGGCTCGAGCAGAAGCTGACCATGCGAAACTGGATCTTGATTTCATCAAAGGAGATATTAACAACCTTCAATTATCAAGGACATATACAAAAGTTGCCATGTATTTCCCAGATTGGGACGGAGTATACCTGGATAAACTTTTGACGGGAATTGGAAGGATCATAAAGAAAGGAGGAATGTTCCTATTCGACCAAGATAACTTATTCCGTATTTGGGATTACTTTGGAAAAAATCCGAAGGCACCTTTTTTCTTTGACGCACTCACAATGGAATTGAGAGAACAGGGCAAAAAAATTGGGAATAGATATTACGTTTTTCCAGAATTAAAAGACAAATTCGAAACGGCTGGTTTCAAAATCCTTCGCGCATACGGAGGATGGTCAATCACCGACGGCGACTATAAGTACAATAGTCCGCGACTGCGGCTCGTCGCGAAGAAAATTTAAAGGTTTGGAATAATGAGGTATCCTTCATACGCTATAATCGCGGTTCTAACGTCGTTCACGACCCGGAGCCAGTTTGAAAAAAGTTTTCAACTAAAAGCTGGTGGCTTCTCGAACTTATTTTTTACATTTTATGGACACGAAACACACCATCACACTAAACACCGGATCCACGATGCCTCTCCTGGGTCTTGGCACTTGGAATGCCGCCAAAAATGACGTTGGGTTTGCCGTTGAACAGGCCTTACAGACGTTCGGTTATCCTCATATTGATTGCGCCCATGTCTACGAAAATGAAAAAGAGATTGGAAAGGCACTTCATGCCATCTTCACGACAGGAAAACGAAAAAGAGAGGAAATTTTCATAACCAGCAAACTCTGGAATGATGATCATGCGGAGGAAGATGTCATCCGTGCCTGCAGACAAACATTAGCGGATCTACAAATCGACTATCTCGATTTGTACCTTATGCATTTTGGCATTGCCTCACCTCACGGTCTTGGCACCGAACCACTGGATGCCAATAACGTACTGATAACAGCAAAAATTTCTCTTCGGGAAACATGGGAGGCAATGCAGGAACTGGTGGGCACGGGCCTTGTAAAAGCCATCGGTGTTTCAAATTTTACGGCGCCAATGTTGGTTGATCTTCTCACCTATGCCAAGATTGTTCCTGCGGTGAATCAGATCGAACTCCACCCCTATAATCAACAGACAAATCTTGTGGAATTCTGCCGTTTCCATACCATGGTCGTGACAGCCTACTCTCCCCTCGGATCACAGACGGAAATGAATAGCGGCAAGCCGGTTCTGCTTGAGAACGCGACCGTAAAAAAAATCGCGCAGGCTCATCGAAAAACGCCGGCCCAAGTTCTGCTTCGTTGGGCTCTGGAGCGTCAAACGGTCGTCATTCCGAAAAGCACGACTCTTGTCCATCTGAAAGAGAATGCCGACATCTTTGATTTCGCACTATCGAAAAAAGACCTCCTCGAGCTTGCCTCTTTGGACAAACGGCTCCGTTACGTTGATCCGTACGAGTGGTGGCATATCCCGTATTTCGACTGATTTGGCTTCAACAAAAATGGGAGATCGACTCTCCCAAAAATGACATTGATCTTTTGGCCGAATCAAAAACCCGAAGTCTCATGACTCCGGGTTTTTTGTCCTGAGGATAGCCTAAAGCTTTGCCATCACGGCCTCAAACTCCTCATCTGTTGCCTCTACGCCATCAAGGCACGCGAACGTTCCTTCTTGCCAAGCTGGCTGAAGTTTCATGTTTTTACGCGTCACGCGCTCGGCCAAAGCCCGGTCGGTTAAACCGGCTGAAGAAAGAAAAAACTCCACGCCGCCGTTAAAAATTTCCTCGCAACTTTTCAGCGTCCCTTCCGAAGTGACACAGTGAACACACGCTGGGCCTTTTTCCAATTCCGCCCCAACGACCGCTGGGGACTCAAGGGGCATGCCGCACGCAATACAGGTTTGCATAGAGAAAGAATGGTTAAGAATATACACCCACGATAGCATAAAAAGAAAAGGGTTGATAGAATCCTTCCCGTATGACTCAAGAGGAAACGCTTGCTGTTCTCAAAACGGGAAAAAACGTCTTTCTGACTGGCGAACCCGGGTCTGGAAAGACCCATACGATCAATGCTTACGTTTCCTATCTACGTTCGCGTGGGATTGAGCCGGCCATTACAGCTTCGACCGGTATTGCGGCCACACATCTAGGCGGTATGACGATCCATTCCTGGAGCGGGATTGGCATTAAAAAAACGCTTTCACGGTCGGAACTTAAGGAAATTTGTGAACGAGATCGCCTGGTGCGGCGCGTGCTGGGGACCAATGTCCTCCTCATCGATGAAATCTCCATGCTCGACGCCAATACCCTTTCGCTTGTAGATCTCGTCTGTCGGACTCTTCGGAAAAACGATACCCCGTTCGGCAACCTACAAACGGTTTTCGTCGGCGACTTTTTTCAGCTCCCGCCGGTCAGCCGCGGAGACGAAACCCCGCCGCTCTATGCCTTCCAGGCAGAAGTCTGGACTTCGGCAAATCCGCTGGTTTGCTATCTCTCTGAACATCATCGGCAGGAGGATGGAAATTTCCTCGCGATTCTCCGAGCCCTACGCACCGGCTTTGTTTCCCCGGAAGACAGGGCCTGTTTGCTTGGCTGCTGCAAAAATCCCGAAACGATCGCAGATGTTCCAAAATTGTTTCCCCATAATGCCAACGTGGACGCCATCAATGCAACAGAACTTGAAAAACTTCCTGGTGAATCCCGAGAATTTTCCATGACCAATCAGGGACCGCCCACACTTGTTGAGCAACTCATGCGCGGCTGCCTTTCCCCGAATTGTCTGCAGCTCAAAAAAGGGGCGCGTGTTATGTTCACCAAAAATGAATTTCTCCAAAACTACGTCAACGGGACATTGGGTGATGTCATTGGATTTTCCAAAGAAACAGGCTTTCCGACCGTACGAACGCGTTCTGGACGCCTGATTACCGTGGAACCGGCCACCTGGGAAATCAAAGATAACGGCCGTTTGTTGGCATCCGTAAGACAGCTACCCCTACGCCTAGCCTGGGCCATCACGGTCCATAAAAGCCAAGGAATGTCGCTTGACGCAGCCTACATGGATCTCTCCCGGGCTTTCACCTATGGTCAGGGCTACGTAGCTCTTTCACGCGTGCGATCGCTTGCAGGACTCTTTCTAGGAGGCCTTAACGACCGCGCCCTTGAGGTCGATCCGGATATTTTGTCTCAGGACACCGTATTCCACAGCCAATCCGATCAAACAAAAATATTTCTTGCTACCCGATCATCCAAAGAACTCGAAAGCATCCAAGAACGATTCGTACAAACCTGTGGCGGATGTCCGCCTGGAAAATTGCCGTCAAAGAAAAAAAAGAACAAAAAAACTTCTTTTGAACAAACGCTGGCTCTGGTAAAGAAGGGCTTAAGCATTGCCAATGCGTCTAAAGAACGGAACGTAACAACCGGAACGATCCTCAAACATCTGGAAGAAGCCCATTGTGCTGGTCGTTTTCCCGTCCGCGAGCTCACACACCTGTACGCACGAGAAGCCTTTGCTATTCACGAAATCCACGCAGTGTTTCGTGCCATGGGCCATGAAAAACTCGGGCCGGTCCACGACCGGTTGAAAGGATGTTTTTCGTACGAAACAATTCGATTGGCGCGGTTATTTTTTGAAAAAAAATAAGGAGAGGTATGAAACCACTCCTTGAACCTTCGACTATTTTAGAAACCGTCGAAAATTTGATTTACGATACGGTTATAGATTATACGCTGGCTGCACAGGGTGCTGATCATGTTGTTCTAAAACTAAAAATTCAGAATGGTTTGGATCTAATCGCTAAAGCCGGTATCGATGCCAGTACAGACGCATACGTTTTAAAAAAATTCGAGAACACAAATATCAAAGTTCCGAGATTGCTCGCCCAAACGACGATCACAAATAGGGGAAAGGAATACCCAATTCTTGTCATGACCTGTTTTGAAGGGAAGCTCCTCAAAGATATTCAGGTTGAAAAGAAATTCAAGTATGTAAAAACCGTCTTCGAAGAAATGAACAAGGTTTATACTTTTAAATCTCCGGGACGCTCGGGATATGTTTTAGAAGTCACTGACGGAAAAGATTACTCATGGAAAGAATTCCTTTTGAAAAATCTGAACGGAGAGAATCCGGAGTTTAATTGGGATTTCGTTTTCCAGAATGATCTCGTTGATCGTGGACTGCTTCAGAAAGCTTTATCGGTCGCCCGAGAAAAACTCCTTGATTTAGACGATCAATCCATCACCCCGGTTCTCATCCACACCGACCTCAACGAGAATAATATTTTTACGAAAAAAAATGATTTAGACGGCATTGTTGATTGGAGCGATTCAAAATATGGAGATCCCCTTTTCGATTATGCGCGCTTCCGGATGAATATTATCCATCGTATGAATGAACGAGCATTAGATGAATACTGGAAATCAATGGTGTTGTCTCCAAAGGAGAAAGAACGAGAAAATCTTTACTACCTTCTCAATCTCATCGAATATGTGAACTGGTATGCCCTGGACAATTCAAAGGAAATGTTGCCAATTCAAATGAGTCTCCTGCGAAAAATTCTCTGAAATTTCCCTTTTCTATTTTATTCCCTCTTTGCCGCGGCCGCGATGAAAGCCGAAAAAAGTGGATGCGGTGCCAGGGGGGAGGATTGAAATTCCGGATGAAATTGGACACCGACGAAAAACGGATGATTTTTGAGTTCGATAATTTCAACTAAATGGCCGTCCGGAGAGGTTCCGGCAAAGATGAAACCTTTTTCCACAAAGAGCTCACGGTAGTCATTGTTAAACTCATAACGGTGGCGGTGGCGTTCGGAAATAAGGTCTTTGTGGTAGGCCTTTCGGCTGATCGTTCCCGGCGCGACTTTACAATCCCAGGATCCCAAACGCATACTTGCTCCGTACTCTCGATTCAGCATCTTTTTCTCCTGATCCGGCATGACATGAATCAGGGGATGCGGTGTTTTTGGATCGATTTCGGTCGTGTGAGCTCCGGAAAGGCCACAAACATTCCTAGCGAATTCGACACAGGCGAGCTGCATGCCGTAGCAAAGACCCAGATAGGGCATTTTAGTTTCCCGCGCGTAACGGATAGCCTCAATGATTCCGTCGACTCCCCGCCCTCCGAATCCGCCAGGCACCACCATGCCGTCAAATCCTTTCAGCATCTCCGGCGCCCCTTTTTTCTCTACTTCGGCAGAGTCAACCCAAGAAAGAACGGGCGTACAATGCTTGCTCCAGGCCGCATGCTTAATGGCTTCAAGAACGGAGATATAGACATCCGAAAGCATGAAATCGCCGGAAGTAAAATATTTGCCAACAACGGCTATTTTTACAGACGGAGAATCGGCTTGAATAGACACCTTCAATTTTTTCCACGGTTCCAGATGGCTTTGGCGTGCCTTAAGATGAAGTTTTTTTAATAACATATCTCCAAATTTTTGGGAATCCAAAAGGAGCGGAAGCTCATAGATGGATCCAACATTTGGATTGCTAATGACCTCCCTTTTTTCAATGTTGCAGAAAAGGGCGATTCTTTCTTTTCGTCGGTCGTCCATGGGATGTTCCGAACGTCCCACCACAAAATCTGGTTGGATGCCCATGGAGTTCATCAACCGTACAGACTGCTGAACTGGTTTGGTTTTCATTTCTCCCAAGTGTCCAGGTGTTGGCAGATAGGCCACGTGCACATGGGCAACGTTGTGAGGCTCTCGAAGTTTGAGAATACGAGCAGCCTCAAAAAAGATGCCGTTCTGGTATTCTCCAACCGTGCCACCTAGTTCCACAATGACCACATCCGCACCCCTTCCAGCCAACTTAAAACGACGGATAATTTCATCGGTAAGGTGTGGGATAGCTTCAACATCTTCCCCTTCGTATTCGAAAGCCCGCTCTTTGCGTAGCACCTCCATGTAAACCTGACCGGTTGTGAGATAATTAACGCGAGAAAGGGAACGATTGAGAAATCGTTCGTAATTACCAAGATCCTGATCAGTTTCGAGGCCATCTTGCGTCACGAAGACCTCTCCGTGTTCAAGAGGCCGAATGGTTCCCGCGTCAACATTCAAATACATGTCCACTTTCATGGGTGAGATACGATATCCTTTGGATTCGAGGATGGCTGCCAGAGAAGCTGTCGTGATACCTTTCCCAAGGCCGGAAAGGACGCCGCCGGAAACGAAAACATATTTTGTTTTAACGGACATACACGGGCGAGGATTGTTTTAATGAGATTTTTTCTTTCCGGCACGATTGTAGCTCACTTTCGTCAATTCGAAAACTTTGAAACTCTTTTAAACTCCTCTACACTCTCAAATGCCTGCGCATAGCAAAGGCCGCGGAAAGGACACTTACAAGGGCGAGACCAACAAATTCCAACCCAAAAATTGTCCAACCGTTTTCCAGAAAATAGGGTAGAATTTTCGCGGGCGTTGAAGCAAAAAAAAGATCTAATTTTGGCTGAAGCAAAAGAAGCACTGGAAAAACAACGGCGGCGGCCAGAACCGTAGCAACAGCGCTTAACAAAACGGCTTCGATGAAATAAGGCGCGCGGATGAACCATCCCGCAGCGCCGACCAGCCGCATAACAGCAATTTCTTCCCGATGGATAAAAATGGCAATCCTCACCGTGTTGAAGATAATCAGGATCGAGATAAGAAGAAACAGACCAGAAAGGCCGAGACCGAACGCCCGCGCCCGATCCGTCGTCTGTGACAACCGCTCAAGGACCGGCCCGTAATCCGCCATATCGGTTTCCCGAATAAACGGACGAAATTGCGGATGGTCCGCAGCTTCGCGCAGGAAGGCAAAATCCGAAGCGGACCGTGTCCGCACGACCAGGGCATAGCCGAACGGATTGGTTTCCAACATGCGAACGGAAGCAAGCACCGTATCATCCTTCTCATGTCGCTCTTCAAAACGCTCCAGTGCCTCTTCCGGCGTCACAATTTCCACATTTCGCACCTGAGGGAGGCCGCGCAGATACCCGGCTGCCTGCTGAACCGTCTCTTCGGGGACACCTGTCTGAAAATAGAGCGAAACATCCACGCGCTCCTCAATAGAACGCGTGACAGATTGGGCAGCGGCGGACAAAGCCAGAATGGCATTGATGGTCAAAAGCGTAAGGGCCAACAGACTCACAGTAATGAGGGCCAACCAAAAACTCCTTCCCACATGCTGGAAAGCAAAACGAACGACACGCAAGAGCGTTATCATAGACGGTAGCGTCCCTCTTCCTCATCGGAAACGACCTCTCCATGATCCAAGGTAACTACGCGCTTACGCAGCGCGTTGACAACGTCACGATTGTGGGTAACCAGCACAATGGTCGTCCCAAAAAGATTTATTTTTTTCAGAAGATGGATGATTTCCTGTGTGTGAATCGCATCAAGGTTCCCCGTGGGCTCATCAGCAACAATCATTTTGGGGCGGTGGGCAAGCGCCCGCGCGATCGCAACCCGCTGCTGTTCACCCCCGGAAAGCTGGCGTGGATACCGATCGGCCTTTTCCGCCAAATTGACGATGTTTAAAACTTGGGGAACCACCTCTTTCAAACGCCGCATGCCCACGCCCGCAACCTGAAGAGCGAACGCCACATTCTCAGCAACCGTTTTGCGCGGTAACAGCTTAAAATCTTGAAATACGACGCCGATCTGCCTGCGCAAAAGCGGAATTTCCCAGGAACGGATACACCCCACGTCCCAGCCGCCAATGATAACCTCCCCTTTTGTTGGACGCAGCTCAGCAAATAAAAGTTTAGCCAGGGTGCTCTTCCCTGTGCCACTCTGTCCAACAATCGACACGAACTCACCCGGCCGGATGTGCAGGCTGACGTTTTTAAGGGCAACCGTGCCAGACGGATAAATTTTTGAAACGTTGCGAAGGCGAATCATGTAGGAAGAAGACAGAGTCTGGTCGTGTGCCAGTCCATGAGAGAACAAAATGGACTTGTCATAGACACAAATTCTCTTCTATACTACTCTTCGAACGTTGAAGCGACAAGGAATACTGTGGAACGAAAAGGGGCCGTATTTTTGCCACACATGCGGGCGGGATTAGTACAGTGGTAGTATGCTTGCTTCCCAAGCAAGAGATGCGAGTTCGATTCTCGTATCCCGCTCCAGAAAAAAACGACTGTTCCCAGTCGTTTTTTTCTACCTATACGTTCTCTCATTCCTCCGATGAACACCCTCGATGACGATAAAATTTTTTTTCTTATCCACAGAAAAAAGGATGCGAAAATTCCCAACTCGTACCCGATACATTGAAGAACCAACTATTTTTTTTACAGACCATCCAGACAGATTTCCTTGACGCAACGTCTCCATGGCTTTCAAAAGCCGTTCGCGATCTTTCCGATTTAGTCGACGTAAAAGTTTTTCCACCTCTTCCATAAGATGTCTACAAGGTTTTTCTGAGGAGATCAATAAAATTATCAAGAGGTATCCCCTTGCCTTTCGCATGGATTTTCGCATCAAACACCGTTTCCCAATTTTCATCTTCTAAAGCCCCAACATCTAAAGGGGTAATCAGGAGACTCCCCTCCTGAACTTTAAGCAGATATTGATTCGTTTCGACATTTTTTCGCCAAGCTGCTGGTAGGGTAATTTGACCCTTGCTGGTTGCCCTAATAATAGATTTCATAGAATGTAGGAATTCCTTACATTCTTACTTTAAGAAGGAGAGGATTCTTTGTCAAATTTTTGTTGGAACGAAATTTATCCTTCATAAGAAGCCTATGAGATCCCAAAAAATCGTTTCGCGTTTTCGGAGGTAATTTCTGCGATTTCTTCTGTTGTCATTCCTTTCAACTCCGCAATTTTGGCAGCCACATGGACGACATGACGCGGCTCATTGCGCTGTCCACGCACGGGAACGGGCGCAAGGTATGGCGCATCGGTCTCAACCAGGATTGATTCAAGCGGCAATGCTTGAATCACTTTTTGAATGGGAGAAATCTCCCCTTCCCCCTTGCGTGGTGGGAACGTCATAATCCCGGTAAAAGAAAGGAGAAATCCGATTCCCAAATAGGCTTCCGCTTCCTCAAGGGTTCCGGTAAAACAGTGAATCACCCCGCGGCGCTGGAGCTTCCCTGCCTCAACATATTCCTTCAAAAGCTCGTATTGTTCCACGTGGGCGTTACGACTATGAATAACAAGCGGAAGATTCAATACATCCGCAAGGTCCATCTGGCCGCGCAACGCCGCTTCTTGGTGCGAGACAACTTCTTCCTTTGTGAGCTGCTCTGGTAAATGGTAAAGATCAAATCCGCATTCCCCGATCGCGACAACCTTTGGGCTTTGGGCGAGTGTTCGATAAAAATCCGCATCAAAAACCTCGCAGCGCGTCTTAATCGGCCCTCCAGGTCCGTTCGTCTCCTCTTCGTTCTCGTCCACGAATTCCTGCTCGCAGGTATGACTCGGGTGCAACCCGATACAAGCCCATACTCCGTCATAGGCCTCAGCCGTTTCCACCGCAGCCTTGCTCGTGGAACTCTGTGTCCCAACCGCGATCATGTGGATGCCCTCAGCCAGACTGCGACGAATGACATCATCCCTGTCTTCGCGATAGGCGCGGAATTGGACGTGACAATGGGAATCAATGAGAAAAAATGACATGTTTCAGGATTTTTTTGACGTAGTTTTAACTTTTCCCAGACCAGCCCGTTTCAACAGAGCATGCGGATCCGGATCCCGACCCACAAAATCGCGAAACAGATTCTGCGGCGGTTCGACATTTCCTTTCGAAAGAATTTTTTCGCGAAATTCCCTGCCAACGGATGGATTCAGAATGCCCTCTTTTTCAAATTTCGTAAACGCGTCTGCCTCAAGCATTTCCGCCCACTTATAGGAATAATAGGCAGCGGCATACCCGACCGGATCGCCGAAGATATGGGTGAATTGGCTGATGATGCTCGGAATGGGTGTCTTGGTTCTTGGAACATAGTCACGCAGGCGATCCCGAAGTGCCACATCCAAATCCGAAAGATTTGTGCGCAACAATCCGTCCCGATGGAGTTCTAAATCCGTTTTTGCAAAAAGGAGCTGACGCATGGTTCCTGTGGCTTCCCGATACGTTCGGGAAGCCAACAAGGATTCGAGAAGCCCGGATGGAAGAGGGTTACCCGTCTCAAAATGACGTGCAAACAGATCTAACGCTTCTGGTTTCCAACACCAATTTTCCAAAATCTGGGAAGGGAGCTCGACAAAATCCCATGCGACACTTGTTCCACTTAACGATTTGATCGAAACTTCTGCAAGAAGGTGATGAAGGAGGTGACCGAATTCATGAAAAATCGTGCGAACTTCCTGATGGTTGAGAAGAGCCGGTTTTCCATCCACAGCCGGCGACAGGTTGCCACAAACGAGCCCGACATGTGGCTCGAAGGATCCGTCCGGATAAGGCCCTCCGGTAAAAAGGTTGTCCATCCACGCGCCACTGCGTTTTGTCTCCCGCGGATGCCAATCCGTGTAAAACGATCCAAGGAGGCGTCCGTCCACAGCGTCCCATACCTCGAAAAATTTAACACCCGGATGCCAAACCTCAACCCTTTCATTGTTTTGCTGTTTTTCGGATCCGGATCCGAGAACATGCGTCGGACGTTCGCAAAAACGAAGGGAATACAGCGTTTCCACTATCTGAAAAAGACCGCGCACCACGCTCTCCACGGAAAAATAAGGACGGAGGGCTTCCTGGTCGAACGCACAGCATTCCTGCTGCATCTTTTCGGACCAATAAGCAAGCTCCCACGGTTCAAGCGGCCCGACGCGTTCGCCAGTCTTCCGGGCTTTATACACCTCCAGTTCTTTCGTTTCCTGCTCGAAGGCCTCTGAAAAAGAGGCGTGGAGACCGTCCACAAATACCTGTGCCCGTCGTCCATTTCCAACCATGCGACGATGCAAGACAAGATCCGAAAAATCTCCAAAGCCGAGACGTTCAGCTTTTTCCTGCCGAAGGGAAAGAATTTTTCCAAGGAGTTCCCTATTGTCCTGCGGCGCACAGCGACCAATGGCCTGAAGCGCTTCCCAGGCCTGCCGACGCAGATCGGCGTCGTCTGCATACCTCATGAGGGAAACATAAGAAGGTTCCTGCAACGTAAACCGCCAACCGTTCACCCCCTTTTTCTTTGCCGCTGCATGTGCCACCTCCCGGGCGCTTTCCGGAAGACCACCAAGCCGCTTTTCGTCCGTTATAACCAGCTCCCAAGCGTTTGTCGCATCCAAGACATTCTCGGAAAATTTCTGAGTCGTTAACGCAAGCTCCGCCTGGATGTACGCGAGCCGTTTTTTCCCTTCCGGAGACAGGTCTGCCCCGCTGTCACGAAAATCCTCGATGGTTTCTTCGACGAATCGCTTGTCTGCTCCTTTCAATGCCTTTGTTTCCGGCTTTTCCACAACCGTTTTCACTATACGCCACAATGATTCGTTGAAGAAAAGATTTGTGTAAAATTCCGTTATTTTTGGAAGCGTGGCGTGGTAAGCGGCACGAAGTTCCGGGGTATCACAGACATTTTTTAGATGTTCCACCTTCCGCCAAGCACAACCCAGACGTTCCGTCGCACGTTCAAAAGCCAAAAAAGCACTCTCAAACGTCGCTTGGTCTGGATCCTGATTTACAACCGCAGAGACGTTACGTTGCGCTTCTTCCAAAGCCAACGAAATATCCGGTTCAACATGATCTGGCGTGAGCAGACTCCAACGAATGGGGAAAGAATGATCGAGGAAAGGATGGGGCATAAAAACGTATTGTCATCCTGAGAAGTAAGTCCCTCTGTTACGACGAAGGATCTCTTTTTGTACGAAAGATTGCTTCCCAGCCTGTCTTACGAAGCTAAACGGCGGGTCGCAATGACAAGACTTGATACCGAAAACAATCCACGGTGTGATCATTTACCATCCCTGTTGCCTGCATGTGAGCGTAGCAGATGGTGGGCCCAAAAAATTTGAACCCGCGGCGTTTAAGGTCCGTACTAAACGCTTCTGCTTCTGGCGTCTTTGTGGGCAAGTCTTTGACTGTCTTTCGAGCGTAAACGATTGGCGCTCCGCTGACAAATGACCACGCGTAAGCATCGAACGTTACGAACGCTTCCTGAATCTCTAAAAATCGCTTGGCGTTGTTGATCGCGGCCTCGATCTTGGCACGGTTGCGAATGATTCCCGCGTCTCCCATAAGTCGTTCCACGTCGCTTGTTCCAAATTTTGCCACGCGTTCGGGATCGAACTGTGCAAACGCACACCGATAAGCTTCCCGTTTGCGCAGCACCGTTATCCAGCTCAATCCAGCTTGGGCGCTTTCCAAAACCAAAAATTCAAAAATTTTCCGATCGTCATGAACCGGCACACCCCATTCTTCATCGTGATACTTTTCGTAAAGCGCATTGCCGGGCGTGACCCAGGCGCAGCGATGAACCTCTTGTGATAACAATTCTGTCCGCATAAAATGACCCTGCCAGCTTAACACTTGATTCCTAGGCGGAAAATAGGCATCCCTTCCTATGATCGGCATCTTTGATAGCGGCTACGGGGGCTTGCTTATTCTGCGGGCGTTAATGAAAGCGCTGCCGGATTATTCGTTTGTTTATTTCGGCGACAATGCTAGGGCGCCGTACGGGCCGCGAACAAAGGAAGAAATTTTCCAATTCACGCTGGAAGGCGTAGAATTTTTATTTGACCAAGGCTGCGAGATCGTCATTCTCGGATGCAATACGGCCACGGCCGCCGCCCTTCGGCGAATTCAACAGGAAATTTTGCCGCGACGTTATCCTGAAAAACGAGTTCTTGGGATTCTCGCACCAACCGTGGAAGCGATCTCGGGCCTTTCCATGAAAAATGTCGCCATCCTGGCCACGCAAGCTACGGTCGAATCAGGAGCCTACGTCCGCGAAATCCAAAAACGAAACCCCGCAGCCTGTGTTTTCCAACAAGCGTGCCCTTCCCTTGTTCCCCTTATCGAATCCGGCGCTCCGGAACAAAAAGTGGATGCAGCCATCCAGGGCTACTTTCATGAATTAGAAAAAAGCCTGCCTGAAGCCGACCTTTCTTCCTTGGATGCAGTACTGCTGGGCTGCACGCATTACGGATTGGTTTCGCATCTTTTCCGCCGACATCTGTCCGAGAACATCACTCTCTTCGATCAAGGTGAAATCACAGCTCACAGCCTAGTCGATTATCTGGCCCGGCATCCGGAAATGAACACGCGGCTGAAGAAAAACGAGGAACGACTTTTCTTTACAAGTGGAGATCCGGAAGAGGTTTCGAAGAATACCAAAAAATTTTACCAAACGTCAAAAGCAGTTTGGGATAGGAAATTATACTCAATTTGACGAGGATTACGATCGATGATAGTGTTTTAATATCACCAACGGAAAGCAAGCCCTGTAAGGTTTCGTCCTTACGGGGCCCTTTCTTTTTTAACTAATCGTTCGCGAAGACCATTCATGTAGCGCAAGAATGGACGAAAATGCTTGAACTTCAACAATCCGGAAAAATGATTCTGATCCGGTATCAATACGGTCTCAAGCTTCCGCTGCTTCAGTAAGTAATCGACAAGGCAGTGAAAATCCCCGTCACCTGTGACAATGATAGCTTTTTCATAATTGCCATACTCAATTATTGACCATAAAACCATTTCTGCATCGCAATTTCCCTTTATTGTTCCATCCTTATATTGAAGCGTTGGGCGAAAGATACAGATATAACCAGCATTTTGGAGAGCAACGTAAAGCCCTTCGTTACCAGGAATAAAACCAATAAACAGATACGCTTTTTCAACGCCGTACTTATCTCGAAGATAAATACGAAATCGCTTAAAATCCAACTTCCAACCCTGTGCACGAATGGCGAGGTTCAAATTCTGGCTATCGATAAAAGCGAAATTATTCCGTCGCGTATCCATAATCAAAAAAAGGAATTCTTCACTTCCTCGTCACAATCCTCCAGGCTGCCGGCAGCAATCCCTGCAGCCCAGACATCGCTGTCAGGAGATATTTTGAAACCTCCGATGCATCCAGCCAGCCGCGCACGGAACTCGTTGGGAGATAGGTCACAATGAAGAAAAGAACCGCACCAACCACAATCACACCTTCAGCAAAACCTAAAATTCCTCCGCCAAGACGATTGAGCGACTTGGCAAAGGGAATCCACCGCAAGAATCCGAACAGGCGATCCGCCACCCAGAACAACAGTCCGATACCGCGCGAAATAAGGAAAAAGAGCAAGAGAAACGTAACGATCCGAGCCACGCCGCTCTGAGTGCCAAAAAGGAACCCAAATTTTTGCAAAACTGGATCAACCCAACGGGTGGCCAAAATGAGGCCCGCAACGGTCCCGACAAGATTGCCGAGCGTGTGGATAAATCCAAAGAAAAAACCGGAAAAAACGAAGGACCCGACCGCAAGGACCAGAATGATATCGACCCAGGGCATACGTTGTGTTGTAGGGGTGGGTTTGAAACCCACCCCTACGGATACGAATAAAAAATTTTACAATCCTACTTCCCTACAGCCTCTGTTTTCTCCTTACGCGGAAACAATGGCTCACCCTTCCGAACGGCCGTTCCGGGTTCCCATCCACCCCAGACGCGGACGGATTCGTACGGACCCAACCCAGACGGATCGATTCCAAGAGACACAAGCATCTTTTCAGCCGAAGAGGGAATCATCGGCAAACAGGCCAAGGCAAGATGGCGAATTCCTTCCGCAAGCTGGTAGAGCAGCGGTTTGACATCCCTCCCCTCCTTGGCCATTTCCCACGGTTTTGTTTCTTCAATCCGCCTGTCAAAAGAGCCGGCCAACGCATCAATGACCTTCATGGCTTCGTCAAAACGGTAGGCAGAAAGGGCCGCATCCTCCTTTTTCCAAAATGCCGCCGTATCAAACGGATCTTCGGATTTTTCTGGCGCCTTCCCATCGCAATATTTCTGGATCATGGCCAGGACGCGCGCCGTGACGTTTCCAATCCCATTGGCCAATCGCGATACATAGAACGCTTCGAAGGCTTCTTCGGTAAAGTCGCCATCCTCGTATGACGGAATGCCGCCAAGCAAATAGGCACGCACCGCATCCGTTCCATGTTTACTTACCAGGTCGTACGGGTGAACGACATTTCCAACGGATTTTGACATTTTTTGTCCGTTCGCCGTAATAAAACCATGGATAAAAATCTGCCGCGACGGAGGAAGACCCGCCGAAAGCAACATCGCCTGCCACATGGCCGACTGTTGGCGGAGATTATCCTTCCCTGCCACCTGCACGCCTGGCCAAAAATCCTTATAGGACGAATTTTCCTTCGGCCAGCCCAGCGTTGAAATATAATTAACAAGCGCATCGAACCACACGTACATAACGTGTTCTGGGTCATCCGGCACCGGGATGCCCCAAGGCATTTTCACGGCTAAACGCGAGACACTAAAATCATGCAGTCCTCCTTTTACGAAGGTCTTAATCTCGTTGAAACGCTGATCCGGTATGACGAAATCCGACGATTCTTGATAGAGCTTAAGCAACGGTTCTTGGTAATGTGAAAAACGGAAGAAATAGTTTTCCTCCTCAATCAACTCGATTTCCCGATTCGGGTGGATCGGACACGTTCCGTCTACGAGATCCGAATCTGTTTTCTCCAATTCACACCCTACGCAATATTTCACCTTGTATTCTTTTTTATAGATGTCCCCCTTCTCTTTGCATCGCCGCCAGAATTCCTGAGCCGCAGCCACATGAGGTTCATCGGTTGTCCGAATAAAGTGGGTGTACGTCAAATGAAGGGCATCTTTGAGCCCGTGAAACCTTTCCGCGTATCCGTCGCAGTAGGCTTTGGGCTCCATGTTGGCCTCCTGGGCCTTCTTCCAAATTTTTTGGCCATGCTCGTCCGTGCCCGTATTAAAAACGACGTCGTCCCCCATGCGTCGATGCCAACGTGCTAAACAGTCCGCTTGGACAATTTCAAGAGCGAACCCGATATGCGGATCGGCATTCACGTACGGAAGGGTGGTTGTAAGATAAAAACGGTTCGACATACGTCAGGTGATCATAAAAGATTTTGGCGCAACAACGATCACAAATTCACCTTTCATGCTACCGTTCTTTAAAGAATCTGTCACTTGAGCGATTGAGCCTCGATAGAGCGTTTCGTGGATCTTCGTCAATTCACGCGCAACAAGGACAGGACGATTTCCCATGCAGGGAGCGAGCTCTTCCAACGTCTTTAAAATACGATGGGGAGATTCATAAAAAACGACAGTCTCATCCGTCGAGCCAATCCGATCAAAAAATTTCTTCCTTCCTTTCTTGTGGGGCGGAAACCCCAAAAAAAGAAATGCGTCCGTGGGAAATCCGGAAACAGAGAGCGCCGCGATAGCCGCACACGGTCCTGGAATCGGAACAATTTTGAGCGCGTCTCCGAATCGACGAACCGCTTCCTGGATAAGATAGCCCCCCGGATCGGAAATACCCGGCGTTCCTGCATCCGTGACCAAGGCAAGACGCTTCCCTTCTTCCACTAAATGCCAGACTTGCAACAATCTCTTCCCATCCGAATGCTGATGGACACTCAGGAGTGGTTTAGAAATTCCAAGATGGGCCAATAATTTAGCTGTTACGCGCGTATCTTCGCACAGAATCGCGTCAACAGACCTCAATGTCTCTGTCGCACGCACGGAAAGGTCAGAAAGATTGCCAAGAGGAGTGGCAAGACAAAAGAGGACAGACATAAAATTTGTATGTGTAGACTTTACCCAAGAAAAGAAACATTGTAAAAACCCCTTTTTGCCTTTTCCTCTTGCTTTCAAAGCGGTAAGGTGAAAGGGGATAATCACCCCTTTCTATGGAAGAACCATTGCGTTTTCCGCTGGTTCAGCGCCTTCAGGCAGAAATAGAAAGAATCGCAAGTCTGCCGATCCTGACAGGTGATGAAAAAATGGAACAACTTCTCAAGCTGCTGCGCATCGCAAATTTGGGAATCACACACGGACGGGAAATCAACGAAGAAAAACTTTGGATGCATGAAGTTTCTCTTCTTGGTCAATCCGTTGCTTTAAACGGAAAAAAGCTTGTCCTCGGAAAATCCTTTGATACGAAAACCAAAAAAGAGGTCTATCTCCTTCTGCCGGCTGAGAATACTTCCCAAAAAGAAAAGAGTGCACGGGAGCCGCTGTTGTAAAAAAGTTCAACGAGTCCTCAAAAGTGATCGGGGCCCTCTTTTGCGATGACCGTATCCGGAAAAAAGGCGGCCCAGGCAAACCAATAAACGCGGCGGAGAGAAACGGGAACAAGCACAGATCCGGCAAGCGGCCCATCCACGGCCTGTCCACGGCTATTCCAAAGACTCCCTGTTTCCTGGTCCTTCATTCCATCCCCCTCTTTTTCAAAATTGAATAGGCGATCCCCCAAAAAGGGCGAGAAACCCCGAACCTCCCCTGTTTTTTGATCGGAAAGAATAAGGACAGCTGTTTCTCCGACCTGGTCGAAAAGGAAACCAACCGCCTGAATCGCATCTAGCGGATACGCTTTGGAGACCCCGGTTTTTTTATCCTCGTATCCATAGACGACGGTTTTCGGAGGCAAACGTGCGTCCATGCGATCAAGGGGAAAAAAAATATCCGTATTCCCCTCATAACCACGGTAGGGATCAAGCGTATAATCACGATCCGCTCCGGTTTTTCGGGAAAGAACCTCTCCTTTCGGATAGGCGGATTTAAAGGCCTGCCAGGAAAGGACGGTCGAAGGATAGGGGACAAGGGAATCCCCAGCTCGTTCCCCGACAAGCGCTTCCCCGACAAACGGACTCCAAAGACTTTCCGTTTCCCGATCAAAAAGGAGTCCGTCATTATTGAAAACGCGCCCGGACGTCCCAAAGACCATTGGTTCCAATCCATCTTCGTCTCCGCCCATCTTTCTGTGATAGACAGCAGAGGAACCTGTGAGAGGACCATAGAAAACAAGCAGGGGGACACCTTCAAAGACATCATTGACAACCTCGTGCCAAACCAAAAGTTGAAAAGGATAGAATCGGACGTGGTCCTCCGCTTCCAACACCAGACCAAGACCATTGTCTTTTAGATAGGCATCCGCAAAAGCTACAGATTCAAAAATAGGACGGTTAATAGCGGGAAGCGCGTCTTTTGACACTCCGCCTGAAACAACGTCTTCAAGCGGGACAAGGTGCTTTACGCCATCCGTTTCCTGTAAAACACCGAGGCCAACTGGACCCTCCATTAACTCCGGCCCACGGAACGAGCGTGAAGCCAAAAAAAAGAAAAAAAACGGAATGGTAGCCAGGAGAGCAAGAAGAGCTCCCCATTTCAAAAAGAAAAAATAACGACGATTTTTCATAAATAGAGGACTTTCTCGTTTCAGATCATAGCACATTATCCACATGTCCGATGAAATAAAAGGTGAACCTTGATCGTTTTTAAGGTAGTATTCATTTGTCTTTTCATTTATTTTTTACGTTCCTATGGCTGCCAATTCTTGGCCGACCTGGAAGGAAAACCGTCCTTTCGCCACGGCCCTTTTTATCCTCGTTGTTTTCCTTATTGCGTTCGTCGGAGCCAAAACGGTTCAAGCCATCAGGGCTACACAGCAGATCGATGAGCCGGTTCCTTACGAGCACTCGATCATGATTGAAGGAGAAGGTCGCGCTTCCGCCAAGCCGGATGTTGCCATCGTTTCCCTGACCATCGAGTCCAAGGGTGCAGATGTCAGCACAACCCAAAAGGACAACACCGCGGCCATGAATAAACTGATCGAGGCCGTGAAAGCTGCCGGCATCCCAGAAGATGATATTCAAACCGCCAACTACAACTCTTTCGAAAACATGGAATGGGACACTGAGAAGGAAGAATCCGTTTCAAAAGGCTGGATCGTGACCCATCAAATCAGTGTAAAGATTCGAAACACAGAAAAAATTTCGGATCTTCTGGCCGTCGCTGGAAAAAACGGCGCAACGACAATCTCCGGACCGAACTTCACCATAGACGATACAAGCAACCTCAAAGACGAGGCGCGGAAAAAAGCCCTGGCCCAAGCGCAACAAAAAGCCAAGGATATTGCTAAAGCTCTGGGTCTTCGGCTCGAACGCGTGATCAGTTACAACGAATGGGTCAACAGTCAACCAACGCCCTGGGGCGATTTTGGCAAGGGTGGCCAGATGATGACAGAAACCATGGCCAATGGCCCTCTGATCCAAACCGGAATGAACGAATTGGTTTTAACTGTTAATCTTTCGTACAAATTGGTGGAATAGGAAAACGGTTCCTAAAAAATCCGTCTGGCATTTCCAGACGGATTTTTAATTTGTTTTCAAATTTGTTCTCGAGTATTGACAATCTCGTAAATTTATGAAAAGATCATGCTGGTTCTGAACTTTCAAAACGGGCAACCATGCCCCTCTATCTAAGGAGAAATTCGATGAAGAACAACTTGAAATTGACTGTGGCAATGTCAATTCTGCTCGTTGTGGGACTCGTTGTGGGTATCACGGTAGAACATTTCTGGAAAGAAAAACCAGAACCGGCCGCGGACGCAACTCCGATTGCCGAGGAGGGGTGCGTCGGTGGAAAACTCCTGGTCTGCCGAGAGGACCAAGACAGAGACGGATTCCTTCCAGGGGAAACAGAAGTCACCGTCCAGGCCTGCCCGTGTCCAGGGGGATTTGTCCTGATCACCAACCCGGTACATTCCGGGGTGGATTGCGACGACCTCCACGCAGACAGCTATCCTGGCGCGGCCGAGATCTGCGACGGCGCGGACAACAACTGCGATGGGATGGTGGACGAGGGGCTCAAAAAGACCTTTTATCCGGACGAGGATCATGACGGTTTCGGTTCCAACACCGAAACCGGTTCACAGAGTTGCTTCAAACCCACAGGCCATTATGTCGCAAACAACACCGACTGCGACGACGCGGACAAGACGATCTACCTCGGCGCCGTCGAACTGTGCGACGACAAGGACAACGACTGTGACGGACAGGGGGACGAAAAGGTAAAAATGGCCCCGGTTCGTCGGTGGAATGATGTTGGCGGGGGGTATTGGGAAATCGTGAATGCCCCCTGTCCCATCCCACAGAGGCTGATCGACATCAGGTTTAAGCCTGGAAACTAACGACCAGGCAGTCTCAGGAAAAATTTCACACCTCGGGCGGAGAGACTTCTCATCTCCGCCCCGGCCAACGGAACAGGATCAGCAGATCGTGAATCGTTGATCGAAAAAGTCCCTCTTCAACTTCCTGAATTTTTTGAAAAAGTCCTAAAATAAACTTCCGGCGACAAAGTTGTTTCCAAAAGTCTCTTTGTTTCTTCATCATGGATATTTTCAACGCCAAATTTTCCACGTTTTACTGCTTGCCAGACCACTTGTTTTTCAAAACCAGACGCTTCACTCAATGTCTCAAAAAATCCGTCTGGCATTTCCAGACGGATTTTTGTTCCTAAATCTTGACAATTTTTGGATTTTATGAAAGGGTGAGAATAGTTTTGGACTTTTGAAAACTGATTGAAAGAACCTAAAATCAAGGAGGAAACCTCTAATGAAACACGATTTTTTGACTGCTTCGGTCTTATTTGGTTTTTCGTTGACCGCCATGTGGCTGTGGTGGACAGAGGACAAATCCTCCGAAGAGTTGCCATCACCCGATCAGGAGGCCGAAGCAACACCTCCTGTTTGCGACAAAGGTGGGAAGCTGTTTTCCTGTCGCCAAGACAGCGACGAGGACGGGTTCCTCACAAAAGAATCGATCTCGATCCAGGCGTGTCCGTGCCCCGAGGGGTTTACGGAGTCGTCGAGGGTTCGATCCGGAACCGACTGCGACGATGGAGACCGTTATGTCTACCCGGGGACCGTGGAGGAATGTAATCGTAAAGACGACAACTGCAACGGAGCCGTCGACGAGGGGATGACCAGAGAATATTACAAGGATGATGACCGGGATGGTTTCGGAACGGAAACCATCCAGGGTTGTAAAAAATTTTCTTCCTACACCACGAAGAATGGCGACTGCAACGATAATAATGACCTTGTCCATCCAGAGGCTGTTGAGCTCTGCGACGGCGTGGACAACGACTGCGATGGAAAAGTGGACGAGGAAAAGGTTGGACCTATTCAACGAGAGAGTTGGGGGCGTCACATAGAGCAGATCTTCGCTCCTTGCCCGATTCCACAGAGTCTGACCGATCTCGGGTTCAAACCCGAGGGAATGGACTGAGGGGGAAAATACTGTCATTTCGGTTTCTGAAATCGCCGTAGATGCAACCAGCATCTTTGATGGAAAAGGAGTTGTGCGTGACAGAGTTGATCGTGGGAGCTTGTTTTAGTCTTTGTCTGATGCTCGGTTTGTTGATCTTCCACGAGGGGGATGTCCGAGCATTGCTGGTTAAGTGGTGGTCGGAAGCTCCGACCTTCCCTTCTTCCAAACCCCAAAAGAAAAAACCGGAATAGGCTCTTTCTCTATTGAGCCAAGCACGATGCCGCGGCGACTCTTGCCGCGGTTTTTTTTGATAACTCCCTTCCCCACCCAATAAACTCGTTCTCGTTTCCCCAAGCCCGAACGAGCTCTGTTCGACCCACCGTCGCTCTGAAGATGAGCTCTGGTGGGCAAAGGCGAAGGCCTAGCGAGCCTGCCCTCCGAAGTCCAAAGGACGAAGGAGGGTTACGAGAGAGGGCTTGGGGTGCCTTTTCTTTTCCCCCATTTTCTTTGGGCAGAACAAAGAAAATGGGGCGGGGCTGTGGGGCAAGGAGCCCCACTTGTACGTAACATGAGTTATCAAAACAACCTCATGACACTGTCGGGCCTTCCGGTGGCAAAGCTTCGGTTGGGTGGGTGGAACGAAAAAACCGCTGGCGAAGGGCCCCGGCAAAAGCATGAATTTCTTCATTCTTGAGTACCCAAGCCAGAGCAGCATAAACAGTCCACCCCCCCAGACCAGCAACGGTTCCTTGCAGCAGGACGTTCCAAAATGTTTCCAAAGGGAAAAACCGAACTGTCAGGGGTTTAAGCAACTGCATCATCAAACCACCGGCAAGCCCCGCGCTCGTGAGCAGGTACAGCGAGCGGAGCATCCGCATTTCATCAAGCGACCCTAAACGTGCCCGCAGCGGAAGCCAAAGAAACATAAGCTGGGCGATGGATGCAAGGGAAAAAGCCGCGGCAAGCCCCGCGACTCCGAACCGTTCAGAAAGATACAGACCAGCAAAAAGGACGACCATCAAACTGGCCGCACCAGCGGCAAGGGGGGTCAGTGTGTCCTTTAAGGCGAAAAAGGCTCGCGCCAAAAGGTAGACAAGACATTGAGACGCGAAACTCAAGGCAAAGATGGCCACCGCATCTGCGGTCGCGATCGTCTCTTCCCACCCAAATTTTCCAGCCCCGACGGCCACGCGCACGATTTGAGCACGTAAGAGAACAAAGGCAAGGGTAAACGGAATGATAAGGAAAAGAATCTGGCGCGCGGCCGCGGAAAAAGAAGCCACAAAACGCCCTGTCTTCCCTTCTGTTGCCTGCTCAGAAAGGAGGGGGAAAGCGGCAACGGCATAGGAGACGCCTACAAGACCAACGGGCAGATACTGAATATTTGAAGCAAACATAAAAAGGGTTACGCTCCCCGCTTGCAGACGCGATGCAAGCACCAACATAACAACGGTACCAATTTGGGAAACGGCAAGGCCGAAAAGACGGGGGCCAGTCAGTCGGAGCGCTTCGCGAACGTCCGCGAGATTCCAACCGCATTCCCAATGGTAACGGTATCCCATCCGCCGCGCGCCCACCCACTGGACCAAAGCATGCAGAATAGATCCGATGACAACGCCCCATGCCAAGCCGGAAGGTCCCCATCGCGGAACAAGGACCAGGGCGCCCGCGATGATTCCGATGTTATACAGGACCGGAGCCAGAGCAAAAAGCACAAACCGTCGCCGTCCCTGCAAGACACTGCCAAAAATCATGGAAACTGTCAGCCCAAGCTGGGCCAACAGCATAATGCGCGTGAGCGATGCCACGAGCTCGCGCTTGGATTCTGAAAATCCAGGGGCAACGATGACGGCCAGCGGTTCAGAAAAAAAGGCCAGAACAACCAAACTAACCGCCATGAGAATAAAGAGGAGATTCAGCATGCCATTGGCAAAACGCCAGGCTTCCTTCCCTCCTGGAGCACGACGCCAGGCAGCGGTAAAAACAGGGATGAAACCCGCGGATAAAGCCCCGACCACCAAGAGGTTAAAAATGAGATCAGGAACTTTGAACGCGGCATAGTAGGCATCGAGAACATCTCCGGCGCCGAACAGGCCCGCGAGGATGCGATCTCGCGCCATACCCACGAGCCGGCTGGCAAAGGAAAAGACCCCGACGA
>DATDUW010000044.1:0-9556 GCA_035290185.1 Patescibacteria group bacterium
CGCCCCCACGACGATATCAAGGAACGCCTCGACCATCTGTCGAATCGACGACGGGTCGCTGACCTGGATAAACCCGGTCGGCCCAGCGGCCTCTACCGAATCCACCAGGAGGTATTCCTTCCCCCCGACCTCGAGACAGGCTTCCCAGAGCGCCGTTGTCGCAGCCCCTTCGTCGTTACAGAAATAGAGATAAATCTCCCCCCCCAACCTGCTCGAGACTGACAAGCTCTCGCGGGTCGCTCTCCTCGACGCCATCGATAACAAGGAAATGAAAACTCCTCCTTGTTTTTTCGATGTATCGAGCGGCGGGAACGAGGACGGAGACAGCGGTCACGAACTCAGAAATCTTCATGCGATCCTCCTGCCTTTTTTAAAGGCAAAAAGTTTGTTGTTTGGAATGAACGTTTAAATCTTATCATTTTTTAGAGAATCTGTCAATAGACGTTAACAAAACCACCCTCGTAATTGCGAGGGTGGTTTAACCTCAAAAATTTTTCGTAGGACTTTCTCCTTTTTCGTTTTTATTTCACATCCTGTTCTGTCAGAATCTGAGACCCGAAGGTCAGGAATGGCAGGTCGGCTTGCGTAATATCAATGACGTTCTGATTCCAGGTTTCCCCAAGCAGGGAGGCGGCAATTCCAGGGGTCGTCAGCCAACGCAAGGACCCATTATCGTCTACCAGATAGACTTTTACGTCTCCGGCCAAACGCACGCGCGTGCCAGGAGCAAACGATGCCTCTCCCCCATTTTCATAGGTCGCAAGTTCTCCAGCGGAAATCCGTTGAACAAAATTCCAACTCTTGAACCAGGAGAAATAAATCTTTTCCGTATGCATGGGATAGACGGTGTTGTCCAAGGCCAAATAAACCGTCGCGGATCCGGGAACCTGCAAAGCACGCGCTTCGGGCAGACCTGTTCCCGCGCCCGGAAGAATCGTGGCCTCAAAAATCACGCCATCGGCTGTGCGCCAGTAGAGATGATTTTCATCGGAAAGCACCGGGGCTGCGCCGCGACCCAGGGAAAGTTTCTTCCCCGTGGCCTCGCTCTGATACCAGACCGTTCCGGCAGCATCCACGCCAACCGAAACGTCTCCGTTTGTATCCGTAACGACAAACGGATATTCCGTTGTCGTGTGCTTGGCAAAATCATAACGCTTTCCTCCGGTTCCAGACGCAAAAGAGATTGCGTCATCTGTCAGACGGAAGAGAACGGGGTAACCGAGGGTCCCAAAATTAAGCGTACCTTCCTTGGCACCACTCACACGAAGCACATCATTGGGATCCAGCCAGGCCATACGACCGTTACGAATCTGGATCGCCTCACTAGCAGGACGGTACCAGCTCAAGGTGTCCCCTTGGGCTTTTGGAGCAGATGCACCATCGTAGACATAGCGCTGATACAGATAGAAGTATTCAACAGATCCGTCGGAACGGAAATGAGCCCCCGTAATCTGCTCGTTGGATGGCGTCCATGTACCAGGAATAGCCTTGCCTTCAACAGGGTCCTTCGTTGTATCGTAAACCCAAAGTTCTTTATTTCCACTTGCAAAAACCATGCGGGAAAGCACTCGACCATCGCGTGCGTCCTGCAACTCTTCCCGACCAAGCTCATAATGATCCGAAACTGTACGCTGCTCGCCGGTTTTTAAACTGAAAGAATAAATTGTCGCCTGGGAATATCCCTGATGGTTGTTCCAATTGAACGACGGATTCAGATACAACTTCCCGGCATTCCGAAGCATGTCAACTTCCTCAACGCCGTCCATGAAGAGATCTTCCATTTCGGTCTTCCGTTCGCCCGTAGACAAATCCGTAAGCGTGGCATCCCAACGCGTGTGATCCGCATCCGCTGGCGTCACATACGTAAACACGTTGCCATTAAGCGCATACCGTTGTTCATCCAAGGCAGCGGAAGGAACCGTGCCGACAAACATCCGCATACCGTCCTTCAAGACATAAGCGTCGTATTGATCGCAAGACTGAACCGGAACGCATCCCTTTGTCGGCTCACCAACAACCGCATGATCTCCAAACGAAAGAGGCCCGACCGTGTTGGCAGCAAAGGAAAGTTTTTCTAACTTGTACGCTTCCTGGTTCCAGGCAGCGGTCGATGTGATGGATTCCCATTGCCCATTTGTTGCTTGAACAAAAGAGGTTAAAGGCAGGATGGCCAGAGATGCTCCCGCCAAGAAGAGGATGATTTTTTTCATAATTGAAGCGGAAATCCGCCTTTTTTAAAATAGAACTGACTATCATAACGGAAAAAGGGGAAAATGTCAACAGGAAGAGTGAACAATTCAAAACATCTGTTGATTCTTTAAAAACGCCAAAATAAAAAGAGACCCACCGGGCCTCTTGACAATTTCTTGAGAAAAGGTAAAATACCTTCTTCCGTTGAAAAATTCTTTTTTTCTTGGAAGAATAAAACACGCTTTTGTCGTCAGAAACCTGCAGGCACGACAAGCATGGGGTTTCAAAAGTGGATGATCTGGGTTCCGACTCGGGCACTCCGTTGTTGAAACTTCTTGCCTGCAGTTTTTTGAAGGAAAGAGCGTTTTTTTATTCCTTTTTTTGATCTTACCGCTTCGTAGAACCTCTGCAAGGAGGCGTGTGGATAAACAAAGAAACGCTATTCGCTTTCGTCTGCGGCCTTACCAACCAAACAAAGTCTTGGAAGCGCGCGATAATGAGACTCAAACACTTTTTCTTCCTTGGACCCGTCAAAGCGCTCGATAACATAGGTAAATTTCGCGTCCGCACCAGGGTGGGCTGCCTGACATTTTTCTTCTCCAGGAAGGAGTCCTTCCGTTTCCACCCTCTGTTCCGGCCCTGTCGGAATCCACCGAATCAGCTCGGGCGGCGTATAGGATCCCTTACGACCGTCCGACATCCCCCAAAACGTAAACCGAAGCTGGGAAGTCTCCTCGACCATGAGGGCCTCAAAAAGAATGGGGACGCCCGTATCATTCACGAAACGAAAATCAGGAGACGGATCGTAAATCGTTGCATCCGTTCCCGGGTTTCCATTGGACGGATCATTGTAATAGCTCACGACAAGCGAATGATTTTGGCGCTGCTCGATCGGAAGACCGGAATTCATAGCGGCACGAAAAGTCGTGGTGCCGATCTGACAAAGACCCCCTCCCGTTTCTGGAACAATACTGTTTCCCTTAATAACAAGCTCGGGAAGATATCCATTGTCCGCGTCAAACGGCTGGAGGGCTTTTAAAAGCGAGAACGTCTCCCCAGGCGCAATCAACAACCCGTTGAGTAGCCGGACGCCATTGCGGATATTTTTGATGCGGTTGGCTGGACTTCCACGATAATTGGACGTCCCGGTTCCCAGCGCCGTCTTAATCCCAAGATCATTCGCATCTTCCACAGTCACGTCCGGCTCCACCTTCTGAACGACAATGGCGACCGGTGTCACAGGCCGTGCTTCCGTTTCAAAAACCAAAGCAACGAATGCCTTGATGGTTTGTTCCCGATCCAATACCTGCCCTCCCTGGCTGCTGATAAATTCCACAACACGCCCTTCTTCCATACGAAAACGGGCATTGACAGCAGGTCGATCGACCACAAACGCAATCTCATCGAGCGATCCTTTGAACTTTTCCGCATCGATTGTTAAGAAAACGCTCTTCCCCAGACGAACAGGGATGACTGCTTTTGCCATCGCTTCGGCAGATACATTCCAAACGGTTTCCGTCCCGTCCTCCCCTGTCCACTGGAAAGCATAAGGGGCTCGGGAAAGGGCTTGCCTAACCTTGGTTAAAAGAGGAATCACGTCTTCCTCTTCTATAGACGGTTTCTGTACCGCGGTTCTCAGCGGCACGGATGAAAAATCCACGGTTGCAAGATGCTGCCGGACGGAGACAAAAAAAGAATCCCACTCAAACACACGTCCGGATTCCGAAGGAACCGAACGAACGTCCCACGATCCATCCGGTCCGCGTTCCGACAAAAAAGCAGCATCCCGGACCGAACGCTCCTCATTGACAAATACAGATCGCACCGCTTCCTGCAAACGGTTCTCTTGGATGTAAACCGGAAACGGAACTCTTTTCTTCTGAAGGAATCCCCTCGCAAGAGACCAGGCCTCTGCCAGCGGGTGACCGGAAAAACGACGAACACGCACAGCGGTTTCCACCGCCTCATCTGTCTGAAAAGATACCCACTCAAGAGGGACATCGGAATCCGTTGACCCCATCCTTAAAAAAGGAACTTTTTTTGAAATTCCGTCTTCTCCCGTCACCTCCATACCCTTAAGAATCCACGCATCCACGGTTTCATTCAAACGTCGGCGTGCTGTTTCCGGATCAAGCCCTCCCACTTGGACGGATCCAATAAAGACACCGGGGGAAATCCGCCCATCATACGTCTGTGCCCATGCCAAGACCACCCCTGTCCCCAACGCAGAAAAAACCAGAATACCAGCAAGGATCCAAAGAAAAAAACGTCTGTGACCGAAAAAAAAATGCATCCGTTTTGCTCCCATACGGCCTTACGAACCATTCAAAAATTCATTAAGAAGATCCCGAGCCGTCCGTTCCTGCCATAAACGAACGTCCGCTTCGAGCCGAACAAAAAGATGAACAACGTCATCTGGCTTTACGGAATCGGAAAAAGCGACCGCGGGCCACAGGAGGCACTGACCATCCTGCAACTCCAAACGGATATTCGCCTCTTCCCGGCCGAGAACTCTGGCCGAAATAAAATGCGGTGTATTGACCATAAAAGACGCTTCTAATCCAACCCCACGACGCGAAGCATAGCGGCAACCTCTGCCTTCGGAAGCGTGATCGTGAGAATTCCTTTTTTCAAAACAGCGTCCGCCTCCTCAGCGTGAACGGAAACCGGCAGGACGATCGATCGGGAAAACGGACCCCAGTGACATTCCTGTACATGGACCTCGGCCTGTCCCGTTTCCGGAACTCCTTCATAGACACGCCGTCCGCGGATGGTCACGGTATCATGCGTTACGGAAATGTCCAGGTCCTCGGCACGCACACCCGCAATAGCCGTCCGTACATAAAGATGGCGAAGATCCTCAAGGACATCGACGGAAAGCTGTCCTTCCTGTTCAGGAAGCCAATGTTCGTCTGACAACGTTTTGCCGCGCATAAAAAACAGAAAAACTATTTCAGACGCTTCTGGCGAACAAATTCATACAAAGGACCTATGGCAAACCCAACCACAGCCACCCACAAAAGCTCTTCGACCGGAACAGAACCAGCCATCCAGCCGGAAAGACTTTCCATCTTCCAAATTTCTGCGGCTGCCTCAGGAAATAAGCGGACGAAAAAAAACTGCTCGACAAAGAAAACGAGCACGGCCGCCAAAAGTCCGGAAGCGAGCGCATTGGCAACCAAATCGTGGCGATGGACAAGAACATAGCCACCCACAAGCAAACCCCCAAGGACAAAAGCAGAAAACGGACGAAGCGGCATCAAAGCGAGGATAGCAAACACAGCGGCAACCCACGCCGATGTCAAAAGAACGAGCTTGAACCCCCAGTGCAACGGATGTGGACGAAGGGACCATACCCAGGGCCATTCGCGCAGAGACGCCAAGTGCCGACCAGCGAAAATTTCATAGACAACAGAGGCAAGTCCGAAGAGGGATATGACAAACAGGGCATCTTCCCATCCCACGAAAGATGTTGCTTCCGCAGGGCCACGGCGCACATCGGCAAGCGCGGAAATCAACACGATGGGCGCAAGCAAAAGTCCGATGATACTCATCAGAAGCTGTTCCCTTCTCGTTTTCTTTGAAAAAAGAAGCGTAAGGACCCAAAAGAGAAAGAAGACGATGGAAACACCAACGAACGGATCGGCCATAGGGGAAAATCAAAAATCATTCTTATGATAACGCAAATACAAAAACTCTGCCAATTCATTTTCCCTAAATTTTTGGCTTATTCGTGACCTTCTTTCGCTTGACGTCCGATCGGCCTTCCCCTATTATGCGACTGTCAAAAAAATCTACGGCCCCATCGTCTAATGGTTAGGACACGGGCTTTTTCCGGCCTGAAGGCCGGACCTGGCCTTCAGGCCAGGCAAGCCTCCGAATATGTTCTTTGTCTATATCCTCAAAAGCGAAAAAACAGGAAAGTGGTATGTCGGGTCTACGGAGAATCCACTAAAAAGACTCCAAGAACACAATGCGGGAAATACGCGTTCAACGAAAGCCAATCGTCCGTACATGTTAATTTACACGGAAAAATTTCAAACAAAATCAGAAGCATTGAAACGAGAACAATTGATAAAAATATCTGGCCGAATAAGGAAAGAGTTGAAAACAAAACTTTCTACGGCCCCATCGTCTAATGGTTAGGACACGGGCTTTTCAAGCCTGTAACCGGGGTTCGACTCCCCGTGGGGTCACCAAAAGAGACTTCTTAACATGAGAAGCCTTTTTTGTTTGTAAGAACAGCGACATTCTGGCGGTTCCAAATCCTGTATCTACTACTTTGTACAAATGAAGGAGGTTGGAACCTGGTACAATTAAGTCCCTATGGAAATCCGTTTTTTCCACGCTGATGTTGAGGAGTTTATCCGAGGACTTGAGAAGCCAACGATCGCGAAAGTGCTGCGGACGATCGACTTGCTCGAAACATTCGGTCACAAGTTGGGGATGCCACACAGTAAGGCCATCGGGGAGAATTATTTGAGCTACGCGTTCGGGGTAGACAGGAAATTCGGCTGATTTACACTTTTCGGCATTCTGCCGTTATCATTCTGCACGGCTTTCTGAAAAAATCAGACAAGATCCCTCAAAAAGTTTTGGCGGTAGCGTTCACTAGAAAATCAATGCTTGACGGTACATAACATATACGTTATAATTAAATTGTATGAAATCCTACAAATCTCTCAAGGCTGGTTTCCTGAAGGATGCTGAAGTCCGGAAAAACTATGATGAGCTCGCGCCGGAGTTTGCTGTCATAGATCTGATGATCAAAAAGCGTTTGAAACGAGGTCTCTCGCAATCCGCTCTCGCTAGAAAAGTTGGGACGAAGCAGTCAGCCATCTCTCGGTTTGAATCCGGAGAGTACAACCCGACGTTGAGTTTTTTGAACAAGGTCGCGGATGCACTGGATGCGAAGATGAAGATCACGATCTCTTAATAATTGGTTCCAACAGACTCGCAAGCGGTTCACCATGAAGCTCCGAGGCGGTTCTCGGAGTTTTGTGTTAGGCTTTGAATCAATATGTTTCAAACGTTCGGCTACATTTCTGCCCTGCTGAGCATCGCTATGGTGATTCCATATGTTCGGGACATCCTCCGGCGCCGCTCAAGACCAGAGCGCGCCTCGTGGTTTATTTGGACCGTGCTCGGATTCATTGCGTTCTTTTCTCAGCTTGCAAAGGGTGCAACACATTCACTTTGGCTGACTGCGGGACAAACGATCGCCGTTCTCGTTGTTGTTGTACTTTCTATCAAATATGGAGTTGGGGGATTCACGAAGCGAGACATACGGGCGCTCATTACTGCCGGTGTCGGCCTTCTGCTCTGGTATTTTACGAACGAAGCTACCTACGCGCTGTTTATTGTCATTGTGATCGACAGTATTGGAAGCTTACTCACTTTTATCAAGAGTTATCAGAAACCCGAAAGTGAAACACTCAGCACCTGGTTCATGTCCGGGACATCTGGAGTATTTGGAGTGTTGGCCGTCGGAAGTATGAGTCCAACCCTTCTCGCATACCCACTCTACATCGTAATAGCCAATTATCTGATCGTCGCAGCCATCTTATTAGGAAGACGGAAACGACCGGCGGCCTCACACATGTAATTGGCCAAACTGCTTCCACCCCCGCATTTCCTCCACCAATTGGTTCCATCTGACTCGCAAGTGGTTCATCAAAAGGGACTTTTCAACGTGAGAAGTCTTTTTTGTTTGTAAAAACGACATTCTGGCGGTTCCAAATATCGACAATTCTTTAAGCCGACCTCACGGGGGAGTTGGAACCAACTCTTGGCGCGATTCTTGCGCGATTCTTGCGCGATTCGAAATTTCGGTGTATCATGTACTTACTATGTTCAGTCCCGAATACCGTCTCACGAACAAGATTGTCCAGATGCTCACAGCCATCGCCGAAGGAAAGGCGGTGATCGAACGTGCCCGACTCTTGCCCAAGCAGGAGCTTCATTTGCGACGCCAGGCATTGATCCGTATGACTCACAGCTCGACCGCGATCGAGGGGAACATCTTGAAAATGCGGGAAGTCGAGGCAGTGGCAGACAGGAAGACCATTGACGCCCCTGAAAGAGACATTTATGAGGTTCGAAATTATCTGGACGCTCTAAAATATATCGAGACTATTGTCGAAAAGAAACAACCGATCAACAAGCGGGTGATTCTTCGTATTCATAAATACGTCACCAACAAGACCCTTCGACCGGAAGCGTCGGGGCACTATCGCCCTGGTCCCGTTTACATTGCAAGAAATTTTCGAGATGGCCGACGAGAGATTATCTATACCGCACCTGACGCAAAGGATGTTTCGGCGCTTATGGACGAACTGATTGTCTGGATCCAAAAGCACAACGAGGAAGGAGTTGATCCTGTCATCGCCGCCGGAATCGTCCATCAGGAGATTGCCGTCATCCACCCATTTGTCGACGGCAACGGAAGAACGGCACGGGCGTTAGCAACATTGCTCTTGTATCAACGAGGATACGACTTCCGACGTCTGTTTGCGCTCGAGGACTATTACAATACGGATCGCCCGGCCTATTACGCCGCTATCAATATCGGAGAAACGTATAAGGCTCGCAGGACGGACTTCACTCCATGGCTCGAATACTTCGTGAAGGGATTCAAGGAGGAAATCGATCGGGTCAAGCACACCGTCTTAAATCTGGCCGTGAAAAAACTCGATACCGACATCAACTCGCAGGTTTTTCTCGACAAAGATCAGATCGCCATTCTTGATTTCATGGAAACGGTTGGACGAATTACCGTCATCGACGTTATCGACGTCGTGAGGTGTCCAAGACGTACGGCGCAGCTCCATTTGCAGAAGCTAAAAATATTGAAAATGATAAAACAAATTGGTAAAGGTCGCGCGACCTATTACACATTGAAATAACGATATGAACCGTCCAGAAACAATCCTTGCGTGTTGAGCCTTAAAAATAACAAAACCCCGCGTCGAGAACGACCAGCACTCCCGAGTTGGGGCTTTGTCGTCTCGCGCGGGGCGAGAAAAGTGACGGCATGACCACTTGGTGGTGAGAACAGAGCCACCCGGCGAAGACGATCAGCCCGGCGAGACGCTCACGCGGTCGCGTCGGGGTTCCCGGTGAAGCTGACCCGTCCGGCCTTCTCGAGCTGGGTGCCGTATACTCCCGAGCCGGGGGTGAGTTCGATCTGCCCGTCGAGCTGAATAACGCAGAAGAACTGAACGTTAACGGTCTCGTCGAGGGCGAAGAGCTGCTCGATGGTCTCCTTGACGAGACCGTAGAGCTTGCCCAAACCGTCGTGGAACTGCTTGGCCTTTCGGCCGTCACGACTGGCACCACTGATCGTGACGACCACGCCGAGCGGCTT
>DATDUW010000045.1:0-15568 GCA_035290185.1 Patescibacteria group bacterium
GATCTTCCCGTCGGTTGTCACGGCATACACTTTCGGATCGCTGGCAATCTTGATCCAGCGGGAGCCCGGGCGGTAAACGATGTTGCCTGCGAGGGAAATCGCAGCCAATTCGCTATCGCTGAGCGTCTTCACGCCGCTGAAATCGCTATACCAGGTAAAATAGGTCTTTTCATTTGGGAAAGCGTATCGCTTGCCGTCCGTGGCGTAATAATACACCGTCGAAAGCGTCGTCCCTTTGATGAGGTCGCCCGCCGTAGCGGCGTTCGCCCGGGACGGAGCAACGACCACCGCCGCGCCGAGAGTCCACACGAGAGTGGCCACAGCGACAAACGACGTCAAGGCTCGCTTCCCAATGCTTTTTGATTGGTTCATAATTTCTTTTTACCCCGATTTGGTGTGCGCGGGGCGCGCACGATTTTTAGGTTCATCACACAAGCTACGGCGAATCCTCCCTTCTTAGGGAGAGGACAAACCGGCCGACCTTTTTGCCTGCATGAGGGGAATTCAACGTCCCCGCCCCGTATTTTTCCCCTCTTTACAAGAGGAAAAATGCGGGGTCGAGACCCTAATTCCAATCCGTTACTCTCCCTCCGTTTTCCCTTCGACCCCCGCCTGATCCTCATTCTTCGTAGAGGATTCCAGGCGTACCGACGTACTCAACTCAATTTCTAATGCCTGGAGATCTGCTTCGGCCTGTGCAAGATTTCCCTTCATGATTCCGACCAATTCAAGAACGCGACGATATCCGCCAGCGGCATACACGTCCATGGTTTCCCTAAGGATTTCCTCAAACCCACCAAGACTGGTCTCAATCCGTTCCATTTCTTTTTGATAGATCTCACCTTCTCCTTCGCTCACACGCCCTGCGGCGACAACACGACGAACCGTTGTAAGCCGCCCATAAGCCTCATTTAAAGAAGAACTGATCTTCTTTAAGTCTTCTTGAAACATGGGTTTCAGATATCCCTCCGTTTTTTCTCGATCTTCAGACCCTCCTCCGGAGGCCTCATGCGTCTGAACAACCATTTCCGTGACCGCGAGCTCTGTGGCTTTCACAGCCTCTTGAGCCTCTACCATCTGTTCCGACGAAAAAGAAGCCCCGACGACTTCCGACTGTTCCAACACAGACGATTGAGCCGCCACCTTCTGCTCCATGATCTTGGCAATCTGCGTTGCCGCCTGTGGGGTCACTGCTGGCAAATTTTCCAAATCCGTCCGAACCGATTTTAATTCAGCCGTAAGATTTCCAACCGCTTCCCGCATGAGGTCTTCCTTATCCCCTCTCGAGGAAACGGAAATTTCATTGACTTCTTGCAAACGCCGTGCGGCAAACTCCGCATGTAATTGCGTACGCTGTTCATTACCTCCGGCCAACGTCAACTGCACGCGTTCCGTTGCCATCTTCACGGGATAGAGAAAATCACCCGGAATACTGGAAGCGGCGCTGGCCGCAACCGCCCAACCACCCAAGAGAAAAACGATGGAACTTGTCAAAGCCATCCCCGGGTGAAGAAACGCCTGGGAAAAACCCGACAAAAAATACCGAACGTACCAGAAAAAAAGAGAACGTTCTTTTTCTTCTTGTTGGAACCCCAGCTCTTTCGTCATGCGATTCCAAATGGCGGTCTTTTGAAAAACAGAAAAATTTCCCCCAAGCATTTTTTCATCTTTGTGGGCCGTGAGCTTCTGAATCAATTGTCCTTCCTCCCTGTCCCATCGCTCCATAAGAAAACGTTGTGATGTCTATATGATTACGCAGGGCTTTCAGAGCCCGATGAATACCGACACGTGTCGCATTTTCCGATTGATCAAACTGCTTGGCTATTTCCCTCACGGTCCAATCCTCAAGGAATCGGAGCGTAAGAAGAGCACATTCTTTTTCTCCCAATCGTTGAAGGACTTTTCGAAGTTCTATTGCCTCCAACCGAGCATCCATTTTTTCTCGCAGTTCCCTTTCCGGATGTCCGTTGGATGCCTCTAGGCCATTTCCCTTCTCAACCTCCTCAAGAGCTTCCTCTTTCTCTTTTCCATGTTCTCGATAAAAATCGGCGGCAACACCCCTCGCGACCGTAAAAACGAGTCCCCCAATACTTTCTACTTTAGAAGGGCCTGTCAGATAATTCCACAATCGCAGGAATGCGGTCGAAACCCCTTCTTCTGCATCTTGGACCGTCGGAAGTTTCAAAAGAAAAAATCGATAGAGGGAAGGAGAAAATTTCTGATAGAAATCCTCAAACGCCTTCTGGTCTTTTTGGGTTCTGATGCGGAAAAGAAGAAATTTTTCTGAGAGGCTCCTCACAAGCAAGGTCGCAAAGAATCTGAAAAGTATTACAGTTAGAACTTCCTCCTCTGGCGCATAACTTTGCCTGCCTGCCGGTAGGCAGGTCAAAATCTCCGTTTTTTGATTCGCTGTACGACGAGTTCAGCTCACAAAAAGCCTCGATTTCTCCTCGTTCTGCATCCAAAGGAGGAAGTCCTAACAGAGCGAAAAATCCACATTACCGTACCTGATTTTTAAAAAGAACTCAATAATAAGGTCTATCCTGTTGACAAAAAACCCTTTTTTGTCTACTCTTGTGTAGACAAAAAAATTATGGGCTTAAACGCTATTATCCGACTTTCCGTTTCTGAGGCTTCCCGCCTGTTTGGTGTAAGCCAACGAACCATTCGGCGAGCCATCACCAAACAAGAGGTCACCTACGTCGTTGTCCAAGGACGCTATAAGATCAACTTCGAATCCCTCCTCAAATGGTCTCAACGGACCACAACGGCGCGACACAAACGCGATCTGTTAGGCCTTGGCCAATACGTAGCCCAGTGGAAAATTCGCAACAAACTCTTTTCTCCGAATCCGAACGCCATTATCGAACCAAAAAAGGACCAACCAGAATACCCTTGAGTATGCTAATACACCGCTCTCTTTTCATCCTCTTCCTTTCTTCCCTGGTTTCCCTTTTTCTAATTGACGTTAAAACCGCCGGCGCGACCTCCCATCCGTTTGTGCGGACAGCAAACCATTTTCTTGTTGCCGGACCTGACCTGGAAAAACCAACAACCCTAGATGAGTTGGCAAAATTCGATTTGATCGTCCTGCCAGCGGAAGCCCAACGCTTTAATCCATCCTTTTTCTCCGAGATACGAAAACGAAATCCGGATATCCTCATTCTCGCTTACGTCCCAAGCGTGAGCTTCAATGACCGCTACTGGACCGATGCTTTACACCAATCTCTTCGCGCTGGCATTAAGGACGAATGGTGGCTGCGCGATGAGCGTGGAAACCTCCTCAGTCTTTGGCCTGGGACAACCGCTCTGAACCTCGCAAGTGGCTGGCCAGAATATCTTGCTCACTATGCGGCGGAGTCCATTCTCTCAACGGGATATTGGGATGGCATTTTTTATGATGAAGTCAGCGGATCTATTTCCTGGATGGGAAACGTGGATACAGACAGAGATGGAACCGTGGATCATCCAGCAACAGCGGACGCACGCTGGTCGGACGGGAACGTGCGCCTTTTTTCTCTTACTCGCCAGTTGGTTGGTTCCAAACCCATTCTTGTCACAAATGGTTCATCGGACGCGCCCTTCCAACCGTATGTTAACGGACGCATGTTTGAATCATTCCCAACGCCTTGGGAGGGAGATGGGGCATGGAAAACCGTGATGAGCCACTATCTCACCTTGGAAGATACCGTCGGGTACGATCCGGTCTTCCTCATCAATGGCAACACCAATAACACAGGCAACGGTGGCGACTACCAACACATGCGATTCGGGCTGACCTCTACCCTACTGGGAGACGGCTACTTTACCTTTGATTATGGAACAGAAGGACATGCCCAGCTCTGGCGCTATGATGAATACGAGGCTTCCCTGGGCCTTCCAAAAGGAAACCCGGAAAATTTACTTAACACTTCCGCTTCCTTCCGCGAAGGCACACCTGTTCCGGAAAGTGTCTGGACTCGCGACTTTTCCCATGGCAAAGCTATCGTGAATGCCACAGCGCAATCCCAAACCGTCCGACTAGACGGCGACTACGAAAAAATTCGGGGAATCCAGGATCCTGCCGTGAACAACGGATCCGTTGTTTCGCGTGTAACCCTACGGTCCCAAGATGGAATCATCCTCCTGCGTCCGCTTGAGACGATCGTGGATGCGGTTTTTTCCAATGGCACGTTCGCACGGATCTTCGACACAACCGGAAAAGCAAAACGAGCTGGCTTCTTTGCCTATGATGCCGCCTACCACGGAGGACAACGAATCATCTCTGCGGATCTGGATGGAAACGGAACCAGAGAAACCGTGGTTGCCAATGACACGGAGGTCTCCATCTATGCCTCCGATGGAAAAAAGAAATCCTCTTTTCAACCCTATGGATCCTCCTATCGCCAGGGAATCAACCTTGCGGTCGGCGATTTGGAAAACGACGGAAAAATGGAAATCGTCACGGGAACAAAAAAGGGTGGCGGACCACAGGTTCGCATCTTTGACAGGGACGGAAAACTCGTCCATGCCGGCTTTTTTGCCTATGATGAAAAATTCCGCGGCGGGGTCCAGGTGGCCATCGGAGATACAAGCGGGGACGGCATCAATGAAATCGTGGTGGGGGCTGGCGTGGGCGGAGGACCGCATGTGCGTATTTTCAATAGAGACGGAAAGCTTCTCAACCCCGGCTTTTTTGCCTATGATGAAAAATTCCGCGGCGGGGTCCAGGTGGCCCTGGGAGACGTGAATAGCGACGGAAAAGATGAAATTATCACGGGTCCGGGTCCGGGCGGTGGACCACATGTAAGAATTTTTACAGGAAACGGATCCTTGCTCACTCAATTTTTTGCTTCAGACGCCTCGGAAAGAAATGGCATCGATGTAGCAGCAGCGGACCTGGACGGAGACGGAAACGTAGAAGTTATTGGTATGTCCTCTGACGTCTTTACCTTCTCTGCAGTAAGATAAACTTAGAACTTCCTCCTTTGGCGCATAACTTTGCCTGCCTGCCGGTAGGCAGGTCGAAATCTCCGTTTTTTGATTCGCTGTACCAACAAGTACAGCTCACAAAAAGCCTCGATTTCTCCTCGTTCTGCATCCAAAGGAAAAAGTCCTAGAACTCTGGACCCCTTAAATAAAACCTATGTCCGAATCTTTTCAAGATCAACTCCAGCACGCGGAAACCTCGCACGATGGACAGCATTTACACACCCTGCTGGAGAAAGCAGTTTTCCTTGCGATCCATCCGGGACACCTGATCCTTCGGCCATTCGCCCACCACTATCGCAAACGCTACCATGGCCGCTATCGTTTCCCGCGAACCGTTTTCCTCTTTGATCTCTTTTTGGCAGGCGTTGCAGCCGGATTAGCGCTCACGGCTCTCCTTTTCTTTTTGATTCATCCCCAGGATCTTTCTGAACGCGTTTTTCTGGAAGCTGGGGTGGCTCCGACACAAGAGATCATGGTCGGGGCTCCTTCAACACTTGTCATTCGCTATACGAATGGAACGGGAAAACCATTGGAAAATGCAAAGCTGACCCTTGGCTTCCCTGCTCATTTCGTTTTAGAAAATGTCCTCAAAGAGGAAGAATCCGTTGAGGGACGCGTCGTCTTCCTTGGTTCTCTTGAACCGGGCGCAACCGGAACGGTCAAAATCCGCGGGACAATGTTCGGGAATGTCGGCACCCCCCAAATTTTCCGCAGTCTTTTCACCTTCCGTGTAGAAAAAGAGTCCGAGACCTTTCAAACGATTGCTTACCACCGTTTCACCCCGACGCGCTCCGTTCTTTCCCTTTCCCTTGATCTTCCGAAAACCCTGGTCGCTTTTCAACCATTCACCGGCACCATTCATTTTCGCAATACCGGCCCCCTGCCAGTTCCGGACTTTTCCGTGGTTCCTTCCTGGCCAGAAGGATTCGTCCAAGTTGCAAGCCAACCGACCCTTCAAGACGGCGTGTGGAAAATAGGATCTCTAAATCCAGGTGACCAAGGAGATCTTTCTTTTACAGGCCGTGTGGACAGACAAATAGAAACCATTCCCTTCTCTTTCCAACCGTTCTTCCTCTTGGGAGAGGACCATTACCGCCAAAATCCGCTCGCCTTTACCGTCTCCCTTGTTTCGCCCAAAATCCGCGTGGCCCACAGCATCCAAGCGAATTCGGCTAGACCCGGCGGAACACTGACAGGAACAATCACCTATGAAAACACCGGAACAGAACCCGTCCGAGAACTCGTCCTCTCTCTAGACGCCACGTCTCCTTTTGTCCAAAAAAAGACCCCGGTCTCCCTCTCGGTCGGCGATGTAGAACCGGGAGCGTTTGGAGAAAAAACTTTGACAATCCCCCTACGTTCTTCCATCGGCCAAAGCGAAACGAATATTTATGAACACCTAACGATTACCACGCGTGCTTCCGTCGAATATACAACCGATTCAAAAGAAGAGGGACAGCGAATTACCGTCTCTGATTCACCCATTGAGACGATCCTGACGACACCAGTCATTCTCCAATCCTTCGGACGATACACGTCGGAACAAGGAGACCAGCTTGGTCGAGGTCCGCTTCCCCCTCTCGTAGGAGAAGAAACAAAATACTGGATCTTTTGGACCGTGGAAGGCACGACGAATCCGCTGGAACGCATTTCCATTCTTGGCCATTTGCCAGAAGGTGTCCGTTTCACCGGGCGCCAAACCGTTTCCCAAGGAGAAGCTGTCTCCTATGATTTGAACGACCGTTCCATTACCTGGACGGCCCCCTCGGTTGCGCCGACATTTCCTCCTGGATCCAAGGTCATCGGCATTGCCTTTGAGGTTGGCATTACCCCAGAACAAAATCAGGTTGGAACATCACCAAAACTTCTAGAAGACGTCCGTCTTTCCGCAGCGGACCAAACAACGGGGGTCATCGTCTCAGCCTCAGGATCGGCTGTGACAACCGATCTTCCCGGTGATTCCCTTGCCGCTGGACTTGGGACGGTGCAATTATAAATAGAACCGATGAAATCATCACTCCAGAGGTTCGTTGTGCTCCGACAAATTTTCCAAATCCGTGGAAGCCTCCTGTGCTTCGTCCGCCAAGCCGTTCAAATCAGAAAGGAGGTCCGTGGTTTCCATACCCGAAACAGCGGGAGAAGAAATGATCTCGGTTGGTGGCGTCTCTGTCTCCAATTCCTCAAATGACACGTGAACACTTTCCATGTTCCCATCGAAAAAAATTACCTCTGTGAGAGCATCTAATTCGGCTTGAACAACATCGTTCGGAGTACCAACCACGCGTTCAAGAGCCACGATTTTTCCAAGCCGATCCTGAAGGGCCACCAAAGATTGCGCCGCCTTCTTCAAAGTTTTTCCCTGTCCTGAAACAAAAAGAGCATCAATCTCTAGAGCCTCGCCGTCCGCACCCATGCGAAACACCTTTTCTTCGAAATCGAAGGAAAGGAGTCCTTCTGGGATTTCCCCTTCTGCAAGCATTTCTCCTACCACATACTTGGAAAAAAACGTCTCTGGAAGATCATCTACCACTGTTTTCCAATTTTCCCCATAAAGCAGAATGGCTTGCCTCTCATCCTTGAGCGGGCGCAACTTCCCATCCGATTCCACGGCGTAAACCATTGGATTACTTTGAATTTTTACAAGCCGAACCCCTTCGCGATACCTCACGATTCCGGCCAATCGCAAGGATGCCAGATCCGAACAAGCGATCGTTTTTACGCTGCTGAAATCCTCGTACCAACTCTGAAAAATTTTTTCATTGGGAAAAGCGTAACGGTTTCCGTCGTCAGCAAGGTAATAGACCGAAGAAAAATCAGGGCACTTTATCAAATCACCCGTTCCGACGGTTCCAGCAACAGCAGGAGGAACAAAACCTCCCGTTGCTACAAAAACACACAACCCCACGAGACCTCTCTTTGCTAAATTCATAAGATGAAGAAAAACTAACGACTTCCTGTCGGTCGACACTGTTCTGGAACCGAATCCCTCATCGACGCAGCACCTGCCTGTACACTTTCTTCCTCTGGTTCCAGACAGGCAGCAGAAACCATTTGTGCGTCCGACACGATCTGCTGAGCCAAGGTCGCATAGGATTGGACATCTGCTTGAACAGCTTCCAAATCTTTCGCTTCAAGATCGGCGAAAAGTTGACTCTCGAGAATATCTAGAGATCCGGCATTCTCAATTTCTTGCAGGGTTCCGCTGATGGTAGAAACTTGGTTGAGGAGCCTCTCGATTTCTTCACGACTCTCGGAACACGTCGCCCACAGTGCACAGAGTGACGTCGTGGCTTTCTCTGAAAAAACCTGGAGATTTTCAACGGTATTCTTGCCAATCTCCTGCATGCCGGCCTCGACGTTCTCCTGAAGAACATCTTGCTGGGAAACCAGGTAGGCCTTCGCTTCCTCATTAACCAATCGCAGCTCTTCCACGGTTTGGGCGACCGCAATTTTCGTCTGATAGTCTGTTAAAAGATCCACGGTGCTTTGAAGGCCGTCGGTCAAAACGCCCTTTGTTCCCTCGGCAAGATGCGATGCGTTGATCGCCTCAATCGCTCCATTGAGCCGGCCAATGGCCGCGTCAATCCGATCTGAAATTTTTTCCTGAAGTGCTTCATAATCCAATTGCTTGTCAGCAGCGGTTTCGGTCGCGGCCTTTTCCTCGGCTGTCTGAACCCGTTCGGAAACAGCATTTCCGATGGCTTGAAGGGCTGACCCGCTACCGAAATTCGAACCAAAATTTGTTCCAAGACCAGAACCGATATTTGAGCCGAGGTTACTGATTCGATCCCCCAACGCGGCCCTGGCGGTCCATCCGACCGAAAGGCTAACAACCGCACCCACGACGACAATCCCCGCTGTTCTAAACGATCCGTACGCCATAAAAAAATGGAGATAAAATGAGAAATTCCTAATAAAGACGAAATCAGTCTATTCTTCCTTTTTGTTCGACCATCGAGGCAACGGGCACTGTTCATCCCCGCGGAAAGTACGAATCGCCACGGCCCGGATAATCCCCTCCCCCTTTTTTCCAACCACCACAACCCGACTCCCGACTTCCGCGGTCCCGCCCCAGGCAATGGCCCCACTCCCGGATGGAGAAACCGTCCAGCGGCGCCCGTCGCGGGCGCGCACAATCATTTCGTGAGACGTTCCTTTTGAAACAACTTCAACCGTTCCAAGAATGATAGGCCGGCCCTTCTGAGCCGAACCATCTCCATAGAAACGATCTAAAAAAGGAATGGTCACACCCCCGTGCTCCCATAAACAGGCATGGAGTGGTGTCCTTCCAAGAAGAATCCCGAAAAAAAACAAACTCGCCAAAAATCCAATAAAAAGAGAAAGGACGGAAAAACGATACCCGATCGCATAGCGCCTCCAGAGAGGTTGAACAGCAAAAGCCGAGACGAAAACTCCCAAGGCCAAACCCCACGGGAACATCTGGAAAAGAAAAGGCAAGCCGTCCGATCCGGTTTGAGGCAAAAGCCACCAGGCTGTAACCCGCAACCGAAAAAAAAGAGCGCCGGTGAGGAGAGCCAGGACGGCTGTGACAACCACAGTAAGGAGAAAGAGAACTGTTGTGCGGGTGCAAATCCTCCAGCGTGGAAGCGGAGAAACCACTCCAGTCGCAAGGGAAGTCATGACCCGATCCTTGATTCCCAAAACGACAGGCTCTTCTCCCTTCTGTTTCATTTGATCAGGCATCATACGTCTGACATCTTATCTTCTCGGGCTGCGACGAGTGCGAAAAGCTGCTTTTTGGCGCGGGTAATACGAACACCGACTGTTGAAACCGGAAGGCGCAGAATCTGACCAATATCCCGATAACTCAACGCTTCAAGATAAAAAAGGGCAATCGGCTCTCGATATTTTTCTTCCAATTTTTCTAATAGCTCGGCAACGAACCGCTTGGTCTCCTCACGCTCGGCCTCTTCTTCCGGATTCGCTTGCGCCGCATAGGGATGGGGGAAAAAAACGTCAGGATCAAAAAGGTCAAAGGCCTCACGCACGCGCTTTTTTCCTGCATTAATGAACTCGCTGTGTGCAACCCGATACACCCACGGCGCAAACGGGCGTGACGCATCGTAGGCCTGAATATTTTTGTAGACCTTGAGAAAAATTTCCTGAACGACGTCTTCAATGTCTCGACCGTTAAAAAGCATCCGCCGCCCGTAACGCAGGAGCTTTTCTTGATAACGTTCCACCAAAACGCCAAAACGTTCGCGCTGTCCTTGTTGCACTTCGCGAGCCACCTCCTCATCCGTTGGTTGTTCATCCTCTGTTTTTGAAGACATGGTTCTAAAGAGAATACAGATTGTGGAGTCACTTTATTTCAAATTTGAGAAAATTGAAAGGGATCGTTTCTCAAAACAAAAAATGTTAACAGACCCCCTTGACAAAAAAGATCTTTTCAGGTAAGGTGCCTGGTTCACTTTTGCTATGCGTATTGTCATGATCGGACAAAAAGGTTACCCAGCCAAGTCTGGGGGCGTTGAAAAACACGTGGAGGAACTCTCCAAACGGTTGGTTAAGCATGGACATGAAATCTTCGTTTTTTGCCGACCCTGGTATACGGGTGAACGGGTCGAAAAAGATGTTGACGGAGTCCACTGTCTTCCGGCCTTGTCAACGCGCACCAAACACTTAGACGCCATTTCCCACACCTTCTTTTCCATTCTCAAGGCGGCGTGGTTGAAACCGGATCTTTTCCATTTCCACGGCGTTGGGCCGGCACTGCTTGCCTGGCTTCCGAGGCTCGTCTGTCCGTCGGCCAAGGTGATTGTTACGTTTCACTCCATTGACCGCCGCCAGGAAAAATGGGGACGATTGGCGCGCATCATGCTCCGCCTGGGAGAACGCTTGGCCTGCCGCGTCCCGGATCGGACCATTACCGTTTCCAAGGCCCTGACAGACTATTGTCACGTTTCTTACGGTGCAGACACGACCTATATTCCGAATGGCGTCGTTGCCCCTCATCCTAGAAAAAAACCGGATCCATCGCTCCTGGCCCCCTTTGATCTCAAACCAGAAAAATATTTTCTCATGGTCGCGCGCCTTGTTCGCAACAAGGGAGCACACACGTTGCTCGAGGCTTGGAAAAAAGCCAAGGAAAACCGCCCTGACCTATTTTCTTCCTTGAAAATAGCCATCGTGGGCGGAGCGGCCTTTGGAGCAGAGGACTGCCTCTCGGAACTCAAAATTCTTTCGGCTGGAGATTCCAGTGTTGTTCTGACGGGCGAACAGACGGGCGAAACGCTTCAGGCTCTTTTTGCCAATGCCTACGCGGCCGTCCACCCGTCTATTTCGGAAGGAATGCCCCTCAGTGTGCTCGAAGCCATGGCCCATGGAAAATGCGTGTTAGCATCGGACATTCCAGCCCACCGGGAGCTGACAGACGCCTACGGACTAACTTTCCGTACGGGAAATGTGGAAGATCTGGCAAAACAGCTCGTTATGGTAGCGGAAGCACCGGAACTCGCGGCCCACGTGGGAGCGGAGGCTGCTGAGTATGTTCGAAAAAATTATGACTGGGAAGAAATCGTCCTTGAGACAAAAATGGTCTATCGCCAGCTTCTGCATCTTAAGACGATCTCGCTCCCATCCGTTATTTCTTCCCAAAGTCAAAAAATAGCCTGACGAGACAAAAAAACCAAGAGCCGGCTTTCAAGCCGGCTCTTGTGTTTTACAACGGAACGATTCTGCCGTGCTCGCGTAAAACCTCTCCGTAGAGAGCCTTCAATCCTTCCCAATGACGTTCAAGCGAAAAGACCTCCTCAACCCGCTGTCTGCCCGCCCTCCCAAGGGCCTGCGCCTCCAGAGGGTGCCGCATAAGCCGATCCACGGCTTCTGCTATTTCTTGCACGCTACCAGGACGCACAAGAAAGCCTGTCAAGCGATCTTCCACCACCTCTGGCAATCCGCCCACATGGGAAGCGATCACAGGCTTGCCAACCGCCATAGCCTCCAATGCCGAAAGGCCGAACACTTCCTGAAAAAGGGATGGAACCACAACACACCGGGCGCGACGATAAAATTCCCAAAGAGCTTCTCCTGACTGAAAACCGGCGAAAGTCACATTAGAGAGCCCTTCCGCCATGTGACGAAGTCTCGGCTCCTCCGGACCGCGTCCTACAAAGACGAACCGCACGTGTGGAAGCTCGCGGGCCGCGCGAACAAGCACCTGTGCACCCTTTTCCTCGGAAAGACGTCCTGTAAAAAGGACAAACCCGTCGTCTTCAGAAGAAGGAACGATAGTGCGGACATCTATCCCAAAAGGCAAGACGCGCACATGCTCAGCCGGGAAACCGGCTCGCACAAGGCAATCTCTCATAAATTTCGTGGGCGCCACGTAGCGATCCACAAGCCGATAGAGACCCATTCTCCGGTGAAGATAAAAAAGAAAGGCTGCAGCAAAACTCGCGGCATACGAATCCTTGTGAAACTTCGCAAACGTGGAGCGCCAAAGGCCAGCGCGTCCCCAATCCTCAACGCGGCCATGCGACCACATGCCGTGCTGAGGAGAAACCAGATGATAGTCATGAACGGTCATGACGGTAGGAATGCCACGTTCGTGCAAGAGAGAAAGGATAGAGGGAGAAAGTTGATAATAGATATTATGGAGGTGACAGACATCCGGATTCGTTGCATCCAGCAGGTTTCCCAATTGACGACGGGCCTCTCTTGAATAGACCATGTGGCCGAAGCCGCGCACTCCTTCCCAATTCAGCCGCGCGTGTTCCGTTTCAATCTGCTGTACGAAAAAACGGTCCCAGGGTGTCTTCACATTGCACGGATGATGCATGGAAAACGGAATGGACTCGTGACCTTGCTCGGATAATAGCTGCTCCAATGCAAAAACGTACCGGTCCGCACCGCCTTTAACATAATAATATTTATTAGCCTGGAGGACTCTCATAAAATCCTTTCTTGTCCAGATTTCGGAAGGAGAAAAATTTTTTCCTCCTCAACTTTTTTTGCTGACGTCAAAAAAGGAGACTGGTTTGCAAGAGCCACAATGAATCCCCCATACAACCAGAGATAAAAAGCGAGGGTGCGCACCTCGAGAAACGTCGCTAAAAAAGCGTTTATGGATACGGCGAGCATGGCAGCAGCATACCCAAGTGAAAGCGAACGTACATACGGATCCTGGCGGCAACGTTTGAAAAGGCGCCAGGCAAAGAAAAAGAGCGCGACATAGGCCCAGAGGTAAAAAGCGAGCCCGAGGGTGCCCGTTTCCCCCCAAAGTGAAAACCAACTGTTATCGATATAACCGTCTGTCCCATACACGCCAAACGGTAAACCCAGCTGCTCATAGACGCGTGCATTGCCCAAAGCAGCGGCCGCACCCCCGCCGTACTGTCCGGGACCGACGCCAAAAAACGGCGAAAACGGAACAACGACTAAAACGGTCTGGACAATCCAGAAAAGCCGGCCAAGCCCATAGTACTCTCCTTGCCAACGCGCAAAAGAAAAGGCCTCAAAAAATCTTTCTGCAAGCGTCTGACTTGGCATATCCACGAGGTAACGCACGACAACACCGGAATAGAGAAGATAGGTTCCCAAAAGACCGATACCAAGCAGACTTCCCATGAGAACGCGACGATCCTTCCTTCCCACCCAACCTATAAAGAGAAAACCCAGGAGAAAACCAAACCAAGAAGAACGCGAATAGGTCAAAATTAAAGCAGGGAGACCGACCAAGAGAAGCCCCCACAAGAAGGGACGGCGACGACGACGGAAGGAAGGTTCATACAAGAAAGAAATGACCAGAAGAAGAAAAAAAGCGAGAAACGTTCCTAAACGATCGTAACGGCCAAGCGTTGCAAACACACGCGAACCAGATTCCCAAAACTGAACCACGCCGCTTGTCAGTGTAAGGTCCCCAAAGACACGCGTTTCGGAAGGAAGAAGGACCTCATCGAGCGGAGCGCCCACCGCAGCCTGAACAAGACCAAGCCCGGCTTCGAAAGCGACAATCAAAAAAAGAACGCGCGTTAATTTTTGAACATAAGGCCTGGAGGGATTGAGGGCCACGGCAATAAAAAAAACAAAGATAAACCGTAAAATCTGCCGTAGGCCAAGAACGGCAATGGTCGGATGCACAAAATTGATCACGATCGAAGCAATGGCAACCACGACAAAAAAGGCAAACGGAAGATTGATCGGTGTTCGAATGGCCTTCAGCTTCCCTGATAAACGCCTCCAGACAACGAGCGCGACCAACAAATAAATCAATCCCTCGGGAAAATATTTGGCAAACACGTAAATTTCGTCTGGAACAAATTTCAAAACCAGGGACTCAAACGGAAGATAGGCTGCTAAAATCCCTAGGGCCCATAAAGGCCGCGTAAGGGTCAAAAGAAAAAAACCTATTCCAATCACCAAGGCCAGAACTGCCATGCCAGAAACCAATGTCTGGGCCAAGAGCAAACCAATGAGCACAACAAAAATTAGCCCAATATACAGGGCCGTGTGTTCTTCTGCATACCGATAAACAGAACGAAAATCAGGCATAACCCATCTTGAATAACAACAGTTTAACACGCCGTGCGCCAGGAAAAAAGGAGGAAAAAATAAAAAAAAGGCATGGTCAAAGACACCATGCCCCATTGAGTTGAACCCCTCCTCACCTCCCCTTGGAAAGGGGAGGAATCATCTGTCAGGGCTTGTTGCCGGCCGGGAGGAGAACCTCACTCTCCCCTTCCACCACCAGCTCAAGCCCCCAGCCCCACTTGCCAGAACCCGTGTCCAGGTAACAGAGGCTGTTCCACCGCGAGTCGCTCTGGGAGCAGAATCCGAAGTTCCCCCAGTTGAGGTCTGACTTCGGTGTTCCTGGCTCGGCGCCGATCTCACTTGCTACACCCCCGTTACTCCTCCAGCCGGAGGTGAAGATATCTGCGAGATTGAGGCAAGCCCAGCCGGTTTCCTCATCGTATTCCGCCAGGTATTGTGCCTGGACGGACTGGAATGGAGTAGAGTCACCAACCAGATAACCCCCCGCCACTTTCTGCTCACTCCCGGAGAAAAGGACCCCGGGTTCAAAACAGAATGTGGCCTGATCGGGCTTGATGAGAACCCCGTAACACTCCCCATCCCCCACGATCTCCTCGTCGCAGTTGTGATCCACGCCGTCGCAGACTTCAGCCGCACCCGGATGGATCGTGGCGTCGTTGTCGTTGCAGTCGCTGTCGTTAGCGACCGAGAACGTGGGGGCCGAACAGGCCTGGATCCCTGTTGTGGCAGGGTCCCCGTAGCCGTCGTGGTCCGTATCCTCATACCACGTCGGCACGACCCCCTCGTCGGTGTATCCATCGCAGTCGTTGTTAAGGCCATCGCAGACCTCGGCCGCTCCCGGGTGGATCGTGGCGTCGTTGTCGTTGCAGTCCGTATTGTTCGCAACATAGCCGGACGGCTGGAAACAGGAGGTAACCGTGGAATTCCACAGTCCGTACCCGTCCCCGTCCGTATCCTCATACCACGTCGGCACGACCCCCTCGTCGGTGTATCCATCGCAGTCGTTGTTAAGGCCATCGCAGACCTCGGCCGCTCCCGGGTGGATCGTGGCGTCGTTGTCGTTGCAGTCCGTATTGTTCGCAAC
>DATDUW010000046.1:0-10974 GCA_035290185.1 Patescibacteria group bacterium
GGACGTTCGACTCCTCTTTCCACGCTTGGGTGCTTCCCGTATCGTCTCCCTGACCGGAGAAGAGTCGGCGTCGCGTCGTTTGGATGCCTGGCACGCAATACAAAAAGGAGCCGCGCGTGTCTTGGTCGGAACCCGAGCCGCTTCCCTCCTTCTGCCGACGGAAACCGATATGGTTTTCCTCCTCAATTCAAGCGACCGAAATCATCGCCAAGAAACGCGAAATCCGCGCTATGATGCCAGGGAAAACGCCTGGAAGCTTCACGAACATACGGGTTGTCGATTAGCTTTTTTTGACGTAGTTCCACGCGTCGAAGAAATCGTCAGATTCGGGAAAGACCGTTTAATTTTTCAACTCATTTTCCCCCCACCTATTCGATGGGCTGATCTGCATCAGGAAGGAGCCGCCTCTCCACATCCACTCGTCTCCTCCACGGCCGCAGAAGCGATTCAAAATGCCTTGACAGAGGGACGACGGACGGTTTTTCTCTATGATCGAAAAGGGACAGGCCGCGCTTTGCGCTGCGCGGATTGCCGTCGCGGGTTTCCCTGCCCTTCCTGCGGTTGTCCATTCGCTTCGGATGAAGCGACGGTCGTCTGCCGACATTGCGGCCGTGTGGAGCCTGCGCCGACTTCCTGTCCGGATTGCGGTGGAATGCGCTTGCAAGAAATGGGCTATGGAACGCGTTCGTTGCAGAACGTCTTTCGTCGGCTGTTTCCAAACGCTTCGGTTTCCCTTGTTCAACAGGGGCGCGTGGAAGATCTTTCTGCGGACATTCTTGTCACAACGTCCTTTTTTTTCGAATCTATTCTGGATCCCTTTCGAAGAGAACCTCCCATTGGTCTTTTTATTCTTGGAGATGCGGATTTACCTTTGACCAGACCAAATTATCGTTCGCTGGAAGAAGCCGTCCGAGATGTGGCCACTCTCTCCGGGATGGCTGCCTCCTTTCGTGTTCCTTGCGTCATCCAATCCCGTGCACCCAAACTTTTTCAAAATGCCCTTGAACGCCTTTCGGAATTTTTCTCCTCCGAACTTGCTTTGCGAAAACAATACGGGCTTCCCCCATCTGTACGCCGTTTGTGTGTCACAAGTCGCGCGGATGATCCTCGACGCGCTCGTTTTGAACTGGACCAATTGGCCGAAGCATTGACGACTTTAGAGGGTGTACGCCTTTTACCAAACCCGCCGGACAGACACCAAAAACTTTCGCTTGGAATCTCCGCAGATTTAACAGCTGTTTCCGCTGTCTTAACCCGGCTCAAACAGCTCCCCGATCATCTGGTTATTGACGCAAACACGGATCTTTGATGAACTGTTTCTTCCCTATGATTCGCTCTATTCTCCTTCATCCGGATTCCCATCTACATCTTTCCTCCGCGTCCGTATCGGCTGATGAACTCCGTTCATTGGCATTTCAATCTTTTCTGGATGATCTTGAAGAAACGTTGAAAAAAGCCGACGGAGTCGGTTTGGCTGCCCCGCAGGTCGGAATGCGAAAACGGGCTATCATCGTCCGAACGGGCGATAGATTGTGTGCATTTATCAACCCAAAAATTATCTCTGTTTCCAAACGTCTGGCCGAAGGTGAGGAGGGATGTCTGTCCGTTCCCGGCGCTTTTGGCATCGTCGATCGGCATGTGTCTGTCAAAATAAAGGCGCTTACACGAACCGGCGAACGGATTCTCGTGAAAGCCACAAATCTTGAAGCCGTTATTTTTCAACATGAAATAGACCATCTTAACGGCGTGCTTTTCATTGATAAAATAAAACGGTGGACAAAACCGCCAAAATGACGTCTCCTCTTTGTTTCGTTTTTTAGTATGATCAAAATCGTTTTCTTTGGTACACCGGCCTGGACGGTTTCTTTTTTTGAGAAGCTCCTTTCGGATCCTGATAGTCAGATAGTAGGCGTTGTTACACAACCGGACAAACCAATCGGGCGTGAACAAAAAAAGGTTTCAAGTTTGATCAAAAAAAAGGCTCAAGAAAATGGCATTCCTGTTTTTCCGTTTCCAACCCTTAAAACACCTGAAGCCGTAGATTCTCTACGCGATCTTGGAGCTGATTTATTCGTGGTCGTTGCTTATGGAAAAATCATTCCGCCGGCCGTCCTTGCCCTTCCGCCTTTAGGTTGTCTTAATGTCCACCCGTCCCTTTTGCCGAAATATCGCGGCGCCTCACCGATCATCTCCGCCATTGCGGAAGGGGAAACAGAAACGGGCATCAGTCTCATGCTTCTTGATGAGGGGATGGACACCGGACCTGTCCTCGCTTCCCTTCCTGTTTCCATCGCAGAAAGAGAAACAGCCGCCACTCTGACGGAAAAAATTTCTCGCTTGGGACCCCTGTTTTTTTTGGAGACCCTAAAAAAATATGCATCCGGTTCTTTGAAATTTGTTCCGCAGGACCCTTCTCAAGCCACGTTTACCAAACAACTAGAACGTAACGATGGACGGATTGATTGGACCCAACCGTGTGCCGTGGTTGACCGCCGCATGCGCGCTTTCGATCCTTGGCCTGGGTCATGGACCATCTGGAATCGGAAGGGGAAACCTGTGCGTCTAAAAATTTTGGAAGCAGTCCCAACGGATCTTTCGTGTTCTGGATTGCCTGGCACCATTACAATCCAGGGCCATCGCTGTTTCGTGAATTGTGCAGATCGAAAATTAGAACTTTTCCTTGTGCAGATCGAAGGAAAAGTACGAATGAACATAGAAGATTTCCTCCGAGGATATGGGGAATTTCAAGACAGCGTCCTTCTTTAATTCAAATTCGTTTGTCCTTCTTGACATTTTGGTCAAAATCTGTAAGGTGGGCGCGCGTAAAGGACATTAAAAATTCGTTCTTGAAACCAAAAAGGAGGACGCCCACATGGCGATTCTAAAAAAGTTTGAGAAGCTCGAGGAAAGACTTCCGTCAGAACTGAAAACAGCACAGCGAAAAATCGGAGAAGCAGAAGAGGTGGAGGCGGAAAATCAAGAGGCCCGTCGCCAATGGCGTCAGTTCCTCTGGTTTGCACCTTTTACGGGGTTCGCTGTGTTATTCGTCATCCTCTTTTTCCCTTTGTATCTTCTCCTGTTACCATATCACCATCTTTCTTCCTTTCTTTTTCTCGACAGCATCTTGATGGTGGGCCATCTTGTTGGTGCTTCAAGGAGGATCAGACGGGATGAGTTTGGTCAGGTTAAGCATACCATTTTTTCTTACACCGAGTGTGGTGCCAGAATTGACAAAGAAGAAAATCTCTCAAGGGATTGGATCTGGGTCTGGAAGGTTTTTAGCCATCTCTACTGGCTCTATGTGGAGGGCAAATGGAGAAGAAATCAGGCCATGAGACCGACTCCAGAGATTCTATCGGACGATCGACTTCCTCATCTTCAGGCGCTGTTCCGCAATGTCGAGATATGGAATGAGGCCGTCATATTGCTCAATCGTTTGATTTCTGCGGTTGAAACCGGACTCATTCAAGAAACCGATATTTCTCTTCTTCTCGAGAAATTTCGAGCAGGAGAGGATCGTCTCCGGAAGCAAATCGAGTACGGGAGACTACTACTGAGTGAAGGGTCCCTCGGCAGTTCTCATGGATCCTTCACAAATGCCCATGAGTTAGCCGAGTTTGTGGATGTCAGCTTAGAGAAGCTTTTTGAAGTTGAGGAGGATCTTCGCGAACTGACAGGAAGGATCAATGCTCAACTATCCCTCCCGTCCGTGACCTGAGACGCGGTACGCTTCAGCACCCCGACCGATTATGAGAGCACTCTGTCTCTCTCGGCGGGGTGCTCTTTTTTTTCAGCGCTTTTGGCGTTTTTTTTCTTTGTGCGGAATGGCTAAATATCCGGCAAGGAATAAACAAAGCCCGTTCACGATTTCCAAAAGAATCCAGGGCACGGACAAGGCATCTGTGGCAGGAACACCCGGACGCAGGGCGAACAGAATCGTGTTTCCAGTCATCGTCAAAATAATCCAAACCAGGATGAGATGAAGGCGGTCGGAAAACGCCAGTGCAAATCCGGGACGAAAATAGATCCATCCAGCCAACAAGGTGAGAAAGGGTGCTGTCAAAAGGCCGAAAGAAAGAAAGGCTGTCTCATACGAAGAGACCATCCAGGCAAGGGAAGCCAGGAGAAACATGATCTGTAGAGAAACGAAGGCCCCAGCCCAGCAGAGTAAAAAACGTCCGGGCCGCAAGCGGTGAAAAATCACGGTTTGAAAAGATGCCATACGGTTTCAAAAATGCCACCGATAATCACGGCAACAATGAGCCACGTGAGAATCCGTGGCAAGGTGAGACAATGATGAATCTGACAGACCGAGGACCGGCGCATGCGGACATAGGTCGCCAGAATAAACAGACCCAACAGACCGCCGAACACGGCACCGGTAAACCCAATGAGTTCAATGAAGGCGCGCACACCAAATAAAAACAGGCTAACAGGAACAAGAATCGCCGCGAGCCACGCTTTCCGCAACGGAATCCCATAATCAAATCGCAAAATTCCCTGCAGCTGCGCGGCCATGAGGGAAAAAACAGAGAGAACGGTTAAGGAACCGAGAAAGGATCCAATCAAAGCAAAAGAAGGGCCGAGTGTCGTAGCCAGGCCTTCAAAGGCGCGTTCTGTTGTGTCGGATCCTGTCACGCCAACCACAGCAAAAACAAAGAGGGCGTAGAGAAGAACAATCACGGTCTGTCCGGTGACAACTGCCTGAGGAAGCTTTCGTATTTGTTTCCCAAGAACCTCTTTCATCTCCGGAACAACACCCAAACTAGAAAGAGCAAAAAAAACGACCCCGTACGGCGCAAACCACTGAGAGACGTTTCCTTGAAGAAGATTTTTAAACTGGATGGACGGGAGCGCAGCCAAAATCATGAAGGCAAAAAGGAAGAGGAGGGCTCCCACCACAACAGCCTCCATTTTCGCCAATTTGGAAATGCCGCCGAAGGTCAAACAGGCCGCTAAGATGGCCATACCAAGCTGGTACCAAAAAAGTGTTCCGCCAAAAATCGGCGACAACAGCGTATGGAGAAATCCTCCGCCCACGAGCATGTAGGCCACCATCGCACCCCAGGCGGAAAAGGCAAAGAGAACCGTTACCACCCGATCCCATGGGTGACCCAAATAGAGCTTTACATAACCAGCAATACGATGTTTCCCGGGCGTTTGCACAACAATCTCGGCATACAGAAGCTGTAGAAGCAGGAGAAGAAACCCGACAGCCAGCAGTTCTAACAGACCGAGAACATAGCCGCTTTTGGAAAGAGCGTAGGGTAATCCGAAGACGCCCACGCCGACCACGGAACCGATCATCGTACCAACGGATCGATACCAAGGAAGATTGGGGTGGCCGGGAAAAACAAGCATAAAGCGTCTTTAGTATAGCACTCCTGGCCTCCCTGGATAACCTGTGCACGGCTCTGCTTGAACCGAGAACAACAACGGGTTACTCTAGCCATACCCCAGGGTATTCCTATGTCTGTTGTCGAACGCATCCCCCCCCAAAATCTTGAAGCGGAACAGTTCCTCTTGGGAAGTCTCCTCATTGATAAGGAAGCCTTTTTTAAGGTTGCGGACGGAATCCGGCCGGAAGACTTCTATCGCGACGTCCATCGGATAATCTACGAAGCCATGGTCGATTTGAATGCCCGGCATGAACCCGTCGACATCTTGACCCTTGGCAACCGATTAGAAGAATTGGGACAAGTAAAACAGGTCGGCGGAAGGGCCTATCTCGTCGAGCTGGCCAACGCGGTTTCTACGGCTGCCAACGTAGCCTACTATGCGGAAATCGTCCAAAAAAAAGCGACGCTGCGACGCCTGCTTTCCGCTGCCGGAGAAATTGCCGAGCTCGGTTACAAGGAAGCGGAAGACGTTGATGTTGTCCTCGACTCAGCTGAACGCAGTCTGTTTGCCGTTTCTCAGCAGTTTTTGCGAACCTCGTTCGTGGCCATCAAAAACGTGCTAGCCGACGCCTTTGAACGGATTGACGAACTCCACCGCGACCGCGGCAAATTGCGCGGGGTCCCCACAGGGTTTTCCGAGCTTGACAACATCCTGGCGGGCCTGCAGAAATCGGATCTTGTCATTCTTGCCGCGCGTCCCTCTGTTGGAAAAACTAGCCTGGCGCTTGACGTTGCTCGCCACGTTGCCGTGAATCTTAAAATTCCCGTTGGTCTTTTCTCCTTGGAAATGTCAAAAGAGCAGCTCGTGGACCGTCTGATCTGCGCCGAGGCTGGCGTGGACATTTGGAAACTTCGCACAGGAAGGCTTTCGGACCGCGACGATGATTTTCCCCGCATCGGACACGCACTTGGAAAACTTTCTGAAGCTCCGCTTTTTATTGATGATTCCGCCACGACAAACGTCATGCAGATCCGCGCCAAAGCGCGGCGTCTTCAGTCCGAACACGGTCTTGGTCTCATTGTCGTTGACTATCTTCAACTCATTGAAGGCCGATCCCGTCACGGGGGCGACGATAACCGTGTTCAGGAAATTTCCGAAATCAGCCGCGCTCTCAAACAGATCGCCCGCGAGCTCAACATCCCCGTCCTTGCCCTTTCTCAGCTTTCGCGCACTACAGAACTCTCCAAACCGGCCATTCCAAAACTTTCCCATTTACGCGATTCTGGCTCTATTGAACAAGATGCCGACGTCGTCCTCTTCATCTATCGTAAAGCCGCAGACATGAACTATCGGCCGGAAGATCTCGGGCCTGAGGAGCGCAATACAGCCGAAATTCACATTGCCAAACACCGCAACGGTCCGACGGGTATGATTCGTCTTTTCTTTGACGGGCAACGCACCACGTTCCGCAATCTTGAAACACGTCGCGCCCCCGTTGCCACGCCAACTGCCCCTCCTCCGATGACCTCATCGCGTGGTGGTGGACCCCCTTCCCCGTCCGTCGCGGCTTTCCAAGCGGCTGGCATTGAACCGCCGCCCGTGGATCCGATGAGATAAGATTTTCCGTGACGGTTTCCATTTTTTCCAACGTTACATTGGATGAAGAATGGGTTTTAATTGCTGGATATTTTCTTCAAGCGAATCAATACGATCCTCCAGACGTCTCAATCCGTGAGCTGTCATGGTAAGTTCCTGATCCTTTTTTAAAGCAAGCTCTACAAGTTTATCAAGGGTTGTTGAAATCTCTTGAATATCTGACTTTGTTACCATGGTTTCTTCTATCCGCTCTAATCGATCATCATGCTCCATGGCTTTTTTAGCCAAAAAGTCCATCTGATTGTCGATTTGGTCAAACCTTCGATCGATTTGGTCAAACCGTTGGTCGACTTGTTCAGATTTTAGACTTATTTGTTCAAACTGTCCGTCGTGCTCTTTAAGTTTTTGAAAAATTTTCTCCATAGTCTTTAAATTTTATGTGAAATTTGAGAACTGTCAAGACAGACGATTTTCGTAAAATCTGCTATTCTATCCACAGAAATTCATTTGAAAAAATCTCCTTATGTTTTCCAAAATCAAAGCCATCAAAGACCTGAGAGACCAAGCGAAAAAAATGCAAAATCAGCTTTCAGAAATCACTTGTGAAGGTTCTGCAGCATGGGGAAAAATCAAAATAAAAATGGATGGGAATCAGACCGTCCTTGACGTTTCTATTGACGGAGAGCTGCTTTCCGATAAAGATGATCTTCAAAAAGCGATCAAAGAGGCCTTCAACGATGCCATCAAACAAATCCACAAGCAAATGGCCTACAAACTCAAGGATATGGGCGGCCTGGATGCCTTGAAAAATCTTGGTTCAGGCGGATAATGGACGGAGCTGTGAAATGCTCCTATGCGACGATTTCCAGAACCGATTCAGAACCTCGCCGCAGCCTTTACGGCCCTGCCAGGCGTTGGGTCCAAGACAGCCCTGCGATATGTCTATGCCCTCCTTGCTCTTCCGCGACGCGAACTTGAACAGCTTTCACGGCTTGTCCGTGAATTAGGCGAACGTATTGAAGTCTGTCCTGAATGTCGGAGCTATACAGAAGGGGGCCTGTGCGAAATTTGTCGTGACTCTCGACGGGACCAACGGCTTTTGTGCATTGTTGAAACTTCACGCGATATTGCCACGCTTGAAGCCAGCGGTGCCTATCGCGGACGTTATTTTGTTTTAGGCGGCACGCTCAATCCCCTGGAAGGATTCACGCCGGATGTGCTCCCCATCCGAAATCTGATGGAAAAAATTCAAGCGTCAAACGGCATTGAGGAACTCATTCTGGCCTTTTCCCCAGATGTCCACGGCGAGACAACCATGCTTTACCTGGCCAGGGAACTGAAGCCTCTCCATCGTCGCGTCACGCGTCTTGCCCGCGGTCTCCCCACTGGCGCCGCCATTGAATTCGCAGACGAAGTAACGCTCGGCGACGCTCTGCAAGGACGAAAAGAAATATAAAAACCGTCCCTGTATCTCCTTGTACAAGAACGGCTTTGAGTTTCGATGAGTAGGTGTCTATTACACGCGGAGATAGCAGTAGAAGTCTCGGTGCTGGGAAGCCAATGGCTCCCAAGACATAGGTCGCCATCGGTCAGCCTCTGCACTCTGGACGATCAATCCTCCCCATCCGTGCGAGCAGGAGACACTGGTAAAAGCGGGGGCTACCTTCCGCCAGAATGAATGTTCCTCTTCCGGATGGAAGTGGAACATCAACCTCCGGCGGTTCGGGGTCCAAAAAGAGAGAGGGACATCGAACTGCCATTTCCCCATCTCTTCCTGTTGAGAACGAGGGAAGAGACACAAGGCGTCCTTCTGCTGTCCTTCCACCATCAGGCCAAAATCGCCGGCATGAGGGACGTCAGAACTGACTAGAAAGTCATTCCCAAACCACCGCAGCGGAACGACTTCGTGATTTCGAAGACGAAAAGTTCGAAATCTTCCAAGGACGTCAGCCTGGTGGGCCTGCAGGACCGCCGTGATACGGCTATGGTCTTGGCCACCATTCTGTCGATGCTCCCGAAAGAGATTTTTTAGGCTTGGAAAAGCCTGGAAAAGACGCTCTGCCTCATTCAACCACCGTTCTGCCTGGACCCCCTCTTCGAATTCCGGAAGAGGACGCCCATCCATCCGATCGAGGTAGTGTCCCAAAAAAGAAGTCCACACTCCTTCGTGATTAAAGAGATATTCTAAAAGGAGGAAGGTCCTCGCCGGGTCGTACATGACGACCGTGATCGGAACCGTCTTCTCCAGCGGCCACTCTTCCCCGCGAATGAAGTAGGTTGGATCAACAAGCACCCGGCTCAGTTCCCGGTATGCTTCCGTCCTTCCTTCCGCATCAAGCTGTGAGAGCAGCTGCTGCATGGAAGTGACGCGGCCGCAAAACTCTCGAAACCGTTTGACGGCTTGCGCTGGCGTGCGACTTCCCAGTCTGAACAGCTCCATGGTCTCATTCCATGAGATGCCAAGGCGGCCGCGTACGGCTTTAAAATCCTCATTGGCCGTCAGCCTCCCACGCAACCACTCGACTTCCTGTTCGGACGTCATCAAGACACCCCCTTCTTCAGGCACTCGCTTCTTCATTGTTCTTTCCTTTCAGTTCAGTTGTGAAAGAAGCTCTCTGAAGCAGCATCTCATGAAAGATGCCAACCGGCCCCGGCCGACATAGCCGAAAACCGGGTGTCTCATGAAAGACGAAAGGGACCTTACGATAGATAAAAACAAAAGTCAAAACTATCGCCTTTTCGACGGTGGGTTTATTTTTCCGTATCTGTACAAAACAAAAGGATGGGTCTGAAACCCATCCCTACCTTCCTACACCCCCCGTTACTTCGAAACAATCTTTCCGATCTTTACTTTCGTAAACGGTTGGCGGTGACCGACATTGCGGCGGTACCGGACCTTTGGTTTGTATTTCACGACCGAAACTTTTTTGGCCTTGCCGTGCTCGACAATGGTCGCGCTAACGGAAGCCCCGTCGACCAGCGGCTTTCCAAGCTTCACTTCCTTCCCTTCCTCGTCAGCAACAAGGAGGACTTCAAGGGAGATCTCGCTCCCGGGTTCGACCTCAAGCTTCTCGATCTTGAGCTCCTGACCTTCGCGGACCTCATACTGCTTGCCGCCGGTCCGAATGACTGCGAACATAGGCATCTACGCGCTCGCGGCTTCCCAGTCTTCTGGATAAATCCAGGCGGTATTGCCAGCGATCTGTTAGAAATTAACGACGGAATCTTACAATTTTTAGACCTCTCCTGTCAAGAAAATGGAAGGATACTCTAAATTTCTTTATTTGTCAAAAAAATCTAACATAATTAAAAACAACTGTATTTCTACAGCTGTTTTCAGACACTGTTTCTTTTATCGTCCCCCACGCGAGCGGGAGCCGAAGGATGGGCGACTGCCAGGCGAACGACCGCGACTGAAGGGACGTCGAGGCTTGGAAAAACCATGCGAAGGTCGATCTTCTGATCGAGAGTTTCCTTGTGGCTGGCGTTGTTGGTTTCCAGCTGGATGAGATGGGGAACGACGCGGTTCTTCCCTTCCTGTGGAGGAGGCGCGATGGGAATTTATTCCAGGATGAAACGACCTGTTTTCAGATCCACCGGACGATTCTCGACGCACGCTTCCTCCACGAAAAGCCGGACGTGGAGTCGGAATGTCTGCGGGGAGCGGCGCCCGCATCGGAGGAAGTTCTGGGAGGCGGCTGACCGGAAGCGCCTTACGGATGAGCCTTTCAATGTCCCGAATTTCACGTCTTTGGTCAGGCATGGCAAAGGAGACGGCATGACCGGACTGTCCGGCACGACCGGTGCGTCCGATACGATGCACATAGTCTCCAGGACTATCTGGCAGATCAAAATTGAGAACCAATTCAATGCCCGTCACATCAATACCGCGCGCCGCAATGTCTGTGGCCACAAGCACGCGATACTTTCCCCTTTTAAAACCTTCGAGAGCCTCGCGCCGCTGGGCAAGAGAACGGTCCGAATGAATTTCAGCCGCGCGATGCCCCATGGTGCGCACGGAACGGGCAATCTTTCTAG
>DATDUW010000047.1:0-6505 GCA_035290185.1 Patescibacteria group bacterium
CGTGGATGGTGCCAAGGGCATTCTTTTTACGATTACCGGCGGAAAGGATTTAGGCATGCACGAAGTTGCCGAGGCCGCGAAGGTTGTTACCGGATCCGCGGACGAGGATGCGAAGATTATTTTTGGCGCGGTTGTTGATGAAAATATCAAGGACGAAATCCGCATCACGGTCGTGGCCACAGGGTTCGATCACCATGACCGCCGTCGTAGCGGTGCGGCCGTAGAAGTGCCGGTCCAGAATACCTGGAGTCCGACGTCATTCCTGCGGGGACGGGAAGACGAAGCGGCCAAGCGGTCAAAGTCAACGGCCGGATTCGGAACCGGATTCACCTCGTCACCTCCCGTTTCGTCGCCTGTGCCACCTGTCTCTGCTCCGACTCCTCTCCGTTCTCGAACTTCCGACGCGCCGTTGACTCAGTCGTCTTCCACACCCGTTTCCTCTTCACGCCCTTCTCCACTTTTGCATCCGTCTGCCCAAACAACGGAAGAGGAAGAAGAACTTGAGATCCCAGCCTTCATTCGGAAAAAGATGATGTAGTTACGTTAAAGAATCATTGTCATCCTGAGGAGCTAGTTTTTCGTGCGACGAAGGATCTTTGTAAGAACTCGGATGAGAAACGAAGAGATCCTTCAGTCGGCTGTTCAAAAAAGTAAAACAGCCTCCTTCAGGATGACAATACAAAAAGGTCCGGATTCATCCGGTCCTTTTTTGTTTTTGTGCTATACTATTCTCGCTTATGTTGCCTTTTTTTGAGCCAGAAAAAAGAAAAATCCTTTGGATTTTTTCCATCGCCCTTGCCGCGCTTGTCGGAGGATTTTCCGGGACGGTTACCTCGTTGGTCGTGCTTCGGTTTCCTGGGATTGTTGAAGGGTCAGGCCGTTCGGCCTTAGTAACAGAAGATCCAGAAAAAAGTGAGACGGAAGATTCAGCCACGATCCGTGCGGTGGAGAAAATTTCCCCAGCGGTCGTGAGTATCCTGATCAAGAAACCGGTTCCAGAGGAACCATTGTCTTCCGAAGGTCTGTTTGATTCTTTTTTCTTTTGGGATGGAGAAGGAAGTGTTCAAAAGGAAAATGAGGCGATGGTTCCGGAAGAAGCATGGGTGGAGGTGGGCGGAGGAACCGGATTCTTCGTCGCGCAGGATGGGCTTTTGGTAACGAACAAACATGTGGTGAGCGATGGAGAAGCGATCTATTCCATCGTGACCAATGACGGCAGGACGTTTCCCGTGGAGGTCGTTTCCCAAGATCCGCTTTTGGATATTGCAGTTTTGCGGGTCCCAGTTTCATCGGTTCCGACAGAGGGGTTCCCAACCGTTCGGTTTGGAGATGCGGACCGCCTTCAGATTGGTCAAACCGTGATCGCGATCGGTAACACGCTTTCCGAATATCGCAATACAGTGACGCGCGGTATCATCTCCGGCATTAACCGCCGCGTTTCCGCTTTTGGTTGGGAGGAAGAATATGAGCTTATTGAAGGAGCTATTCAAACAGATGCTGCCATTAATCCAGGCAATTCCGGCGGTCCCCTTGCAACAATTTCTGGAGAAGTTATTGGGATGAACACGGCGATCAATCCAGATGGGGAGGGGATTGGGTTTGCTATTCCGATTAATGAAGTCGAGCAAGCGGTCGCATCCGTGCGGGAAACAGGCCGGATCGTGCGCCCTTGGCTGGGAGTACGATTCGTGATGCTTACGCCGGAAGAGGCAGAAGCAAAAGGGGTGTCATCAGCCGGTGCTCTTTTGGTGGAAGGATCGGAGGGCGAACCAGCCGTCGTATCCGAAAGTCCGGCGGAGAAAGCTGGCCTGCGGGAGGGGGATGTGATTTTGCGCGTGAATGGAAAAGAATTGGGAATTGACGCAACGCTTTCCCGTGTCATACGGTCTTCCCGCCCTGGCGAAAGGGTTGTCCTTGATGTCAGGCGTGGGGAAGATCTGTTTATTCTGCAGGCCGTTTTAGAGGAATTTACTTCAGAAGAGGAATAAAAATTTAAAGGAAGCAGTTTAGGATTATGCGAACGAAAAAGCGGACAAAAATCGTCTGTACCATTGGTCCATCCTGTCGGGAGGTTTCCGTTTTAACCGCCATGGTCCGAGCCGGCATGAATGTGGCCAGGTTCAATTTTTCCCATGGGACCTATCAAGATCATGCGCGGCTGTTTCGACATGTGCGGAGGGCCGCACGACAGGAAGGAGAACCTGTAACGTTGTTGCAGGATCTGCAGGGGCCAAAAATTCGCGTGGGCGTTTTGCCGCCCGAGGGTGTTCCTTTCGTATCCGGGCACGAAATCGTCTTTGATGCCAGGGCTCGTTCCTTTATTCCGGGGGACGTCCCGATCCTGCCGGTCACGTATAAAGGTCTCCACCGCGACGTGAAGGCCGGACAACGGATTCTTTTGGATGATGGTCTTCTGGAAGCCCATATTTTGGGCGTTTCCGGTTCGAGGGTCCGGATGCGGGTGGTGAGCGGCGGCGTCCTCCTTTCCCACAAAGGCATGAATTTTCCAGATTCTTTTCTCCGTCTTTCTTCTTTGACACCAAAAGATTTTCAGGATGCGCATTTTGGGCTCGAGCAGGGGGTCGATTGGATGGCACTTTCCTTTGTTACATCCGCGCGGGACGTCCGCCGGTTGCGTTCCTTTGTGCGTCGGACCGGAAAAAGGGGAACAGTCCTGCCGCGCATCCTTGTCAAGATTGAAAAACACGAGGCTATTGAACGGTTCGACGAAATTTTGGAAGCAGCGGATGGCATCATGGTCGCCCGCGGGGATCTGGGTGTAGAGATTCCAGCCGAGGAGGTCCCGATCCGTCAAAAGGAAATCATCCAGAGATGTCTTCAGGTTGGCAAGCCTGTCATTGTCGCGACCCAGATGCTCGATTCGATGACGCGTAACCCGCGGCCCACGCGTGCAGAAGTTTCAGACGTGGCCAATGCGGCTATTGACCACGCGGACGCGGTCATGCTTTCTGCGGAAACGGCTACAGGTGCTTATCCAGTCAAGGTTGTGGAAACCATGGCCCGCATTCTTGCGCGAACCGAAGCCTCTCCCTATGATGATCTTCCATCTTGTTTTTTTCAGGGAGGAGAAATTGATTCAACACGGCATCAAGCTTTTCAGTCCCTGAGAGCACAACGACGATTGGATGGTGTGGTCTCTGCTTCCTGGTTTGCTGCGTGGAAGGAATCGTTAAATGTCTGTCGGTTTGAAATGCCCTTTTTTGTGGCGGCAGAAAATCCCAGCATTGTCCGACAGTTGAATGTGCGCTGGGGAGTTTGCCCTTTTTTTCTCAAACGGACAGAGGCCGATGTTTTTGAAAAACGCGCGGTCGCGGAACTTAAGAAACTCGGTGTTGTTCGATCGGGTATGCGTCTGGCTATTGTAGACGATCGTATACTCGGCGTTGGTTTTGATTTTTTAAAAGTGAAATAATTTTCATTCTATGAATGCTCATACTGTTTCGAATGACGGGGTTCCCGTCGGAAATGAAAAGGTCGAAGAAGCCTTTCGCATCATGGAGGACTTTGAGCACGAAATGGCCGAGCTTCAGGAAAAGATGGAACAGAAAGAATCTGAAACGATTAAGGAAGCTCAAGACCACGCTCTTTCCCGCGCCCGCGTTTCTATCCAAGGGATTTTTTCTCGTCTTTTTAAGCGTCCAAACGTATGACCCGCCCAACCTCCACCGATCGCGAACAACGACCAGATCCGGATCAAAAAGTTCCTGTTTCTTCTGATGCTGCAAAAGGCAGAAGAGAACCGCACACGGCTCAAGAAGCCCGTTCGGAATTTAAAGATCTCCTAGAGGGTTCCATTCAGGGAAGAAAGGAACGGGATGAGGCTGAACGTCAAATGATAGAGAGATTGAAGAGAATGTCAGAGAAGTCTTTTTTACGTTTTCAAGACCGTGGAGAGCGATCAGGGGTTCGTTTGGATGGGGTGCTTGAACGATTGGGAGAGGAAAATCGTGGGAAGGCGCTGAAGCATTTTTCCGCGAAGACGCTTGCCCTCATGGGAGAGGCGCGACGTCGACAAGAAGCAGCGTCTGATGCTCTTGAACAGCTTTTGATTCGTCCGGAATTCGGTTCTCGGTCCGTACGAACGGAAAGGGATCAGGAAAAAATGAAGGGGGAACGGGAGGCGGGATTGAAAGCGGAAGAAAAATTTCAGGAAAAGAAAAAGGAAACCGCGGAAAGAGAGTCTCGCGCGCAACAAGAGCGGGAACTTTTGCCGCAGGCTGCCTTTTACCGTGAAACGCTTTTTGCTGCGGAACAAATGGCCAAGTCCGGCAACATGGGAGAAGTGGCAATAGCGCGCGACATGGCGGAGAAGGCCAAGACGAGCCTCCAAGAACTGCGGCAGTCTTACCAAGACACAACAGGAAAAGAATTGACAGACGCCGCCTTGAACGAAGCAATGAAAAAAGCGGGAGATCGATTGGGAGGAAGGGATCGGCTCGAGCGGTTTTCCGGCCAAGTCAGAATGTTGAATGAATACGCGAAGGCGGTTGAGAATGCCAACAGGTTGTTTTCTAAGATGAAAGCCAATGGGGGAAAAGCAAAAGATCAGGAGGGACACACGCAATGGATGGAGGCGCGTAAGAAGGTTCAAGAGATTTACGGGAAGCTGCCTCCGGAAGAGCAGAATTTTGCAAGCGGAAAGTGGAAAGGGGACGCTATCCCGCGGGAGGCCTTGCAGGAGGAGGTTCAGCGCATGTCTACTTCTTTTTTTGAGAATCTTCAAGAACATGCCAGGGCCATAAAAACAGACCAGTCTCTTTTTGTAGAGAAAAAGGAAGAGCCGATTGCGCCGTTACCAAAAGAGCAGAAAGAGAAACCTTCCGCGCCCACTGTTGGTGCGGCAACACCCATTGTCCCAGTGCAGCCAAAAGCGGTTTCCCCAAGCGGAAATTGGAGCGAGCAGACGTTTTCCGCACAGGCATCCGCACAGGCAGATGAAGACGATGAAGTTCTTTCGGATGTCGGAAGGCGAATGGATCGTGAGGAAGAGGAAGATGAGATCTCTCTTGGATTCGTGGGAAAAGCGGAGGAGCATCTTGAAAAAGATAAGAGCGCGGGTGAACTAAAGTCAGTAGAATCTTTTCTTCACGACCCTTCGACGCCTGAACCAGGACAACAAGAAGAAGCCGCTGACACGGATGATTCCCTTGAGATGGTGGAAGAAGATGCAGAGGTCATCATCCCTGTCAAAAATGGTTTGAAAAAAGTTGGAGAAAAAATGGGAGTCGAAGAACCTGACATTTACAGATTGAAGGAACAGGAAGACGAAGATCAAGAGGTCGTTACGACGCGGTCAGAACAAGAACAGGTTACGGAATGGGAAAAGGCAAAACAGTATCTTAAGCGGGTGGGTGAATTCTTTGGGCTTTTGAAACGGAGTGAATCCGTTTCCCAAACGCCGTCATCCTTCGAACGGATGAATCAAGCCGAATCTTATTTGAGAGCAATACCAGCTATTCAAACAGAAGAGGAAAGGCAGGATCCATCGCTTATGGAAGCTGCGGCCTTTTTATTAGAAAATATTTCGGAACAAGAAATTCTGGGTGATTCTCATGGACTAGTCAGGCCTGGGAGCAATTTGTTTTTGGAAACAGGCACGCGGATTTTTCCGGACGCGAAACAGCTTTCTTCCTTTACCATTCAGGAATCCGTTACGTCGCTTAATCGGCTGTTAGAATCATCAGAGGGACCAGAAAAAGAGGATCGTGGAGTTTTTCAAGAGATGACAAACGCGTTAGCTGAAGCCGGAAAAACACAGGATCAGACGAGAATTCTTTTGGAACTTCAGACCATCAGGAATTTTGCATCCGGATGGCTGAAAGATCGTTTTCCTTCTTCCGAAGAGTGGAAGAAAAATCCAGAGCTTGCGCGCGCGGTCCTCGAATTCGTCTATCGGGCAGAACAGTGGCGACAACAAATTTTGGCAGATCAAGAACGTGAACAGGGAGCAGTGTCCGAATCCCAAGAAACGGAAATCTCACCAGAATCAGATCGACAAGCCGCCTAGTTTTCCACAGAGTCGTCTGACAAAAGAAAAAATTCGTGTTGTAATGAAGACATTCAAGTGTGGTTTACCACATGACCTGGTGTTACAAAAATCCCCCCTTTTAAAGGGGGGATTTTTGTGTGTTTCCTTTCCTTATTTAAGGGGAGGATTAAGGAGGGGTCTTTTTTCGATCATCTGCGCACGATCCGTGGATCACGCGCACGTGGTCGGGCCGGAGCAAGTTCGTAGGGATGGGTTTAAAACCCATCCGTGCGATGCTCCGACCGAAGTTGTTTGGCCTAAGTTCCGCGCCTGGCTCGCGGAAATGATGTTGTGTTTTGTTCCTCCCAATGCCAGGGGAAGGTGGCCGAGCTCAGGTGAGCTGGCCGGATCGAGAACCGCTACTCACAGCCCTCGAAGATAGTGGGGTCGGTATCGTCACAGTCGCCGCCCTGAGTGACGAAGCCGGCCTCGGGGCAGGACGCGAACGAACCCGCC
>DATDUW010000048.1:0-3245 GCA_035290185.1 Patescibacteria group bacterium
GTTATGGCGGGTTTTTTCATATTCCTTTCCTGGGTTGCCGAGGCCGACAATTAATTTCATAAAACAATGGTCATTGCACACTGTATCTTCGAAACCAACGGGGCTCCGCCCAGAAAGACAATGGGATTTTATGCCGTGGGTTTTGCTGCGCCCAGAGTCGGGATACGTGCGAGGACACGGACAGGTGTTCCTTCGAGATCTATCTTTTCATGGAGGCGATTTTCCAGATAGCGTAAGTAACTTGGACTGATCACGTCGGTGCGTTTGGCGCGCAGCGTGACCACGAACGTGGGGGGGGCTGTGCCAACCTGGCTTATGCCCAAGACTTTGGGGGGCTGCGGCCCTTTGCCGCGGATGGGGCCGCGATGGCGGATAGCTTCTTTTAAAAAAGCGTCCAGGGCTTCGGGGGGAATTTCGGTTAGGCGGGCTGCCTGGATTTTTCGTGCAAGCGGGAGAAGTTTTTCCGTCCGTTGCCCGGTTTTGGCAGAGGTAAAAACGAGCGGAGCCCAGGTAAGGAAGGGAAAGGCATGATAAACATATTCGATGAAAGCCGGGACGCTTTCAATCGTCTTGCCTTCCACAAGATCCCATTTGTTGACAACGAGAGCCACGCCGACCCTTGATTTTTCAAGGAGGCCGGCCAGGGTGCGGTCTTGGGTTGTGAGCGGTTCGGTTGCATCCAGAACAAACAGGGCCACGTCGGTGCGTCGCAGCGTTTCGACGGTTCGTTCAACACCTTCCTCTTCAAGACCTCCGGCTTTGCGGCTTTTGCCACGCTTCCTCATTCCTGCCGTATCGACCAGTAGATAGGGTTGGTTTTCCCAGGTGATGAGCGTATCGATGGGTTGGCGGGTCGTGTGGGCTATGGGGCTTGCAATGAAGCGCTCCTCCTTGAGGATAGCGTTGAGCAGGGATGATTTTCCTGCATTCGGCTTGCCAATAACTGCGACACGTACAGCCGCGTGTTGAACGGACGCGGCAGGAGGAGAACCGCTTCGGCGCAAAACGCGGTAGACGTCGTCGAGCAGGTCCCCCGTGCCCGTGCCACGCAAAGCCGAAACAGGAATCGGTTCCGGCAGGCCGGCGAGCTGCCACTCCGGTGCATGAACAGATGCACGTTTGGAAGGGGATTCAGCTTTATTTCCTACAACAAGGACGGGTTTTCCCGACCGTTTGAGCGCACGGGCAATTTCCCGATCTTGGGGGAGGGGGCCTGATTGAACATCCACGACAAAAAGGACGAGGTTGGCATGGCGAATGGCCTGCTGTGCCTGGCGGACCGTTTCTTGTTCGATAGGGTTGTTTGGCGAAACGTCCAGCCCACCCGTATCCACCAAGGTAAAAGAAAGCCCTTGCCAGAGGACCTCGCCTTCCTGACGGTCGCGCGTGGTTCCGGGCACAGCCGAGACCAACGCTTCGCGCTGTTCGGTGAGTCGATTGAATAGCGTGGATTTTCCTACGTTCGTGCGGCCGACAAGAGCAATGATCGGAAGGCGAACCGTTTCAGACATACTTATTTTTTTACCAGAGCTGTTCCATTTTCACCGAGGATGACGAGGAAATCTACACGATCAGCTGTTGCTTTTTCTTCAACATCGTCTGTCATGGTCAACTCTTTTGGATAAACGTCGGCAGAGAAAAGCCACCCGGAGGCGGACATGGAAATATCCGCTTGGAGCATTTCTTGCAGGGCATGAAGATCCTCTGCCTGCCGTCCGTTCGTGAGGTCATAGATGACGGTGTGCGTGTAGCCGCGTTCGGCCGCATTGTCAATTTTGACCACGTTGTAACCTTTTTCCCGCAAGAGTTGTGATGTTTCAAATGCCAACCCGCTAATTTTCGTCCCATTTTGGATTTCGATTCGGACGAATTTTGGTTTGGGAGGCTTTTCTCCCTCTGCGGAATAGGCGACATCTAAGAGATTAACAGCCACGCCACGCACGGCCCCCCAGTCGTCGTTTTTAGGGAGAAGCATGTACGCTCCGTTGATGGACGTTGCATAGAGGGGGCTGTCGGGGGAAGCGTCGAGGACACGGGAGACGATTTTATCACTGTCAAGCTTTCGGGCGAAATCCGCCAGGCGGATGATTTCCCAAAAAGCCAGATTCGTCTGGACGTGTTCGCGCACGGTATCGAAAAGCGCAGAAATTTTTGTAGGATGAAGGAGGGTGTCCACTTGCAGAGTTTTTTCTTTAACGGCCGTGAGGATTTTTTGCTGCCGCCGGCTGCGGGCAAAATCAGACGCTTCGCCGTTGGTGCCATGCCTTGAGCGGGCATATTGAAGCGCTGTGGCACCGTCCATGTGTGCCCAGCCCTCTTGAAAGGCAAGGACTTCGAATCGACAACCGTAAGTTGGAACTGCGATCTCTTCGCCCTGTTCGTTGAGGAGCGTTTCCGTTGTTCCGCAGTTCGTGGTCTCACGTCCGAGGATGGGATATTCCGCATCCGTAAACGGCCTGTCCACGTAGACATCGATTCCGCCGAGTTTGTCGATGAGTGTTTCAAAACCGTTGAAATCGACTTTGATGTAGTAGGGGATTTCTTGATCCAAGACGTTTCCGATTACCTGGCTTGCGAGCACGGGGCCATAACCGTCTTTTTCACTTTCTCCATAGGCATTGGCGCTGTTGACCTTTCTCCAATCGTATCCAGGAATCGGGACAGCAAGGTCGCGGGGAAGGGAAAGAAGGCCAAGTTTGTTCGTCGATGGCTGGAGACTGGCCAGAAGGATGGTGTCGCTCAGCTCTGCACCTTCGTGACCCTCGCCCCCGACACCCAGAAGCAGAACATTGATCCGGTCGTTTTCTTCGCCCTGCATTTTTTTCTCATCGGCTTGTATGAAGTGTCGCAGGGTCGCATAGACGAATCCGCCGCTGTCCGCGCCTGTCCCGCTTGAGGCAACCTGATAGGAAAAAACAGCCCCTCCCACGGCCGTAAAAAGGATGGCAGCCGCAAACAGCCGGACAAAAAAAAGAGCGGCTCGCGGTTTTTCCGCGTCCAAACGATAGGTTTGTTTCAGAAAGTCAATGCGGACAGGTTCCATAATTTCATCCCGCTACCTTCTTAGGATAAACAAAAAAAGGGAAAAGTTCAAGACGATGACGAAAATCGAGTTAATAGACATTTTGGGTTGCTCAAAACATTGTTTTTTGGCTCAGGTAAGCCTAGAGTAGAAGATATTTTGTATGACACATAAAAAACTGCCCTTTTTGTGGCAGTTTTTCCGTTAAAAAGAATGGTCGGAG
>DATDUW010000049.1:0-5175 GCA_035290185.1 Patescibacteria group bacterium
TCTGCTTTTTCCGGCCCTTCTTTTTTCTCTTCTCGTTCGCGCTCTTCCCGTTTTTCGGAAAGGGATTCCGGTTGGGATCGGATTTCAACGGAACGAGTTTCTGTCTCCAAAGGCGGTTTGGAACCCTCCGCTCCCTGGTCCGCGACAGCCAAAAAATCGTTCTGATCTTTTTCGTGATTTTTCGTTCCAGATTTAGCCATAGAACGTCCCTATTCTAACACAACCCTCTCTTTTTCGCATGGGGATTGCCGATCCATCTTCTGGACGCGTGGACCGGACGGTGTGTCCTCGACCAGGAATCCCGCGGCCTCGATTCTGGCGCGCAGAACGTCCGCTTCCTGAAAAGCCTTTTTCAAACGCAGCTGTTCCCGCTGCCGAGCCCAATCTAAGATTTCTTCTGGAATTCGTTCCGGCCCCCGCTGCCGAGCCTCTTCAAGCCTCAACCCAAAAACGTCATCAAACTTCATTAAGGAAGCCACCCGCGCTCCTTTTGATTTTTTCTCATCTCCAACCATTCCCCAGGCAACAGCCAGTGCTTGCGGAAGATTCAAATCATCATTGATCGCCGCGAGAAATCTCTGCTCATCCTCCGCGCACCCTTCCGCCGCTGGCTCTCCGGCCGAGGCAACGAACCCACGCAGATGTTCCAGGGCTTTTGCCGCGGCATCCAAGGCCTCGAACGTAAAATTGACCGTGGTTCGATAGTGCCCCTGAAGCAAAAAATATCGATACGCCAGCGGATCGTATCCACGCTCGATCAAATCCTGTATCCGATAAACATTTCCAAGTGACTTGGCCATCTTCTGACCATCGACGGTCAAAAAAGCGCCGTGCATCCAGACGTTTGCTTCCGGGACCCCATCCGCGCCCATGGTTTGAGCAATCTCATTTTCATGATGAACGGGAATCAGGTCGATGGCTCCCGCGTGAATGTCAAAGGGAACTTCCAGATATTTTTTTGACATAGCGGAACATTCCGCATGCCAACCGGGAAACCCTTTTCCCCACGGGGAATCCCATTCCATTTGGCGCTGCTTGGAAGCGTCATCCTGGGTGAGGTCGAATGACCTCCCATGAAGGTAGGAAAATTTCCACAGGGCAAAATCCGTCGGGTGTTTTTTTTCTCCCATGTCCACCCGGGCTCCGGCCATCTTCTCCTCTGCCTTTTGCCCGGACAGTCGACCATACGACGGCAACTTTGCCGTATCAAAATAAAGACCGTCCGACGTACGATACGTCAAGCCGTTTTCCTCCAATTTTTTCACCAACGCTATCTGTTCAGGAAGATGTTGCGTTGCGCGCGGATAAACATCGGCGGACTTCACGTTCAGTCGCTTCAAATCCTCCAAAAAAGCCTGGGTATAAAATTCAGCGATCTCATACGCTGTCTTCCCCTCGCGCCGCATGGCTCCCAACATTTTGTCTTCCCCCTCATCTCCATCGCCGGTCAAATGACCTACGTCTGTGATGTTCATGATCGCACGGACAACGAATCGATTGTATTCCAAAACACGCCGAAGCACGTCGACAAAAACATTCGTGCGCATGTTCCCGACATGGGCAAAACTGTAAACGGTCGGGCCACAAGCATAGAGGCGAACCTCCCCGGGATGGATTGGAACGAACGGTTCTTTGGAGCGTGTCAGGGTGTTATAGACGATGAACGACATAGTTCGAGAAACATCGGACATCATAGCCCGTCATAACCCTTTTTAAAAGCGACGATCCATCGCTCGATTCACCAAAGCATCCGCTTCCAGGTTTCGCTCGCGCGGAATATGACGGACTGTGAAGCGTTGAAAACCAGAGAGAAGATCGTGAACACGCAAGAATTTAACAGCGAGGGCAGCATTTTTCACCCGGTATTCTCCCCGAATCTGTTTTGCGGCCAGTTCGGAATCCATGACGAGCTCAACGGTTTCTGCTCCCAGCACCCTTGCTTTTTCAAGCCCACGGATGATTGCTTCATATTCTGCCTGGTTGTTTGTCATCTCGCCAAGAAAATCGCTGACCGTTGCTAATACCTCCCTTTCCGTTCCATCCGGTAATAGGCGCTTCAAAACAGCGCCGGCCCCGGCTGGACCAGGATTCCCGCGCGCACCCCCATCGGTGTAAATACGAAGAGACAACATACCCATCATTTTTTCACACCTATCGAATATCCACCACCCTCAGCTGTTGTTCCCGATTTCCATTCCATGTGTTCACCTGAAATTCATAAGCAACGTCAATGGTTTTTCCAAGATGCAAAGCCTTGGCAAGAGCACCAAAACCGAAGCCAATAGCTTTGCGGACCGTCTTCCCATCGGCTGATTGAAGCGAAAGCCGCAAATGTTTCCCGTTTGCACCGACCGTATCCATACCAATCACGCGCACGCCGCGCGAAACGAACGTCGGAACCGGATTTCCATTTCCAAACGGAGCCAAACGCTCCAAGGCCTCCACAAGATCCCAATCCGTTTCAAAAAAATCAATCTCGGCATCAATAGAAAGAACAGACGGAGGCCTTTCCCCGGCCAAAACGACCTCGGCCTGTTGTGTGACCTCCTCGATTGCTTTCTCAAATCGTTCCGTACCGGTTACGGAAAAACCGCATGCTTCCGCGTGCCCGCCGAATCGGTCAAGCCACGGCGCAGCAGGAGTCAAGACAGCGGTTATATCAAAGCCCGGGACACTGCGCCCAGAAGCGGTATAGGATTCACCGGTTTTTCCCACAACGAAAACAGGACGATCAAAATCCGAAACGAGCTTTCCGGCCACAAGCCCGACCAAGCCGGCCGGCCATCCTTCTTTCACGGCAAAAAGGACCTTTCGGTCTCCGGGATCTCCGAGCTGAATCTTTGCTTCCTGATAGATTCGTTCGCTTGCTTGCTTTCTAGCCGCATTGCGCTCATCCAAAACAGAAGCAAGGCGCGAGGCTTCCAACGGATCCTCGGCAAGCAAAAGTTCCAACGCCTCTGACGCATGACTCATACGTCCAGCCGCGTTCAACCGCGGACCAATTTGAAACCCAATGGCGTGCGCATCCATTGCTCCTGGCTTAATGCCTGCCGCCTCAAACAGAGCCAAAAGACCCGGCCGACGCGATTTGTTGAGAACCCGGAGACCGAAGGCAACAAGGACACGGTTCTCTCCCTGTAAGGGCATGACGTCTGTAATCGTCGCGATCGCGACAAGATCAAGCAGCCACTTTTCCACTCCTTCCTGGATCGCTGCCCCCCGACGCCGCGCCTCTTCGAAAAGGGCACAAGCTAGTTTAAACGCCACGCCAGCTCCGCATAGGCGCTTATTCGGATAGGTCTCTCCCGGCGCCAACGGATGGAGGAGGATCGCGCCTTCGGGCGGATCCCCGGAAAGCGCATGATGATCGCAAACGATGGTTTCCATCCCAAGCTCCGCAGCCCTGGCAATGGCCGGCGCGTTGGTAATGCCGCAATCCACGGTCACGATCAAATTCGTCTTTTCGTGTTCGTGCAGGTGTTCAGCCGTTGCTGGACTGAACCCATAGCCCTCCTTTTCCCGATGGGGAATGTAGGACGTAAGTTTTGAGGCATCGAATCCAAAGGAACGACAGAGGTCTCTCAAGGTTGAAAGGAGGATCGCCGACCCGCAAACACCATCCGCATCATAATCCCCATGGACCGTGATGATCTCCCCTTTTTCCAAAGCAAAAAAAATCCGCTTCACGGCTGCGTCGATTTCATGAAACAGCGTCCAGGCGTGCGTATCACGCGCGAAATCCGGCCCCAAAAAAATGTCCACGTCCTCTTGATGTCGCGCGCCGCGATTCCACAGAAGCTGAAAAAGAACCCGCGACCATTCGGGAAAAAGCCGCTGTGCCTCGGCAGGGGCTTGCTCCGCAATCACCCAATGTTTTTCCAACACAAAAAGGAGAGAAGAACAAAAAATTCGATCTTTGCTAAAAACCGAACAAGACCATGGTCAAAATCATGCTTACGGCCACCAACAGACTCACAACAGCCCAAACGCTCCTTGCTTTCTGATGACGCATACGTTTTTCTTATTCCGAAGCACCGCTCGCACGTCGCAGAACGCGCAAGTACGCATCCGAAGGAATTTCCACGCCTCCACGGCCAAGCTCGGCCATGCGAGCCTTTCCTTTTTTCTGTTTTTCAAGCAGCTTGCGTTTACGTGTCACGTCCCCTCCATAGAGTTTAGCTGTCACGTCCTTGTGCAAAGCAGAAAGGCGATCCGATGCAACAATCTTCCCTCCCACCGCTGCCTGGAATTTGATGACGAACCACTGTTTGGGGATGGATTCCTTCAGAGCCTCGAGCATACGGCGGCCAACGCGTTCCGCCTCCTCACGATACACGAGGACAGAAAGAGCGTCTACGGGTTCTTCGGCCACAAGAAGATCGAGACGGACGAGATCAGCCGGCCGATACGTAAAAAATTCATAGTTGAAGGAAGCATAACCGGAAGAGGCACTTTTCAACTGATCGTAGAAATCTACAAGAATGGTCGCGAGGGGTAATTCATAATGCAAGATGGCCCGATTCTCCGAAAGATATTCGGTCGTCTGATAAATCCCGCGGCGCTCCTGAGCCAGGGTCATAACCGGACCGATGGATGTCTTGGGAACAACGATGTCAACCCTCATCCACGGCTCCTCAAGCACCCGAATCTGGGACATTTCCGGAAGTTCCAGGGGACTCTTCACCACAAGATTGGTCCCATTCGTCTTCGAAACGTGATAGGCCACGGACGGAACGGTCACGATCACGTCCATGCCATATTCGCGCCTCAAGCGCTCTTTAACGATTTCCAAATGGAGGAGTCCGAGCAATCCGCAACGGAATCCATAACCAATAGAAGGCGCGTGTTCTGGCTCATAGGTCAACGCCGCATCATTGAGCTTTAATTTTTCCATGGATTCCCGCAGGTGCTGATAATCGTTTCCTTCCTTGGGAAAGAGACCGGCAAACACCATGGGTTGAACTTCACGGTAACCGGGAAGAGGAACAATGTCTTCTGATCCTTCCTTGGCAACCGTATCGCCCACACGGCATGAAGCAAGGTCTTTGAACCCTGTCACAACATAGCCGATCTGACCGGTCTCAAGCGTTGGGAGCGGACGATAGCCATCTGGTCCAAGGGAACCAAGTTCCAAAGCCTCTCCAACCGCCCCGGTTGCCAAAAAATGGATCGCAT
>DATDUW010000050.1:0-4657 GCA_035290185.1 Patescibacteria group bacterium
TCGAGGAATGAACCTGGAGACGAAGAAAAAGATGATTGAAGCCATCCTCTCAATTCCTTCTAAACAGAAGAAACAAAAACAACCGAAGGAATGATTCCATCGGTTGTTTCCAGCAACCCAAAATGTCTATTAAGCCAAAAAAGCGTTTTAAAGAGCAAAATAAGAGAGAAATATCATTCCCAAACAAAAAAAGGATATCACATTTCTACGAAAATGTCAAATTAAAATAACAAACTTAATTTTGCCGTCTCCCATCAATTTTTTCAAACCAAACTATCTTCAATCTCGCAGTACCGCTCAAAATATTCGGCCAGATCCTTCATGAGCCGATAGGCCTCCTTTTCCCAAGGAGATTCGGTATCCACCCCTTTCCTACGCCGCATATCCGGATATTTTCCCGAAAGATCCTGGGCAAAATGGACAAGTTCATGAACGATATGGGGAACGAGGTCTGGACCCAACGTCTGAGCAGAGACGTTAAAAGAAATCGACCCGTCTTGGGTAGAATATTTTCCAATAATGACTTCCACCTTCCCTTTAATATCTCCTCGGGCCTTGAGAGCCCTGGCCTTCGCTTCCTCAAAATAAGGATCTGAAGAGTTAAAAATGATCCGGATTCTCTCTGGATTATCTCCTGCCGCGTCCCTATTGATTCCCAACCGTTGCGTGAGAAGCGACCAAAATTTATCGCCAATAGAGATCTCTCTCTCTCTTGATTTTTTTCTTCCTCATTTTTCCTCCATTCCTCTGAACGAGGAATCTCGGGTGGACGGAAGACACTGTCTGGAGACGCGGGGGGTTGATTCATAAAATTTCCTCTTCAATCTCAAGCAGCCGATTGTATTTGGCCAGCCGTTCACCACGCGAAAGAGAACCCGCCTTGAGAAAATCCGCATTCACAGCCACGGCAAAATCTGCAATCGTGGTATCACACGTTTCGCCCGAACGATTGGAGACGGAAACTTTGTACCCATTCTTCTGCGCAAGCAAAATGGCATCCATGGTTTCCGAAAGCGTCCCGATCTGGTTTGGTTTAATAAGAATCGCATTACCAGCCTTTCGTTCGATCCCCTGCCGAAGGCGATCCGGATTCGTCACGAACAAATCATCGCCCACAAGCGTGACTCGATTCCCAATCTCCGCTGTCAATTTCGTCCAGTTCTCCCAGTCGTCCTCTGCTAGGCCATCTTCAAGAGAAAGGATCGGGTAGGTCTTCACCCATCTTTTCCAAAGGCTGATAAGCGCGGGCGAAGACAGCTTCTTCCCTTCTTTTCGGAGCTGATAGGTCTTCGATCCGGCGTCATACAGTTCGGATGTTGCTGGGTCCAGGGCAAACTGAATATCTTTCCCCAATGCATATCCAGCCGCTTCTGCGGCCTTAGACAACCACTTGAGCGGTTCTTCGTTTGTCTTAAACGGAACAGCATACCCGCCCTCATCGCCAACGAGAGTGGGGTATCCCTTCTTTTTCAACAATCCCCCAAGGGCATGAAAAACTTCTGCTCCACAGCGCAATCGCTCCCGAAATGTCTTCTGACGCGGGACAATCATGAACTCCTGAAAATCCAATACCCATCCGGCATGAGCACCGCCATTCAACACATTCATGGTTGGATAGGGCATTCGATAAGGTCCCTTCGGTAACTCATAAACCTCTCGTAAATAGGCATAGAGTGGAAGCTTCCGACTTTTTGCTGCCGCGTGTGCACAAGCCAACGATACGCCCAGAATCGCGTTGGCTCCCAACCGTCGTTTGTTGGGAGTCCCATCAAGACCAATCATGAGACGATCCATTTCGCGCTGTTCTGACACGTTCTTTCCGCTAAGAGCTGGGCCAATAGTTTTGTTTACGTTGCGGACTGCTTTGAGAACGCCTCTTCCCCCGTATCGCTTCGGATCCCCGTCGCGCAGCTCGAGCGCTTCATGGCTTCCGGTTGATGCGCCGCTCGGAACCGAAGCCGAAGCCGTTATCCCGTCGGAAAGAAGAACACTGACGTGTACGGTCGGATTTCCACGAGAATCGAGAATTTCATGAGAATGAACGAGTTCGATGGTTGACATAGGGCTCATTTTTAATTTCTCCTTTTTTTCCCCTATACGACCTTCACTGCCTCCACCCCTGGTAATTCTTTTCCTGCCAAAAACTCAAGCATGGCTCCGCCGCCAGTAGAAAGCAGGGTAAAATGGTCAACAAGCTTAGCAGAATCGATAACAGGAAGCGTGTCACCGCCGCCGGCGACTGTTTTGGCTTTCCCTGTACGCGCAGCGATCGCGCGGGCCAAATGATGACTCCCCACACAAAACGCCGGAACTTCTGTATAACCGAACGGACCGTTCCAAGCAACCATACGGGCGGATTGAATGACGGGCAAAAAGGCTTCCAATGTTTGTTCTCCCACATCCACGATATAATCATTCGTTCCGACTTCCCTCAAAGAAACCAGACGTGGTTTGGATTGCGAACTCAACCGGCGTGCCACGTAGACATCCGTTGGAAGCAGGATCTTGCCAGGCCAATCCTTCAAAAGGTTGCGTGCGAGCAAGACCCCTTCGGGTTCATAAACGGATTTTCCAATAGCGATCCCCTGGGCTTTAAAAAAGGCATGGGCGAGCGCGCCGCCGATAAGAACGCGGTCTACATGGGGAAGAAGACGTTCAAGGACAGGAAGCTTGGTCGTCATCTTGAGACCGCCGATGGCCAGGACGAACGGGTGCCGCTCCGCATGCAAAAGAGAAGAAAGGACAGACACCTCATGAACAAGAAGAGGTCCGGCATAGGAAGGCAATTCTTCGGCAATGGCGTCTACGGAGGCGTGGGCGCGGTGACTGACGGCAAAAGCATCGTTCACATAAAGATCCGCCAGGGCGGAAAGTCCCTGGGCGAAGGAACGGCTATTCTGCTCTTCTCCGGGATAAAATCGCAGATTTTCGAGCAGGAGTATTTCCCCTTCTTCCAACTTCTCCGCACACCGACGTGCACACGGGCCCACGGCTTCCCGACACATGGCAACCTTTGTGCTCAAAAGCTCTTCCAACCGACGCGCCACAGGCGCCACGGAATAGGCGCCGACACGCCGGCCCTGCGGACGACCCAAGTGTGTTATGACGACGGTACGCGCCCCGTGTTGCCGAAGCCATTCCAAATCCACGGCCGCTCGCGCGATCTTTCCCTGTGGACCATCCACCGCACGTCCCCGACGAATGGGAACGTTCGCGTCAATACGAACGAGAACCCGTTTTCCTTTGAGCGATTTAACGTTGCGGATAGCACGCAAGCGCATAAGAATTTTTTTCTTCTTTAGGACGTTCTCCTTTGGTTGCAGAACGAAACATCCTATTCTTTACAAAATCGCTTTCAGGATACCTCAAAAATGAATATCCAGAAAGGCAATTTCAGGAGGATCAAAAAGGCGGGCTCTTGGCCCCATTTCTCCTGCGCCGGACGTAATAAATAACGATTGTCCGTTGAAGGAAAACAGGCCTTTGTCAAAAGCGTTTCCCAGCGCCGTTGGCATGTGTGCCAAAGAACCGATCCAAGGCAAACGAATCTGCCCCCCGTGGGTATGACCCGAGATGACAAAATCGACAAACCGTGCACGTGGGAAGGAGACAACATCCGGATTATGAGAAAGGAGAAGAACCGTCTCTTCCAAGACAACCCCCTCAAGCGCCTTTCGGAGTTCAGCTCCATACCACAGGTCGTCTATGCCAGCGAGCACAAAAGAGCTTCCGTCTTTCGTCTCCAAGCGCCGCGACTGATTTCTGAGTACTGTCACTCCAAACGTTTCCAGGGCGCGCACAATTTCCGCATCCCTTCCCCACTGGTAATCGTGATTTCCGGTCACAGCAAAGACGCCCAACGGCGCTCGCAACTCCTTCAACGGCGCAAATTCAGAAGCAGCTGCAGGATCATCAAACACAAAATCTCCGTCCAGAAAAACCAGGTCTGGATGAAGGGCGTTAATGCGCTCAACCACCTGCCGCATCCACCTTTCTCCTTTGTAAGGGCCAAGATGCAAATCTGCAACGACGGCTGCGGTTACCTTCTGCGACGGCGCTCCGGAAAGAACAACGGAAAAAGGACGAACAACCAGCAAGCGGGGCTCCAGGAAACTCCCATAAAAAAGAGTAAGCCACGCGGTAGCAATGCCAAAAAGGAGAAAGCCGCGGCTGATGGATCCAAAGTGACGGCGGGTTCTGCTGGTCATCACACAGATAAACCCGCAGGCTCCTCCGAGGAGCGAGAAAATAATCACGAGATCGTAGAGCCACCATGTCATAGAAAAACGCCCAGCGGATTTGTGCCGAGCGCTCTTATCCTTGTATCAAGACGACAATCTTCCAATAAGTTCAGCTATATCCATAAGACGCACGGAATATCCCCACTCGTTATCGTACCAGGCAAGCACCTTGACGAGATCGCCGTCCACCACGCGGGTCATTTCCGTGTCCACGATCGAGGAACAGGAATTTTGGACGAAATCAGAGGAGACGAGCGGCACGTCAGAGACTTCGAGAATTCCCTTCCACCTGGCTGACTGCGCGGCCTTGCGAAAGGCTTTATTCACTTCTTCCACGGTTGTCTTTCTCTTGAGGAGAAACGTAAAGTCGGAAAGGGAGACGTCCAGGCTTGGCACGCGCACGGCGATACCGTCGA